>JAYWGH010000001.1:0-3430 GCA_043778375.1 bacterium
TAAGACTCAACTTAAAAAGGCATTCTTAGTCCCGCGGCACTCTACTATTTATCCTCTGTGGATAAAATTGCTCAATTTTATAAGCAGATTGTAAACAAGAAATCATCTCTTTTATATTTGTGAGCATATCTTTATCAGATACTACAAAATGTGTCACTCCTTCGGAGAAATGACGATACTGCATTTCATGATACATATAAAGAAAAAAGGTATATATCTCCTTTAAATGCTCAACTTCTTCGGGATTCTTGCGGGTAAGCGAGTTATCTTGAATAAAGGTAAGTCGATCATTTATATTTGGTGGTAACTCATCCATAAAGGATGGGTGGATTTTCCCATCACGAATATATCTCATAAGAGATACCGCTAAAAGATATTGCACATATCGAAGTGGTCCATTTTTCACTCAAAAAGCATGGTTGAGTTGATCATAAAAGACTTCACCAGTATTTAGGTCATATGAAGGGTACATCGATCAGTGAATTTTATCATTACCCGATTCCATCATTCTTTTATGAGTCCTGAGTCTATCATACATTTTACTCGAAAGTCTTCCATCACTCCCTGTAGTAGTAAACATCAAATACGATAGATCAATAAGATCAGAAGCAAGAGCCTCAAAATAACGAGAAAGTACATGCCTTTTCTCAATTATTTTATTTGCTCACGCCGTTTGTATATTTACAGCGTGAGTTCTATAATCTCCTGATAAATCCAATTTCCTCATATTACTTTTATAACTTTTATAAATTAAAAGTCAATTTTGTTATTAGGTAGCTTGGGTATAGACTTAGAGATAAAAATAAGAGTTTTAAACTCCAAAAAAGACCCCGGTGGGTCTTTTTTTAAGGCAGAGAAAATTATTTCCCCATATCATCATTTCTCTCCCCGTCACCATTTCCTCGTGGTCCTCGTCACTCCCCTCGTCCTCCCTTCATCCCTTGCTTCATATCCTTCATTTCCTTTCTAAATCCTTCTCCCATATCCCCCTTATACTGCTTCTTAAATGCTTTCATCTCAGCAACCGTCATATTATCCATTGCAGCCTTGAGAGTATCCTTAAACTTCATTGCCGCTACTATCTCGTCCTCACTTGGGAGGTCAACACCCTTTGACCGGAGAAATTCTCGCTCTTGCCTGCGTGCAGCGTCTCGGATCGCTTTGAGTGATGCTTTGTCCGCATCTGAGAGTGACTTAATAGCTGTCCGCTCATTTTGCATCTTAGTCTCAAATGTTTTGATCGCCTCCTGAGTTGGGGCCGTCACTCCTGCCGCTTTGAGAGTATCTTGTACCGACTGAGGAGGTTTTGAGAAATCCGGAGCTGATCGCCCTGTTGTTACCGCACCTGTTGCAGTAGCTGAAAAGGTAAGTACTGGGACGAGTAGAGTTGTAAGGAGTCCAACTCCCATAAGTTTTTTTGCGTGCTTCATAAATGAAAAGTTAAAATAAATAGTAAGTCCCTAAGAGCTGTCGATCACTGACCGAGTATCACTTGGGATACATGGCAAGAATAGTACATCATTTTAAAACGAAGTTAAAATCTCGCTCGCAATCTCAAATTCGATTGTACCCATGGTTGCTTTCGTGTAGGATAGAAGCTATGAAAATACTCATTATTGATGATCACCCGAAAATTCGAGAGAATATTAAAAAGTTTTTGGCACTTTCAGGATATGCAAGCGACACTGTACACATGGGGATTGAGGGACTCGACCTCCTACGAACAAATACCTATAATGCTATTATTCTGGATATGAATATGCCCATTATGGGAGGACGAGAGTTTTTACAGGTTTTTAGACTTACAGATCACACTACTCCTATCATCGCGCTCACCTCGGACAGTATGATAGAGGATAAGGTCGAAGTGCTCGGACTCGGAGCGGATGATTACCTTACTAAGCCATTTTCCCTCGAGGAGCTCCTCGCACGTATCCAGGCGATAACAAGGCGAAAAGGGAGTATCACCGCAGAAGTAGTCAAGTATGGTCCATACACAGTAGACCTCTCAAATAATCATATCCTCCACGAGGACCAAAAAATAGATCTTACTCACAAAGAGTGGCTCATATTTGCAACCCTCTTTGAAGAGCTTGGACGACCGAGATCAAAATCTGAGCTCACAAATAGCGTCTGGGGAGACTCTGAGGAAAACTGGACGAGTATGACCCTCGAGGCGCATATCTACAGTCTGCGTAAAAAACTCGGGCGAGGGGTGATCATCACGCAGCGCAACATTGGGTACTCAATTCCTGTAGCCTTTCAACACTAGTTATCATGCAGCCTGCTCGCCTTCTCGCGCTCAAAATATCGCTCACTATTCTCGGAGTACTCCTCGTTATTTTAGGGATATTTGGAGTAATTGGCTACCTCCAGAGTGAGAAGCGCGTCGAGTGAAATTTTGCGAGTCGTATTGAGCAGATCACCAATCGTCCTAAATTTTTAGAGCGCCTCGGACAACCTGGTGAGCGAGTACCCCCCTTTGCCCGTAACCTCATATTTGTAGGACCTGTAGAGACGATCACTACAGGATTTCTCACCAATATGGAGGTAGATCTAAGTTTTTTAAATACCCTCCCTCTTGGGCAAGTAAATAGAGTAGAGATCGAGGAAAATAATCTCCAGATCTATGGAAAACAGTTATCAAATGGTCGCGTTTTCCTCTATGAGTCAGCTGACTTAAAGAAAGAATTTCAATCTGGTCTTCTCATATGGGGAGGATTTGCGGTCATACTCTTTTCGCTCGTACTCTATGCGATAGCCCTGCGAGTGTCAAAACTCACCCTTACTCCGATTGAGCAAGCCCGAGCTAGGTCTCTCTCATACAATCGCTATCTCGCACATGAGCTCAAAACTCCACTTGCGGTGATCCAATCTGACCTCGAGCTGACGAGAGTAGGCAAAGTGTACGACCCTGCGGCGATCAATTCATCTCTCGATGAAATCACCCTCATGCAACAGACGATTGATAGCCTCCTTACCCTCTCTGAGGCAGAAAGTACTCTTGCTCGAGCGCCCACCCAACTTGCCCCTCTCGTACAAGAAATACGCGCAGAGCTCTCAAAACTCCCAATTGCAGATGGTAAAATATTCAAAGTAAGCGTCCCAGATACTCTCACTCTATCTGCCGTCCCAACACTCCTACGAACCCTCCTGCGCAATATTATAGAGAATGCTCTCAAATACGGCGCACCTGGAGAAATAAAAATAGAGTATGCACCTCATCTACTGCGTATCAGTAACCCTGTGAGCCCAGGAGTGCGAGTAGATATAAAATCTATTTTTACTGAGTTTGTCGGGACTCCTGGAGCTGGGAACGGACTCGGACTGGCACTCGTGGAGCGCATTGCTGGTCTCCATGGATGGAGCGTTCGTGCCGAGCAGAGTGGAGAAATATTTACCATCGTTATCGATGGGCTAACAACCTCAA
>JAYWGH010000002.1:0-10509 GCA_043778375.1 bacterium
ATTGAGACGATCGTGTCTACGCAGTGGTTTATTCGAGCGTCTGAGATGGCCAAAAAAGTCACCACTGGGTATGCCAAAAAAGAATTCAATATTGTCCCTGCGAGATTTAATACGAGCTTTGAATCTTGGATGGGAAGTATGCGAGACTGGTGTATATCTCGTCAACTCTGGTGGGGACATCAAATCCCTGCATACTATCATGTGACGACAGGGGAACTCCTTGGAGTAACACTCGATCCGACTGAGCTCTACGCCACTCACGGAGTGGAGAATGTACGACGGGACGACGATGTACTCGATACCTGGTTTAGCTCAGGACTCTGGCCATTTTCTATTCTGAATTGGACACCAGAGGATCCAGGAGTGTTCTTCAAGAGATTTTATCCAGCACAGGTACTCGAGACTGGATATGATATCCTCTTCTTTTGGGTAATCCGAATGCTCATGTTCGGGTATGAGTATACAGGAGGAACTCCATTTAAAACGGTATATCTCCATGGACTCGTACTTGACGAGGGGGGGCGCAAGATGTCAAAATCTTGGGGGAATGTGATTGATCCACTCGAGATTATTGAGGAATACTCGACAGATGCACTGCGCCTCGCGCTCACGATTGGGAACACTCCGGGGACCAATCTCAACTTCAGTAAACGGCTCGTCGAGAACAATATGCTCTACCTCAATAAACTCTGGAATGTTGCTCGGTTTGTGCATACAAATATTGGAGAGACTGCTATTACAGTGGGAGAACTCCACAATAAACTCGCTGATCCAGTCGTTCAGGCAGCTCTCATGCCACATGAGCGCTGGATTCTCTCAAGACTCCGAGCCACTGTAGATATGATGACAGTAGGTATGGATAATCTTGAGTTCTCGGCCCGTGGAGCAGAGCTCATGAGCTTTATCCGAGATGAGTTTGCAGACTTTGCAGTTGAGGAGTACAAGCTCACAAAGGAGACTTCTCCCTATGGTCGAGAAGTGATGGCCTATGGAATTCTCACTATTCTCACCCTTTTGCACCCGTATGTGCCAATGATCACTTCAGAGCTCTATGCTAAGCTCACGGGTGGGGGAGTGCTCACAAGTGCACACTGGCCGGTGTCGATCCATACTCGTGATCTCGCACTTGAGTCCGAGATGGAGCTTCTTTACCGGGTGATCCGCGAGATCCGGAATGTACGAGCAGTCAAGGGGGTAAAACCTTCAGACAGACTCGCACTCACAATAGTAGCTCCAAAGAAATATAGAGACTGTGTGCAAGCAAATGAGACTATTCTCCTCGGGCTCGCGAGACTCAGTGAGGTGAGCTATGAGACAAAGAGTGCTCAGATCCAAGGGCAGTCGTACGCAGTGGTCGGGGAGATAGAGATATACCTCGATACTGGGGTTTTTGTTGATACGGCAGGGGAGAAGGAGCGTCTGATGGCAGAGATCCGTAATAAAAAAGAGTTCATCCGTATAGTGGATACCAAGCTTACCAATCAAGAATTCATCCGCAATGCACCTGAAAAAATCGTACGTATCGAACAGGATAAGAAACAACAAGCCATCGAGCAAATAGCAAAACTTGAGGAGAAGTATGCGATGCTGGAGGTGTAACTCAGGTAGAGAGAATTTTAGTTTAGAAATTTACTGGACTGAGAATAACTCTCACTTTGTGAGTTGGGGAATATATCTCCGGGTAGTGACTAATCCAAAAAAACTTACTAGTATGGGAAATATTTTCTAAAGAGGAGGGTTGTGAGCTTGCTCACATTTTCCCTCCGTTTGGAAAGATATTTCTCATGCTAATACAGCGATTGTATTGCTCGTTTTTTGCATACAGGCCGTGCATATGCCATACTAGATGCATGCCTGACTCATCGAATACACCTACGAATACCTCTTTTGCCAGCGAGATCACTGCAATCGCAGTCTCTCGTAACCCTCTTGCGATCCTTTTTGGGCTCGCTCGTTTGCGTGAGCTCATCGAGGATTTTGCGGATGATCTCCTCTCCAGTATAGAGAAATCCTACTATACAGAGTCTGCCGCGAAATTCTCAGAGCTTATAGCGCTCTATGCAAAAAACGATTTTTATCGTATTATCGCAGCTTCAGGTTCAGGAGGTACGGAATTCGGTATGCATAAGAAACTCCTTGATACCTACTTTGAGGAGAGCTATTATCAGGATGTGGATTTTTATTTCTTTGTACTCTCAGAGCATCCAGAGATCAAAATTCTTTTTGAGAAACTTCTCAGTATCTACCAAGGGAGGCCCCAATCTCTCGAGTATGCTTCTTCGACTCTTATTGATACGGGTAAGTTTTTCGCAGTACTCACTCCTGAGCTCGATATGCTCGCTGAGTCTAGATGAGATACTATCTCTCCGCTCAAGATCGGAGCCAAGCGACTCGCGCGAGATCTCTATCTCTCAATGGCAGCTCGAGGTGTGGGGCAGGATTTTTGGCGCAAAGAATTTATTGAGAATATTCGCCTCAATAACGAGCTCATTGACGGACTAGCAACTTCGAGGATACTCGGATGTTTTACATTTCTCCGAGAAAAACTTCTCAAAACTCAAACGTATAACCTCGCCCTCTCGCAGACGAGTATATACCAGTCACTCGTCACTGAAATCGGAGCACTGCGCTCATCTACTTTTAGTACAAAGATGCAATTTGTAGGAAAACTCTCAAATGCCATGGGCACTGAGTCTATTAAGCGGGAGAATTTTCTCAATGTGCTGCGCAGGGGAGTGACCACTACGCACGCGAGTGAGCTTGTTGATGTGATATTTTGAGGAGGATTTCTTTCTCGACCTGCCTTTTTTGAGGTAAAAAGAAAAGTTATGCGTGAGGATTTTACAGTATATAGCTTTCCATCACTCGAAGCTGTTCGTCCTCTGATTTCTGCGATTGATAGCTCACTCGTGCTGCGATTTTGTCGACCACTTTTTATGTATCGTCTCGCACGAGTATTCAATACGACTCAGACGGACCTCTACTATTTCATCAAGTTTATTCTTACGATCCATACCCCCAAGACATACAATGAGTACCTCCTGATTTCTCGATTCTTCGCTGGTCTTGAGGCGTTTAGTGCGCCCGGACTTAAGTGAATAGTTTTGCAAACAGTACAGTTTGGCTGGATGATCATTGCGGGACTTCTTTTGACCATGGTAGCTCCGTTTGGGGTATTCCTCGCCGTATGTCTCTACGCCTGAGTTCGCCTGAGTACAAAGCTCCTAGCTCGACTAGCTCCACGAGTAACGCTCGTAAGTAACTTTGCACTTGGGGCATACTTTGCACTGTTTGCTGCAGTATCGTTTACATTCGGAGTAACTTTTGGACTTAAAGATAATGTCGCTATCGTCTACTCCAACTATCGAGGAATTGTTAACTCCTCGACCATTGTGACAAGTGAGGTCCTCCAAGGGCTTACTGAGTACTCACGTCTCAAGGCAAGTGTCATAGAAACCTCAAGCACGAGTACTCCAACTCTTCTAAAAAGGATACAAGAGGTGAACTACCTCGAGGGAAAAGGATATAAACGCGATTAAACACTCGTTTTTTTAGCATCTGCGAGCCGAACTCCTAGAGAGTCAGCAATCTTCACTCCTGCGAGGATAGTTACTGGTATGAGAGACTCTATAAGTACTCCTACAAATTCTGGTCCACTATAGGCTCACTTTGCCTTTAGGGCTACCACGTGCACGATCACAAGAATAAGGATTGCATATACGAGCCGATGAAGTCGCTTCCACCACTTTCCGAGCTTTTTTACTGCCCAGTTGTTGGAGGTAATGAGGAGGAGGAAAGCGAGTATCATCGCCCAAAAACCTACTGGGAGCCAAAGGGGTGGATTTGGATTTTGGATTATGACCTCAAGGTATTCGAAGTTCTTGATCAAAAAAGTCGCGTAGTGCATGAGCGCGAGCATCCCCATGAGTATGCCGAGCTCTCGACGAAATAGGCGAATACTCCCAAGAAACTCTATCCCTGATACACGAGCGAGTGGTCCGACAATGAGTATGAGGAGGAGGAGATTGTATGCCCATTCTCCGAGAAATTTTTGAAACTGGGGTGCAAGGGTAAAACCTATGGAGAGAAATGCGAGTGTTATAAGTATTCGTCCTACGAGTACTTTATTATCTCGTATCCAGAGGGTAAAAGGGGAGAGGAAGTTGTTAAGGCTGAGGATAGCTGATTGCATGGGGGAGAGTAAAGTGCTTCCAGTATAGACTGGGACAGGGTTTGTGCAAGAGCCTAAGTCGTCAATATTCAGGGTTTAGTAAAAAGTATTTGATTTATATAGTAGAAATTATATATTCTATATAGCTCACTGATATAGTATTTAAGACAAAAACTTCCATGATTTCTTTTGACAAAATTGTTATCAAATTGTCGCAAAAGTCAGGGTCTATCATCCTTCTTGAGGATATTTATGAGATTATTGACCCCACGCATGCGCGCCCTGGTGCAGCTCCACAAGTAGCAAAGCTCGTATATAAGCTCGTGCACTCGGGGCATCTCACTCGTATACGTAATGGTGTGTATCTCGTAGGATACGACCCTCTCACGCAGCGCATGCCACAGTTTATTACCAGACGATACTGGGAGATTGTGACTGCTTTTGTACGTCAACAGTGTTGAGTAGGGCAGGCGATCATCTCTGGTCTCAAGTCTCTCGAGCTTCATATGGGAAATGCAGCACCAGTGGCGGATCTCGAGCTCTTTGTACCCATAGGCACATTTGAGCGTCCGAGTAAGACCCTGCGCATATCTACTGACTATATTATAACCCTGCGATCTATCACGGTATGAGCAAAATCTCGGACTATGGCTGGATGAGATTTATTCCCATATCTCAAGTCACTCTCTGCATATCACGGACTCTCAGGAGCGACTCAGTCTCTACGAATTCTCTCGCCTGAGTCAGCAATCCTGGATACACTCCTCGATATAAAAAATCCCTGATTTTTGCTTGCGGTGAATAAATTCTTAGATATTTGGTCGAAAAGTCTCGATCGCGAAATACTCGGAGCTCTGGTGAGTAGGCGTTATATCACGAGTATCAATCGACTCCGAGAGATCGCGCAGACTCGTGGAGATCGTGATCTCTATGAGCAGTGCGTCAGTGTCATCCGAGATGAGGGGGGAGGGTGTTTTGTGACTGGGGATGTTACTCGTCATTGTGAGTAGAGCCCAGTAGAGCAGGAAACACAATAATTCATTTACTGTATGCTTCAGTGAGTTTTACTGCGAGTTTAGGGAGCACTTGCCTACAGACTTTGTGATTTTCTTTTTTTGCAATGAGGGTAACAGAGACATTGTCACCTCACAACTGAGGGGAAATGCCACGAGGTATGAGGTCACTCAAGATTAATACCGTTATGGCAAATAGTTGATATTCTTCTTCATTTGGAGTGAACTTTCTACTAAACATAATATTCATCGGCAGTTGATCGATTTCTCAAAATTTTATCGATACACCTGTAAATTCTTCTGCAGGAGACTTTTTCTCGAGGAGAGATTGTATATTCCATGAAGTAGCTTTTTGGAGTCAATCTAGTACTTGGACTGGATTGACAGCGAGACCACAGTTACAGAGTCCTTGGGGACATGTAGGTCGAGAGTTACTCATCTGAGATTGTAAATTGTGAACTGTACCCATATTTATATATATCTATTTTAGTCTCAAAAATTATTTGTCAAATACTATTTTTTGCTTACAGTTAATTTTTAACCCAATTCAATAATGAATCTCCCATTCAAAATTGATCCAACTGTTGATACAAGTACTTTTGACCAAAACTATCCTGGCTCTGGTGGAGTACATCCTGCACATCCAGATAGAAATAAAGATTCACTCAAGCATGACGTAGTGAGTCACGGACACACCTGGGCTTTTGCGGTGGCTGCAACTGTAAAAGCACAAATACACGCACTTGAACAATTTACACCTGAACTCATTACTATGAGAGAAGGAGCACCTTGCTCTTTTCAACTTGATTGAGGAGTTGCGAAGTATACAAAAATTCCAGGTTTACGACTTATAATGCTCATGAGCCTGTATGCGGCTCCACCGAATAATGAATTTAAGCTGCAGGCACGCAATAAGAGACTCTCAGAAATAGGATTTTGAGCGCCAGATAATTTCTTTTTTAAAATGCGGGATCGTCTCTGTACACCTGAGAGTTTACTCGTAGTGAGACAGACCCAGCTCGCTATGGCATACACCCTTCATTTAGCTCTAAAGGAGTCATTTTTATATCAACAGACTCACAAGCAAAACATTGCTCCAGAGAAACTTCTTATACTCGCATTTCCATTTTTAGTACAAGGTATTTATTATAATTTTACCCTTGAGGATGCGCTCCTCGGAGAAATGCCTTGAAGCGCTTCAAACGGTAACACAAAAGTATCTCCATTACATTGACTCAGCTCACTTTCTCTGGCAGAGGCACTCATAGGTCGGATTACGAGAGAAAAGTTAAACTCGGATCAAAGGAGTTTATATGATTTTTGTAAAGAGATGCTTGAGGTAGGTCCGATGAGTAAGCGCAGAAAACCTGTGCATACTTCGAGTCCTAATCCGTATGTGAGTGATCTTGCTGATGGTATTTCTGGTGCACTTCCCGGAGGCGGGAGTTGGTAACATGGGTATAGACCTGCGTTGTGGTGATAGACGAGTGTCCGAGGAGCTCCTGGATAGACCGTATATCAGCACCATTTTCCAGGAGCGTAGTCGCAAAGCTATGGCGCAGAGTATGAGCCGAGATATCTTTTGCTATACCAGCTAGTACTGCTCGCTTTCGGATCATTTCGGTGATAAAAAATCTTGAGAGTCGCACGCTCATATCCGTGAGGCTTATTGACGCGATATTCTCTGGATCGTAGTTGTGCCGGATAAAGAGGGGAGAGAACTGATCAGTACGAGCCGATAGGTATGCCTCAATGGCGGTTTTGGCGGTCGGCGTCAGATACACAACTCGCACTTTCCCTCATTTTCCACGCACACTAAACTCGAGGGTTTCGAGATTTACTCCTGTACGCCCGAGTGCTGTGAGCTCGGATATACGCAGTCCTGTCGAGTAAATAGTCTCGAGAATGGCGATGTCCCGCAGTTCTTGAAGCTCGCGAGATCATTTTGCTGCAAAAAGACGTACGATCTCATCTGGAGTGAGAAATGATACCTGGCGATCTCGGATCTTTACGAGGTCAATACTCGTTGGGTCGAGCGCGTTCACTCACTGCTTCTTGAGATACTTAAAAAATGCCCGAAAAGAGATCATATACGCGTTCGCGGAGTTTACAGAGAGGCCACGATCTACGAGCGAGAGGCGAAACTCATTTAAATCCCCCAAGGTGATGTGTTCGATCTCGAGGGTGGTGTGAGTTCGCAGATACATACGAGCCTGCATTTTAAGAGCTCTTTTATCAGGATCTTGAGATGATCCGAGAAATATCTGTGGATGGGGGAGTATCTCTGTAGCTTGACTCGTATTTTTTGGGTCTACAAACTCTAAAAACTTCCAGATATGGAGCTCATACTGCTCAGCTGTTTTGGGGCTTGCACCACGGTTAATATGCAAATAGCTTATATAGTCCTCGAGGGCTTGGGTATATTTCATGGGAATTGATTGCAGGGGAGTATACTTAGACACAGGAGTTTCTACAAATAATACTTAACATAATGTAAGTTATGTTAAGTATTTACTACACTTGTTTAAATCGGCAGATCCCTACGCCTGATATTTCTGCTCAGGAGTTACGCCATATCGTACCGTACGTTTGCCGTACCGGACATTGAGAGACTCGAGTACACACTCGAGATTGCGCGCGTATTCGAGGGGCTTTCCTGGTATCACTGGATCGACGAGTACTATATCTCCAAAGCTCAGTTGTCTGGGTTTAGTCGAGTGGAGTCCTCCAAATATCACTCCAGTCGTGCGGTAGAGCACACCAGAGCGCCATATCTGCTCAAAACACTCTTTGAGTGCACTCAGTATGAGTCATCGATCGTCTGTGAATTCTCAAAAATCATAGCTATATGAGTCTCGAATCATTTCCTTGGTGCGTAGAGTAACCCCGACTGAGCGAATACTCCACCGCATAAGTATGATCTCTCGATAGGCGCGTTCAAAGTTTTCTATACAACGCCCCCACAGCGTATGTTTATTGTCTGTTATCGCATGGTTGAATGATCGAGATCGTATGAGAGACTTCTGATCTTTACCACTCGGTATACTCCCCCGCCAAACATCTACTCACCTGAGCTCGAGCCAGAGGATGGTAGCATTTTTGCCGATGAGACGCTCGAGTTTTCGATACCCGAGTCCGATGAAGTCTGAGATCGTCTTGATATTTGCCCCGAGGCGTGACTCGAGACCAGCTCCAATAAATGGGATATCTCGCACGGGGAGCTTATAAAAAAGAGTATTTTCATCCTCATGATCGAGCCCGATAAATACTCAAAAGGGTTTGTTAATATCTGAGAATATCTTGGCCTTGATCCGAGTATTTGCGACCCCGATAGATACAGGGATACCTATAGACGCGAGGATACGCTTTTTCATAGTCTCTGCCCACTCCTCTATGTCTCCATTATGCTCGAGCTCAGGGATACCAGTAATGCGTACAAACGCCTCATCGATAGAAAACACCTCTACCTCGAGAGTATGAAGCTCGAGAAAGGCGAGAAATTGACGAGATATCTGCGTATAGTATGCAAGATCAGGACGCACCTGTATGAGTTTATCTCCGAGGAGTGATTGAGCCTGCCATATCGGAGTGCCCACTCCGATCCCTATTTTACGACAGGGGTACGAGGCGGCTATAATGAGATCACCCCCAACTACTACGTATTTTCCCTTGAGCTCGGGTCGCCTCAGACACTCACACGATACAAAAAAACAATTGCAGTCTATGTGCGCATAGATATCTCGAGAAGTTCGCAAGATCATATACGCAAATGATTACTTATACTTTCGTAGACTTGCGCTTACAACTCCGAGTATTTGGAGTGATTCCTCTGGTGCGAGATGCGCATAGTCCGGATGTCCTGCGTATAGAGACACTCCCCCGCTAAACTTTCGAAATGCTCGAATAAGATATCTCCCGTCGATTTCTCCCATGACGAGATCTCCGTCTTTTGGGACTCTCCCCTTCTCGACTATGAGCGTATCCCCAGAGAGAATCCCAAAATCTCGCATGCTCACATCGGGCATAGTATGTAGCATTGATACTGCTGGATGCTCGAGGAGGTAGTCGCTGAGGCGTATATCCCCTATCTGTGGCTCAGTCGTGGTGGGGACTTCGGATATAAACCGGGGATGCTTGTACATATAAGAGGTATATTTATATGTACAGAGTATATAAATATATGGGGAATACAAGAGTTTTTAGAAGTTCCCTCAGCGGGTTTAGGGTGAGTATTACTTATGAAGCTCCGCATCCTTATACTTCCACAAAAGCCTCATAGCAGTTGTACATTCCGGTTTCCAATTCTGCGCAATATTCGTCATCTCTCGCTCGAGGGATGCACCAGTCTTAGTGAGATTATAGAGACTGACCATTGCCTGTCTGATACCACCATCTTTTGGAGCAAATACATCGCTTCGCCCGAGTGTGAATATGAGGATCATCTGGGCACTCCAGACTCCAATACCGTGGATACGCGAGAGAACTTCGATTACCTCTCTGTCCGGGGCTTTTGCGAGCACTAGTGGATCAATAGCTCAAGACTGGAATGCAAGAGCCACCGCGTGCATATACTCTCCCTTACGAGTGGATATCCCAAGAGTCCTCAGGACTGTGAGGGGACTCCCTCAGAGTGCCTCTGGTATCGGGAACCCTCAGAAATACTGGATAAATCGAGCCTCTATTGAGGCCGCGGCTTTTGTAGAGATTTGCTGAGAAATAATCGACGAGAGAAGGTCCTCGTAGAGATTATTTGTGGGCGCGAGAGGCACTAGATTTATAGTCTCTACCAGACGCGCGATGATAGGGTCACTCCACATAATTACTTGAGTATAGTAGCTCGCTCAGTGTACCTTATGAGTCTTGCACCAGTCATCTTTTTTACTTCTGCGAGAGAGTACCACTCTATACCTGCCCCATTACTTGTATCTACTTCATTTGGATCAGCTTGAATCGGGGTATCCATAGCGAGAACTCAGACAAACCCAATATCGTAGTGATGATGAGCGGGCTCACCCTTCCGAGGATTTTCAGGTATTTCATGGATATCAATATCTACGATCTGGGGGAAAATTTCAGGAGTGAGTCCTGCTTCCTCGAGACATTCTCTGCGAGCAACCTCGAATACATCAGTATCACCGTCGCAGTGTCCTCAAAACTGGAGGAGCTTTCCGAGTGACTTATGTTTCATGAGGAGAAAATGTGTTCGCTCAGGATTTGTAACGAGGAGAGAGGAAGTTATATGTCCAGGCAGATAGAGTTCTGACTGAGTGTACTCATCTCGAAAGTATGCTCGATTGGATCTCACTTTAATGAGCGCTTGGAGTG
>JAYWGH010000003.1:0-45519 GCA_043778375.1 bacterium
GAGCTCGGGAATAATCTCGACCTTCTCACATGAGCTCTGACTCCAAAGATCGGGAACGAAAAACTCAGCGGATTTACCCCTGAAGTCACTATTTATACAAACTTTGCCCCTGATCATCTCGACTGGCATGGGAGTATTGAGAAATATTTTGCCGCTAAAATGCGCCTCATCAAAGCTACGAGTGACCTCGTAATCGCTGGGGGAGATCTTAAAACGCAGGCTCAAGGATTTGGGGAAGCATTCCCAGAGTCCACGAAATATATATCAAGAGGGGCTAATCTCATCACCTCATGATGAGAAAAGTATTCACTCTCTGAAACTCCCCTCTCGGGAGAGCACAACGCCCGCAATCTCCTAGCGGTCCTTGAGGCACTCGAGTATCTCGATATATCAGCAACTGATATCCACAGCGCACTCCCGAGTCTCACAGGACTCCCACACAGACTCGAGTACATAGGATCCCGGAATGGCGTAAGATATGTAGACGACTCAAAGTCCACCTCCGCTCAGAGCCTCTCGGCGGCACTCGCCTCATATCCAGGTCGTGAGATCGTCCTCATCGCAGGTGGTCACGATAAATGAGATACCTTTGATCATCTCGCCCCACTCCTAGAGAGTCGAGTCCGTACGCTCATTTGTATCGGAGCTACCGGTCCTGCATTTCAGGCACTTGGAGATTCTCTCGGTGTCGAGACACATACAGCCGAGAGTATGCAAGAGGCAGTCTCTCTCGCGGCTGCATCAGCACAAAATGGTGATACTGTTCTCCTCTCGCCTGGGTGTGCAAGTTTTGGAATGTTTCGTAATTATCTCGACCGAGCAAAACAGTTTCGGGCAGCTTTTGAGAAAATCGCTTGAGATGCTCCCTAACCTCGCTACACTCTAAGGAGATATTTTCTATTTTAGTCCATGGCGAGCAAATTTGATATATTTTTAGAGAAGCTCGGGCGTGCCGAGGCTCTCTCCTATGAGGAAGAGTACTCACTCCTCGAGGCAGTAGCTGGGGGAGATATGATTGCTCGCAATCGCATCGCTGAGAGTAGACTTCGTCAGGTGGCGAGCCTTGTGTGGGAGGCAGGAGAATTCTCAGAGCATATACTCGCGGGGAATGCCGGGGTTCTCAAAGCTATCGACGCCTTTACCAAAAATCCTGGGAAATGGAGAGACTTTGATGAGTGTGCTGAGTCGTTTATCCGTAAAGAAATCACCGAGTAATATGCCCCATGTCCACCTCATCGGCGCTGGCGGGATAGGTGTATCAGCTATTGGGCGGTACTACGCCTCACTAGGCTGGACTGTGTCAGGATCTGATACAGTGAGTAGCACTATCACTGAGGCTCTCGAGCGCGAGGGTATTCATACGGTTATTGGACACTCGGTAGACAATCTCCCCCTCCATACCGACCTTGTAGTGCATACAGAGTCAATTTTTATTGCTGCGAAGGGGGTGTCTCATAGTGAGGCAAGCTCGAGTAATCCAGAGCTCATGGCTGCAAAGGAGCGTGGTCTCAAGATAGAGTCCTATCCTCAGGCGCTTGCAAGTATCACCAACTCTCAGAGGCAGATCGCAGTAACTGGCTCCCATGGTAAATCCTCTACTACCTCACTCATCGGAGTGATGCTCCAGGGCTCTACGATCGGTGGCTCTACGATCGTCGGAACACAGCTTGCACAGTTTGGTGGGACAAACTATTTTCACGATGTTCGCAGTGACTGGTTTGCGATCGAAGCATGTGAATACAAGCGCCACTTCCTCGAGTATACTCCTGAGATCACCGTCATCACGAATATTGACCTCGACCATCTCGACTACTACCGTGATCGAGATGACTATATCTCGGCATTTGTATCGCTCATCGCACGCACTCGTCGGGCAGTCGTCCTCTCGCGAGAGGACATTGGGTGTCAGGATCTCTATGCTCGAGTGACGGAGGGTGACCGAGCACGACTCGAGTGGTATTGGGTGGATATGGAGAGTATGCAGTGTGGGGAGCTAACTGACTCTATAGTCAGTACTAGCGAAAATATGGGAGATCGTGAATCCACCGTAAAAGTTGAGGGGCATACTGGGGGTTTTGGCGAGCCTCGTGAGAGTGTCGGCGAGCCCGTGGTACAAATCCCGTTTCTCGCGCTGCAAGTGCCGGGCGAGCACCTCAGACTTGATGCAAATCTCGCGTACACAGTTGGTGAGATTATCGGTATTCCTGAGTCCGAGAGAATAGAGGGTCTCACTGGATATCGAGGGTCGTGGCGTCGCAGTGAGATAGTCGGAGTAACGCTCGCAGGCAATACGGTCATCTCTGACTATGGACACCACCCGAGCGAAATTCGCCCAACGCTTGCAGCCCTCCGAGCAAAGTACTCAGGGAGTGAGCTCGTTGTAGTCTTTCAGCCGCATCAGCACTCTCGGACGCGGGGACTTCTTGACGAGTTTGCTACAGCGTTTACAGATGCTGATAGACTCATCATCCCTGATATTTACGCCTCAAGGGATACTCCCGAGGATATCGCCTATATGACGACTGCGAGATTTGTGGCAACTGTCGGCGAACATCACTCAAATATCATAGATGGAGGTGGACTTGCTGGTACTTGAGAAGTCTTAAAAAAGCTCGATCTCCTTGAGACGCATCGTATATTTGTCCTCCTCGGGGCGGGGACGGTGGATGGACTCAGGGGTGGGTTTAGCTTCATGTAATTGAAACTCACTCACTTTTCTATATGATTAAAAGGTGAATCTACTAGCAACACTCAAAACTCCCAGCGTAGAAGCTGCATTTCAAGAAAATAATGTTGCACGAGCTTTTATTTTTGGCTCATTTGCTCGTGGTCAAGAAACTGAAAAAAGTGATATTGATATTATCTATGAGCGCCGAGCTGACCGCCCACTCACTCTTTTAAATATTGGCAATCTCAGATCAAGGTTGCGGGAAGCCACAAGTCGTGAGATCGATCTTGTCTCAACCAACGCTATTCGTAGCGATATACGCAGTGGTATAGAGTCCGAGAAAATTTGTATATTCGATACTCTATGAGCAAACAAAAAAGAGTCTATTTAGATCGTATGCTCGAGGCTATCGGTCAGATTGAGAAGTATACTTTCAGTATGAGCTATCAAAAATTCAGGTCTGAAAGGATGATTTCCGATGCGTGTCTGATGCAGTTTCAATTTTTAGGCGAAACTGCCAGTAAATTACGAGAAAACTTTCCTGACGAAAATAGTCTTCCCCTCCGAGACATGGTAGATTTTCGCAACTTCATCGCACATGAATATCTCTGAATAGATCTTATGGATGTCTGGGATACCATACAGGTCGATTTGCCACGACTCAGGCTCATAATCAACGAGATCGACTAGTCACCTTTTTTTGTATACCTCTCCTTCCTCGACGCAAACGGAGTGAGCTCATCCGTAGGGGGATTGGTACGGAGATAATCAACTATACGAGCAAGATACGACTCCACCTCGCTATGGAGTGGCATCCCCCGAAATCTGACCGCATCAGAGCCAGGATTGATATGGAGACTCCCGTATCCAAACATCTTCCCTGCGAGAGAGCGGTGGAGCGAGGTCATTTGCTTGACAGATTCGAGGCGTACTTCCTTAGTATGTGGATCGGATACTCCTGAAACAATTGATTTTATAATCCTTCGACTGGTGATCATGAAATAATTTCCAGAACGGTGGTGAATCAGTCGGTATACATAAAACGCCAGCACAAGACTCGCGAGAATAATCACCCATACAAGATCGATAAAATATGAGGCTACAAGGGTAATAACCCCAATACCCAATATCCAGAGGGCCATATCCCCGAGGTGATTCAGGATAAAACTTGCGGGATGCTCGAGTGTGCGGTAGAGAATTTTTTCTCAGGCAAATTGACCAGGAAAAGATTTTAGTGGAGTAGACATACGGAGAATTCTAGTGAGAGGGAGGCAATACTCAATTCAAAAAACTATTCGCCTCGAGATGAGATCCGAGACTGGCAGAATCGAGCTTGTCAATCGCAATATTCCGCTTCATTTTAGAATCTGAAAAAATCAAGTAGAGTACGAGAAATAAGCACTCTAATCTCTCCCCCTGAGCATGAAAATCATCTTTGTAACGGGAGGCGTCCTCTCGGGTATTGGAAAGGGTATATCTGCGGCTTCTATCGGAGCACTCCTTACTGCTGCAAGAAAGCGTGTCTACTGCCAGAAGTTTGACGGCTACCTCAATGTGGATCCAGGCACGATGAATCCTACACAACATGGAGAGGTATTTGTGACAGTCGATGGGGCTGAGACTGATCTCGATATCGGGCACTATGAGCGCTACCTGAATACAGATATGAATCAGTACTCGTCCTACACATCGGGGAAGCTCTACGAAGAGATCATCACTCGTGAGCGCCGATGAGACTACCTGGGTGGTACTGTCCAAATCGTGCCTCATCTCACAAATCTCGTAAAAGAGAAAATTCGCCTCGGATATGAGTCTGTAGACGCGGATGTATCGATCATAGAGATCGGTGGTACCGTCGGTGACATGGAAAATGAGTACCTCCTCGAGTCAGCCCGTCAGCTCCGACATGAGCTTGGAGAGACGAATGTGCAGTTTGTGCATGTGGCGCTCCTCCCATTTCTCATCGCCTCAAAAGAGCTCAAAACAAAGCCAATTCAGCACTCGATCCGTACGCTCATGAGCTATGGGATCAGTCCGGATTTCTTGATAGTACGGGCCGACGCTCCGCTCCCCCAAGAGGTACTCTTTAAAATTGGGCTAGCAACAGGAATTGAGCAGAGCCAGATTATCTCCGCCACCACTCTCGATAGCATATACCGCGTACCCCTCGCCTTCCACGCTGAGCAGGTAGGAGAGAAAATCCTCAAAAAGCTCGCGCTCACCGCCCAAGAGATCGATATGAGTCAGTGGACAAAGCTCCTGGCGAACATAGACACGACTGATGGGGATATCTCGATCGGCCTCGTATGAAAGTACGTAGAGCTCGAAGACGCGTATTTCTCTCTCAACGAGGCGCTCAAGTGCGCAGGATATGCCCACAGAAAGCATGTAAAACTCCATTTTATAGAAGCCGAAAATATCGAAACTCAGGGTGTCTCTGTGCTCGAGAAGCTTGATGGAATCTGTATTCCTGGAGGATTTGGTACTCGCGGGACGCAGGGGATGATCACGGCTACAAAGTATGCTCGAGAGAACTGAGTCCCCTTCCTCGGGATATGCCTCGGGTCTCAGATTATGGCGATAGAATTCGCCCGCAATGTCCTAGGGATACAGGACGCCTCGAGTGAGGAATTTACTCCAAATGGGGCTCATAATGTGATCCACATCATGGAGCATCAAAAGGATCTCACCACAAAATGAGGGAATATGCGCCTCGGGAACTATCCGTGTGCCATCGCTCCAGGTACTCGTACAGCAGGGATATACAACAAGGGTGAAGCTCTCGAGCGTCACCGGCATCGATTTGAGTTTAATAATGCCTACCGAGCGCAGATGGAGCAGGCAGGATTTATCATTTCAGCCACTTCACCAGATGGAAGTCTTGTCGAGATAGTCGAGCTACGTGATCATCCATTCATGCTCGCGACACAGGCACATCCTGAGCTCTCCTCTCGTCCCCTCCACCCACATCCACTATTTATGGGGTTTGTGGAGGCGATGGTGGCACGAAAGAGATAAAATACAAAAAAATCCCCCTTTTTCGAGGAGAATTAAACATTTTCTGGAGCCGGTGGCGGGAATTGAACCCGCGATCTCTTCCTTACCATGGAAATGCTCTACCACTGAGCCACACCGGCACGATTTAGCGTTGGCTAAAAAGCTCCTGCATTATATGATCTAGGCGAGAAATTCAAGCGAGAGTTGGGGCGAGGACCTGAGGTCCGCCCAGAGGTGCCTCACGATACTCGATCTCCCCTACTCTGATCATCTGCTCAAGTGCCCCAGTATCCACCACAAAGGCAGGATTGAGAGCAAAAGTCCGCAGTCCAAACATCGCTCGCTCGAGACAGATCTGCTCGTAGCTCAGAGACTCATCGATATCGAGCTCGCTGCGGTAGTACCCCGTGAAACTCGCCGCCTTTGTCCACCTCCGACCATCCAAGTAACTCGCAGCAGAGAGCCCAAGCCCGAGAGTAGGAGAGTGATCCCAATAGGCACTATTATGGACACACTCATCCCCAGGAGCCGCAAAGTTTGAGATCTCGTAGTGATGCCACCCCCTGTCCGCGAGCGCCTCACAAATCTGCGCGTACTCTGCATACTGCTCCTCCCGAGAGATGGCGAGTGACTGCCAACTCACAGGATAGGTATGCTCATACTCAAGGAGATAGACGCTCGTATGGCAGATTACTGGGTATTTGGTATGGAGCGTACGGAGAGCCTCAACCGTCTCTCACTTCTGAACATGAGGGAGTCCGAGAATGAGATCAATATTTATGTTCGTATGTCCCGACTGGGTGAGGAGATCGAGCGCCCGATATGTAGTCTCTGCTGGGGCTCTCCCGACCTCCGAGAGTGCCTCGTTTGAGAGAGTTTGTACCCCGAGCGAAATACGAGTAAATCCAAGCTCCTTGTAAGCGAGTGCTTTCTCCGGAGTAATATCCTCAGGATTACACTCGATCGTAATCTCGCAATCACTTGATCGCCTCTCGACCGGAAATACGTCGAGGATACGCGAGAGATAGTCGACCTCGAGAATACTTGGAGTCCCTCCTCCGAGGTAGATCGACTGTACCCGAGGATTATGCTCCTCTATCGCCTCCTCACACTCCCTCAGTAGTGCCGCAATATAGGTCGCGACCTTTGCTCGGGTCGGTCGTGGATCGAGGGAAAACCGACAGTAGCTACAGCGCTGCGCACAAAATGGAATATGGAGGTAAAAATACATCCTACAGTGTATACGCCCCAACTACCACCTCCGCCTGCTTCGCCACATCATCGATCGACTGGCTCGCATCGATCGTATATACTCGCTTCCCCTCACCCGCCCAGAGTGCGAGGAGTGGGAGAGTATTGGCGTAAAAAGTATCAATGCGTTTGGTAACCGCAGCCTCGTTGTCATCCTCACGATGAACGAGTTTATGACCAGTAAATGGAGAGAAATCCCCCTCAAAAGAAGCAGGAAAGCTCTCCCCTGTAGCAGCGTCGATGCGCCTCCCTGCAAGTCTTTCTATTGCTGTTTCGCGACTGAGATCGAGATAAAGGACTATGTACTCTGGAAATACTCGATCAAAGAGATTTTTTTGGGCAGGAGTACGAGGTATACCATCAAAGAGAATCGGCGCTCCAGAGTGATTTGCTCGGTAGTGGAGGAGAATTCGCTCGACGAGCTCAGGTCCTACGAGCGACCCAGCTGCGAGGAGAGTTCGTACTTCGACTGACTCAGGCTCAGCGAGCTCTGCAAAGTTCCGGAGCTTTTGCCCCATTTCAAAAAAGTTATACCCAAACTTCTCTACAAGTTTACGAGCGAGTGTCCCTTTTCCAGATCCCTGGATACCAACGAGGAGGATGTTCATACATCCTTTTTACCCGAAGATTACATTGGCGCAAATAAAACGACCACTTAAACCTCAGCTCCATAAAAAGTTCCACTCTCACGAGTGGAACTCTCTCCCCAAAACCCAGAAGTTTACACTATATCTTCTATAAGAACCTTGTGGAGAATTTTTTGTGCAAGGGCGTATTGTGACGCATGCACCCCAAATGTTATTGCCCGCTGTCCAGCAGCTTGAGAGATGGAGATAATATCTATTTTTTCTAATGCAAGAGCAGTAGTGGCTTTAGCCATGAGTCCTGGCTTATCTGCTAGTCCCTCACCTATACAGTAGATCACACTCATATCGTCTCGGATCTGCAGACTCTCGGGTTTACCCGCAAATAGAGCCGCTAGTGCTGTCTTTTGCTGTGCGTCTAGTGGCTTATATGTCGTCACAGTAACTTGTGTTTCAGAAGAAGAAATTCCATCAATGGATATTCCAAGATCTGCAAACTGTCCAGCGAACTCCTTTAAAAATCATACCGATTGCATGCTGTATCCACTCACGGTAACGGTATGAATTGCTTTACGACCATCAACATAGAGAATTCAGGACTTCAGAGATCATTTAGATGATATAATAGACTTCCCTGATTCTAAATTAAAGGGATTGTATACCCATATTGGCACTTGAAATGACACAAGCTCCTCTGTAATCGTATTACTATTTAGAACTTCCGCACCCGCTCCATTAGCTCCAGTTATCTCCGCAGCGGTGGTGTATTGTAAGGCTGGTATGGGACGAGCTTGCGGATTGGTGCGAGGATCAGCTGAATATAATCCTGCCTGTTTCTGAACATGAATAGTTGGTTTGTACCCTAGACTCGCTAATCCCACAGCTGCACGCTCGGCAGTTTTGTCTGTATAGCCTCGTCCAAATGCCTCAAGGATACTCTGCCCTTCTATTGATATATAGCCCGATGCTATACAAATACCCTCATTAAGCTTAGTGGCTAGGCGAGTTCCAAGACTTAACCCGAGAAGTCGAGAGAGATCTCATTCGCCAAGTTTTGGATTATCTTTTAATAAAACCACGCTTACCCCATGACGAACACGCAAAATATACTCAAGTACGAGAGCAGACATACGCTCTCCATAGCCTACAAATCTCTGCTCGAGAGCAATAGCGTCTTCGAGTTCGCTCTTTGGTATTTCTCAAAATGTATGACCATGGTACCTCCCGAGACTTTCTTCGAGTTCAGGGTAGTGCATACCAGCATTTTTGAGCGCATCTATATGAACCCTGTGAAGGGTACTTAAAGTATCTTTTGAGTGATTCGGGTTTCAAGCTTTTGCCTGCTCCATAGCCCGCAAAAGCTCAGTCGTAGTATTGAGAGTAGAAGTCCTGAGCGCAGAGATCACAGCCACTATTGGCTTACCCGATTGCCAGTTTTTCGCGAGCCACTCTGCAGTACGTGGATCTGTAGCATTTTCACCACCAACCTTTATCACATCTACTTCACCACTGATATTCATAGAAATCTAAAATTATATAAATTCACTATAACTCGCTAGCCTATTTCGTCAACTCTACAAAAAATCCCACTCTCACGAGTGGAACTCTCTCCCCAAAAGCATCATAAGCCGGATTTTGTACTTCTCTCTCAATCTATCTAGGATGACTCTCGCGAGTCACCTCAAGCGAGGTATACCGCAGGGGGACACGGGTCCCGATTCCCTTGGTACCATTCCTCTTGCACGACCTGGGGTTTGCCAACACGCATGCGTTACCGCATGGGCACTCTCCTCGAGATTTGGACGTATCCTCTTCCCAGTATAGAGAGTCTTTTCACCTTTCCCCTTGCGGGTAGTATTGTCTCTGTGGCACTTTCCGTACTCGTCGCTTATGTGTTTACGCCGAGCCGCAGCCGTTAACTGCCAGGCTCCCGAACCGTGTCCAGACTTTCCTCAGGACTTGCGTCCCGTAGAGAGTGTGGCTTTTGGGTAGGGGGAGTATAGAGAATTTGCTCGTTAAAACAACCGCATCAAACTACTCTCTTCGATCTGGATAACTCATTTCTTTACAAGCTCACTAAATGACTTCGCCGTAGCTTCTACATCTACCATCGCATCGTGCGCTCCTTCAAACCATTCTCCAAAAAGGTGCTTGTAGAGCTCGCCAAGTCGGGGAGCTTTAAACGCAAAACCTCTGCCCTGGAGTTTACAGTAGTCTGTCGAGCTTTTCATGGTGCACACTGACTTCATCGGCTGATAGTCACCCGGTCGCCCGAGTCTCGCAAGCTCATCCCGGATCACCTGTTCGTCATATTCGATGTTGTGTCCTACTACCAGATCAGCAGTATTGAGGAGCCTTAGGATCGCAGGAAGCTGATCCTCGAGATATGGCGCACTCTCTACATCTCGATCGTATATACCATGCACCTGAGATGCTCCAAATGGGATATTGATCCGAGGGCGAACGAGGAGGTTGATCCGCTCAATCTCTACAAATCCATTCAATACAGAAATCTCTCCGAGTATCCCCGCAAACTGGACAATATATGGCTGCTCGGAGAGTGGCGCGCCCTTGGTACTAAACCCTGTTGTCTCCGTATCAAATACAAATGCTTTCATGGCGGGCATCGTAGGGAGAAAGTGCCTAAAATCAAGCGTAGGATGGTGATATCTCCCGCGACTGCTACTTTGCTCTGCGAGTCCTCAAACTCTCGTATCCTCAAAAAAACACCCCTGCATGGAGTGTTTATGAGTTAAGCGTCTGAGCGACTAATAGAATTTCTTATAATCATAGCTCTTAAGCTCAGTATCTACCTTACGGATAAGCTCGAGAACTACTCCAACCGTAATGATGAGTCCCGCTCCAGAGATGAGAAAATCAATCTGTGATGTACCACTCATATCGATAAACCCAAATGTGTTGTTGAGCTTGGTCGCTACGTACGGGAACACTGCAATGATAGCAAGGAATGCACCACCCCACATATTGAGTCGATTGCTTGCTCCTGCGAGATACTCAGCCGTCTCCACTCCTGGGCGAACTCCTGGGATGTATCCTCCTCGCTTTTGGATGTTCTCTGCTATCTCCGTCGGATTGAATACGATCGATACATAGAAGAACGCAAAACCAATGATGAGTGCAAAGTACACACCGATATAGAGCCATCCTGGGTTATTCATAGAGAAGTGCTCAACGAGGAATTGTCCGATCGTGAGCATATTCCCTCCACTACGAGAGACGAGTACCTGCCCGATCAAACTTGGGAAAGTCACGATAGAGATCGCAAAGATGATAGGGATCATACCTGCCTGATTGACGCGTATTGGGAAGTACGACTTCTCGTCTCGCCCCGTCTTTGTGTACACGAGTGGGATCTTACGATACCCCTCAGTAAACTTGATGATGATCATGATCACCCCGAGCGTCATGAGGAGGAGAGCTCCAAGGAGCACATAGTTCTGCGCAGAAATATATCCTCCCACATGTCCTGGCACTGCTGCAAGTACACCCGCAAAGATGATGAGAGACGCTCCATTCCCGACTCCTGACTCGGTGATAAGATCTCCTATCCAGAGGAGGATCATCGTCCCTGCAGTAATACAGAGCATCGCTGGGAATACCACTCCCCAAAATGAGGTGGTATTGATAAGCTGACCTCCTCCTGAACTCCCTACGAGTGTATTGATGAGGAGTATCATCCCGTAACTCTGCGCAAGTGCGAGAGGGAGAGTGAGATAACGAGTATAGTTGTTGAGTTTTTTCTGACCTTGTTCACCCTCTTTTTTGAGAGCCTCAAACTGAGGGATCACAACCCCGAGGAGCTGAATGATAATCACTGCATTGATATATGGCGCGAGTCCCATGAGTACGATCGAGAAGTTGGAAAGTCATCCACCGAGAAGCGATGAGAAGAACGCAAGCCCCTGGCTCTGTTTAAGAAAGTCTTGAAGTGCCGCGATACCAGTAATATTTACTCCTGGTACAGGGATAAGTGTGAGGAACTTGTAGAGGATGACAAGTGCGATAGTAACGAGCACCTTGTTGCGAACTTCCTGGGAATCCCAGAGTCGAGAAAAGTTTTTGAGGATCATAGTTGATAAGTTGATCGTAAGTATAGAGAGTTTCACAAAAAAACCAGCGGGATTACCGCCGGTCTTGCTCTTTAGATGAGCTCAATTTTTCCACCGGCTTTCTCGACTGCGGCGATCGCAGTAGCCGAAGCTTTATTGGCGGTAATAGTTACCTTTTGAGAGAGAGTTCCGTTCCCAAGAATCTTGAGAGGATTTCCATTACTTCGGATGTATCCGAGGGACACAAGGAGGATAGAGTCAATCTTTGCGTTTCCCGCTGTTGCGAGCGCCTCGAGATCAGCGAGATTTACCACATTGAACTCTACTTGGTTCCACTTGGTGAATCCTCGTTTCTTTGGGAGTCTTCGGAAAAGAGGAGTCTGTCCTCCTTCAAACGCAGGATTAAATTTTCCCGTACCAGTACGAGAACCTTGTCCCTTTACTCCTCGTCCTGAGTAAGTACCCTTTCCGGATCCATTTCCTCGTCCGACTCGTTTACGCCCTTTCGTTGATCCCTTAGATGGGGAGAGTGTAGTGTGTGATACCATGGTGATTATTTAAATGGTCTTATGCTGATACTTTCTTGGCAGCTGGCTTTTTTGCAGGAGCGACTACTGGAGCCTTAGCGGCAGGGACAGTTGTCTCAGCCGCGACCGTAGCTCCTGTTTGCTTTCGTCCCGCAAAACCTGCAGAACTTGGCTTGATAGACTGAAGTGCACGGCAGATAGCTCGGATATTCGTGAGAGGGTTTGTCCCTCCGTGTCGCTTAATGATAACATCCTTGAGTCCAGATACAAAGGCGAGTTTTCGGATCGCTCCTCCCGCAATGATACCAGTTCCCTCTGATGCTGGGTGGATCATTACTGTTGTAGACTTAAAGTTTGCAGTTACTCCATGAGGGATCGTACCATTTTCAATAGGAAATGAGAGGAGATTTTTCTTAGCATCTCGCACAGCCTTCTCTACTGCGACTGATACTTCACCAGCTTTTCCAGTACCAAGCCCTACTGTTCCTTTACCGTTTCCGATAACAACCGAGGCTCGAAATCTGAGTTGTCGTCCTCCCGCTGTTACACGAGTTACACGAGCGATCTCAAGCAGTTCTTCTTGGAACTCCTTTGGAGCATCCTTAAAGTTTCCGCGATCGCGTCCTCCGCGTCCTCCAGGACCACCAGGTCGACCATCTCGTCTTGGTGGACGATCCCCACGAGGAGCTTCAGTAGATACTACTGATGACTCAGGAGTAGAGGAAGTCTCGGGTGTAAGTATTTCTTCGGTCATGTGTGAAAAATTAGAATACGAGTCCAGCAGTTCGAGCGGCATCTGCAAGAGCCTTTACGCGACCTGCATAGAGGAATCCTCCGCGGTCAAATACGACAGTCGAGATAGATACCTTGAGAGCAAGCTCAGCAAGAGTCTTGCCAACGATGGCCGCTTTCTCAGACTTTGTTCCAGACTTGATCGCAAGATCAGAGCTAGCAGCAAGAGTCTTCCCAGCTACGTCATCGATAAGCTGTGCGTAGATAGAGGTGTTTGAACGAAACACAGCGAGTCGTGGACGCTCTGCTGTACCACTGATAGTAGAACGAATGCGAGTGTGTCGCCGTGTGCGATTTTGAAGTTTTTTGGACATATTTCGAATAATTATTTAGACCCCTTAGCAGCAGTCTTCCCGGCTTTTCGTCGTACGTATTCACCAACGTATCGGATACCTTTCCCCTTGTATGGCTCAGGTGGCTTGATCTCACGAACAAGTGCCGCAAAGTATCCAAGAAGCTGTTTATCGATACACTCAATATGGATGAGATTCTTTTCTTTTGCGTCAGCAGTAACGGTGACTCCCGCTGGTATGTCGAGAATTACTTTATGGGAGAATCCTACAGCAAGAGTGAGCTTTGTAGGGCTTGTGATCTCAAACTTGTACCCTACTCCGATGATTTCAAGAGACTTTTTATATCCATCAGCTACTCCAACAATCATATTTGCAACGAGTGCTCGTGAGAGACCCCAAAATGCTCGAGACTGAGAATCCTCAATGTTCTTGATGGCAAAAGTAACTTGATTTGCGTCGAGAGTTACGTCGACTGCGTCTTGAAGAGTCAGAGAGAGTTCTCCCTTTGGACCCTTAACTGTGATCTTCTTCCCATTGATGGTCATAGCCACTCCACTTGGGAGAGTAATAGGAAGCTTTCAGATTCGAGACATAGTAGTAAATTAAAGTTTTAGTAGATTTCGCAAAGGAGCTCTCCACCAACACCGAGTGTGTAGGCTTCGTATCCTGTTACTATTCCCTTTGGAGTTGAGAGGACAAATATTCCAAGACCATTGCGAGATCGCTTGATATCAGCATTCTTGATGTAGATGCGCTGACCTGGACGACTTACCCGGCGAAAACTTGGGATATATTTTGTCTCTCGTACATCGTTAAGCTCTATAGTCATAACGCGCTTTGCGTCATCAACAGTGTAACCAGCTATGTAATTATTTTTCTTGAGTACTCGAAGGAGCTCAGACTTGAGAACTGAGTATGGGGCATCTACCTTGGCGAGCCTTGAAAGGTATCCATTGCGGACGCGAGTGAGGAGATCTGATATTGGATCGTTGAACATAATATTGAAACTTATTAAAACTCTTACCAGCTAGACTTCCGTACTCCCATGAGCTCTCCAGCATTTGCTCTTTCTCGGATACAGATACGACACATATCGAACTTACCGATATATCCATGGGCACGACCACAAACACTACATCGGTGGTAGAGACGAGTTGGGAATTGTACCTTTTTTCCCTCTGCGCGGGATTTTGCTGCTGCGGACTGTGCGTCGCGAGACTTGTTTACGAGTGCTTTTCGTGCCATATTATTTCGTGAAAGGAAAATGAAGTGCATCAAGAAGGGCTTTTGAGTGCTCTTTTGACTGAGATGAAAACTTAAATGTTACCTGAAGTCCGTGAACCTTTACCACATCGAGCTGTGGAACCTCTGGGAAGATTGTGTGCTCTTTGAGACCAAAGTTGAAGTTCCCTTGCTCATCAAATCCTCGTCCAGAGATACCGCGGAAGTCACGAACTCGAGGAAGGATAATAGCAATGAGCTTTTCAAGGAAGGCGTACATTTTTTCGCCTCGAAGAGTGACTGTCATTCCAACTGGCATTCCTTCTCGAAGCTTAAAGTTAGAGATAGACTTGCGAGAATTGTTTACCTTTGGAGCTTGACCTGCAATGAGAGCAAGATCATTCTTGAGAGATGAGAAATCTTTATTTCCACTCGCAACGTAGGTTCCGATTCCCATGTTGAGTACAACTTTCTCAAAACGAGGGAGTTGCATAACATTCTTAATACCGAGAGCCTTTTGGAGCCCTGGAAGAACTTGAGTATTAATGTGTGCTTGGTATGACATGAGAAATATTACTTAGCGAGTGACTTACCTGACTTCTTGGAGATTCGAAGCTTTTTTGATCCTTCGATACTGTACCCAATGCGACTTGGCATCTTTGTAGCAGGATCGATGATCGCAACATTTGAGATGTGAATAGATTTTTCGATTTCTACAAAATGACCAGGCGTAGCTCCTTGTTTTTTGATAGCTTTCTTTACCTTATTGATACCCTCTACAAGTACACGCTCTTCTTTAGCGTAAACAGAAATTACTTTTCAATCTTTGTTCTTGTCTTTTCCTGCGATGATTCGCACGAGATCTCAGCTGTGAATTTTCATAATTGGCTATTTTAGAGTACCTCTGCGGCAAGTGAAATAATTTTTTGGAATCCCTTGGCTTTGAGCTCTCGGAATACTGGACCAAAGACACGAGTTCCTTTTGGTTCTCCGTCTTCATTGATGATCACGCATGCGTTATCATCAGAGTAAACGTATGTTCCATCTGGTCGTCCTACCTTAAATGACACTCGTACCACTACTGCCTTTTGGACAGATTTCTTTTTGATCGTACCATTTGGAAGAGCCTCTTTGATAGAGACAACTATAATATCACCTACCGACGCATATCGTCGCTTAGATCCACCAAGAACCTTGATGCAGAGAGCTTCTTTTGCTCCGGTATTATCGACGACTGCGAGTCGTGATTCAGCTTGTATCATATTTCTAAAAAATTAAGCGAGAGTCCAGCGTTTCATGCGAGAGAGTGGTCGGCATTCAGAGATTGTAACCTTATCTCCAAGAAGTGACACATTATTCTCATCGTGTGCGTAAAACTTTGAGGATACTTTGTAACGCTTCTTATACTTTGGGTGAGTTTTGTAGGTATCAACCGTCACTACAATGGTTTTATCCATTTTAATGCTTGTTACCGTACCAGTTTTTGTTCTCATATTAGAGGGAAATATTTTTGAAAGTAAGTCCACGAGCGATCTCTTTACGAAGAGACTTGATCGTGTGAGTCTCCTTGAGTTCTCCAGCATTTTTCTTCATGCGGAGGAGATAGAGTTCTTGTGCCTTGATAGTGAGATCAGAAGCGGCAGGTGTTGCCTTTTTAGTTGATGCCATGATTACGATTCGTGGGTGATGTATTTAGTTGAGAGTCCAAACTTGTATGAAGCGAGCTTGAGAGCTTCTTCTGCCATTTCTGGAGCAATACCACTGATCTCAAATATAATGCGTCCTGGTCGAACAGGGGCAAGGTACATTTCGAGACCTCCCTTTCCTCCTCCCATAGGTACCTCAAGAGGCTTTTTGGTAAAGGCTTTGTCCGGGAATACTCGGATCCATACTCGACCTCCTTTTTTGAGGTATCGAACGATGGTTCGTCGTGCGGCTTCTAATTGGCGTGAGGTAATGTAACCAGACTCGGTGACTTTGAGTGCAAAATCCCCGAAAGCGATATTCGATCCACGAACAGCAAGTCCTCTAATGACTCCTCGCTGGGTTTTTCGGTATTTCGTTTTCTTCGGCTGAAGCATGGTGTGGCAAAATTATAAGTATTGTTGGGTAGAGTCAATTCGGATTTTACTTCTTGTATACGTCCCCCTTGTAAATCCATACCTTGAGACCGATTGTACCGGCGAGAGTTTGGGCTCTCTCAGTAGCGTAATCGATATCAGCTCGGATGGTCAAGGAAGGAATAGACCCTTCTTTGTATGTTTCAACTCGAGCGATCTCAGCGCCGTTTACACGACCAGAGATGAGTACCTTGATACCAAGTCCCCCCTTCTCCATTGTTCGAGCAATCGCATTCTTGATAACTCGTCGGTAAGGCATCTTCTTTTCGATCTGGCGAGCAATAGACTCAGCTACAAGTGCAGCAGAGAGCTCAGGCTTTTTGACTTCCTTTACCTCGATCTGGAATACTCGACCGAATGCGGCGGTAAGCTCATTACGGAGTTTTGTAACATTCTCATCATCTTTTCCGAGAACTATAGCGATGCGAGCAGTGTAGATAGTTACCGTGATGACATCTCCCGCATGAGCGAGAAATATACTCGCAACAGGAATTCCCTTGAGAGCTTTTTGTACATGGAGGCGCACCTGCATATCAGCAGATACATTAGCAGCGTAGTCTTTACGACTATAAAAACCAGTTGATCTCCAAGACTTTATATAGCCGAGACGGAAGGCGAGTGGACTAACTTTGTGACCCATAAGAAGATATTAACGAGCAGAGAGCTCAATAGAAATATTAGTAGTGCGCTTGAGAATAGGATGTGACCGACCTCGAGAGATTGGATTTCCTCGCTTGTACACGATACCCTTATTTGTCGTTATAGTAGAAATAAAGAGGGTTTCAAGTGCCTGTCCATCATTGTGAGTTGCGTTTGCAACAGCACTCCCAAGTGACTTAAAAAGAAGTTTTGCCGACTTATTTGGCATAAACTGAAGCATATCGAGCGCTTTTTTTGCGCCCATACCTCGGATGATCTCAGCAACCACCTGAGCTTTCTTAGGTGAGATGCGTGCGTTTGTAGTAAGTGATTTCATGGACTATTTATTACCAGAGTGAGCGATGAATCTTCGAGTAAATGAGAATTCGCCGAGCTTATGACCAACCATATCTTCTGTAACGAAAACAGGATGATGATCTTTCCCGTTGTGAACTCCGAAGGTGTGACCTACGAACTCAGGAGTGATCGTTGAGCGGCGAGCCCAAGTCTTGATGATAGTTTTTTTACCAGAAGCGATGAGAGCTGAAACTTTTTTTACGAGTTTCTCATCGACGAATGGACCTTTTTTGAGACTGCGTGTCATAGTTGAGAAATATAGTATTAAACAGACTGTAGAAGTTTTCCGCGTCGTGTCCGTATCACCCACTTGTCAGTATCTTTGTGGTTTCGAGTGATAACTCCTCGAGTGATTTTTCCCCAAGGGGTTTTTGGACCCTTTCGTTGTCCGAGTGACTGATGTCCTTCTCCTCCTCCGTGTGGGTGATCAACCGTATTCATCGATGATCCAAGTACGGTAGGTCTGATACCCATCCATCGTTTTCGACCCGCCTTACCAATAACAATGAGTGAGTGATCAACATTGGATACTGTACCGACCGTTGCGTAACACTCCTTGTGCACCTTACGGATTTCTCCACTTGGCATCTTGAGTTGTGTGTACTCACCCTCCTGAGAGAGGATAGACGCTGATGATCCGGCAGCTCGTACAGAGATTGCTCCCTGTCCGACGATGAGCTCTACATTATAAACATCAATACCAGTAGGAATATTTCCAATCTTCATGCGGTTTCCTGGAGTTGACTTGAGACTATCAGATGTAGTGACAATATCACCTACCTTCATGTCCTTGTGAGCAAGGATATATCTTCGCTCTCCATCTCGGTAACATATGAGTGCAATGTACCCTGTACGGAATGGATCGTACTCTATTGTCTCAACCTTTGCAGGTACATCATACTTATCAAACTTGAAGTCAAGGTAACGGTAGAGCTTCTTGTGACCTCCTCCCTGATGTCGTACAGTAATAGTACCAGAGTAATTACGACCTGCCGCCTTAAGTTTAAATCCAGTGAGTGCCTTGTGTGGCTCAGAAGCGGTGAGCTGATCAAAAGAATATCCCGTCATCTGACGGCGACCTGGAGTGGTAGGATTATATTTTTTTACTGCCATATAGGACTACTTAGTAATGATTTTCTGAAAGTCTGCGATACGCGCTCCATCTTTGAGGGTAACGAGCATTTTTGTTGTCTCTTTTCTCTTTACTTGAGCTCCACGCTTTCCATTTACTCGGACTTTTGTACGAGTATTGATGACATTTACCTTTGCAACTTTCACTCCATAAAGACGCTCCACTGCAGTCCGCACATCGATCTTTGTAGCTCGATCACTCACAATGAGTGTATAGACTCCTTTTGTCTCGAGCATCTGAGTCTTCTCAGTGACGAGGGGTTTTTTAATAACACTATATATAGACATATAAACTAATTAGCAAAGTGAGAAGAAACAAATGCAAGTGAGTCTTTTGTGAAGACGAGATCCTTAAACTTGAGAAGATCGTGTGGATTGAGGTAGTTTGCACCAATCACTTTCACATGAGGGATGTTGCGACCTGCCTGAAACGCTGCTGTATCTGTTGGGAGTACTGCAAGTACTGCTGAAGTAAGTCCCATCTTTGTCGTAAGAGCGAGCATATCCTTAGTCTTAAGAGTCTTGTCAGAGAGATTTTCGATCACTTTTACCTGACTGTCTACCGCCTTTGAAGAAAGGATAGAGAAGAGTGCAATTCGGCGCTCTTTTTTGTTCATTCGGAGCTCAAAATTACGATTGTTGAGTGGACCAAATGCAACTCCTCCTCCTCGTCGTGTTGGGGATCTACTGTCACCTGCTCGAGCCTGACCTGTTCCCTTCTGCTTATAAAGCTTTCGGGTTGATCCATTTCGCTCACTTCGAGTGAGAGTGTGTGCGATCGCATTTCGAGCATTTGCATGCTGAAGGAGAAGAAGTCGGTGGATGAGTCCTGAGTTGATCGTTCGACCAAAAATAGCTCCATCAAGATCAATTTTTCCTGATTCGGCTCCGATTTTGCTATAAAGTACTGCTTGCATGATCTAAAAGTTGAATACTACGAGAGAATTTCGGGCTCCTGGAACTGGTCCTCGTACTGCTACGATGCCAAGCTCTTTGTTTATGAGCTCTACTGGAACATCCTTGAGGGTGATGGTGTCTGTACCCATGTGACCGTGCATTCGTCGTCCTGGCTTTGTACGGCGAGGCTTACGAGTACCGATCGATCCGAGTGCGCGGTGAAACTTTGAACCGTGACCTCCAGGACCTCCTGAGAAGTTGTGGCGTTTCATAGCTCCCGCAAAACCCTTACCCTTGGAAATACCAACGAGGCTAACAGTAACGACACCATCGAGCATATCGAGTGTGACTACGGTACCAACAGCAATGCTTGCCATGACGCCAGTCGCAGGGACTTCTCGGATGAACTCTTGCTTTCCAAAAGTAGACTTGAGTACAACTGACTCATATCCATCTTTTTGGAGTGTCTTTACCTGTATAACTATGGTCTGCGGGAACTTACAGAGTGTGACAGGCACAAACGCATCGTTCTTGAGGAGTCGAGTCATTTCGACTTTTTTGGTGATGATACCAGCCATGTGAGAGAAAAATGAATTAGAGGTTGCATAGCATCACTCTGCAAGGATTGCATTGGGATCTGCTATTCAACGTAACGCTTCTATATTGAAGTGGCAATATGGTATGGAAAGATGTGTGGGTGTCAAAAGAAAATTGAGCTATTTCTCCCCAACCATCTCTCGCATCTTTTCCTCGATATTCGACTTCAGATAAAAGTACACTCCCGTGAGGATTTTTCGACGATTTGAGCTGATTTTCGCATCAGCGAGGGCATCTAGTCGGTCATCAAGATCATCTCGCACTCGAGTCAGCGCGCGGATAGAGATCTTGTCATCCCCCTGTGCTGCTATCTCTATATTTGCATAGAGCTCATCCAAGACTCGATCAAGTCGTGATCGATATGAGTCAATGATGAGTGAATTTACCTCTTCCACAGAACGCTGCTGGGCAGTAGTATTTGGTGCAGGGGCAACAGTCTTTTGAGGAGCTGTAGCAGCAGAGGCGCTACCAACAAATGCTCCCGCAAAAAATGCAAGAGAGCTCATACAGACAACGACAATGCGAATATACATACACTATGTATACCGAAAAACCTTTGTCGGGCAAATCCGCGGGGTGAAAAATGCGTGAAGGCCTAGAGCACTCACTCTTCAAGAATAATCTTTAAGTGAAATCCTTTCCCTGTATCGCTCTCTATAGCGACATGTCCATGATGATGCTTGGCAATTTTCTCGACGAGTGAGAGCCCGATACCTATTCCCTTATTTTTCCCTGCCACGCTTCGACCGGAGTCCTCCTGATAAAACTTTTCAGTCAAAAATGGTACTCGTGAGGCCTCAACACCACGTCCATCATCCTCACACTGGAGCGTTACGCGACCTTTTTGCTTTGAGAGACGCACTGAGAGGGTTGTATGATCCCCAGCATACTTGATAAAGTTTGAGTAAACATTGTGTACCAGCTGTACAATGAGATCTCGCTCAAGTCGCACCTTACACACAGCGTCTGCGAGAGTGATCACCTGGGCTGAGCGCGCAAGAAGTGGTGTGTACTCCTCTCTGAGGTCATCAAATATCTCACGCAGATCAAACTCGCTATACTGCGCCTCACGCTCCGAGAGCGCGACAATCTTTTCATACTGCATGATAGAGTCTGTAACCGAGAGTAGCCGATCGAGCTCACCCTGTACTATACCAAGTCCTCGTTCATCGAGCGCGACCACACCATCCTCTACTCCCTCCAGAAATACCTTGAGTGCTGTGATCGGAGTTTTTACCTCATGAGAAAAGTCAGAGAGAAAATCAGATCGTATTTTCTCCTGTTTTGAGAGACTGAGAGATAGAGTATTCACCGCTCGTACCAGTGGGGCAAACTCGTCTTCACGAGTATACTTTACCTCACTATAATTACGAGACTCCGTGAGCTCATCCAGACGCCTAGAGAGTGCCTCTGTAGGCCTAAATATCACCTTCGTCCAGATAAAAGTAATCGTCAGAATCAACGATATAAGGGTGAGATTTACCCAAAAAAGTGTAGTAAATATCTTGATCAAAAAGTTACGCTCTGGACTCACTCCGCTAGAAAAAGCGGTAGAGAGAATATTCCCAATAAGCTGTGGGATTGAGAGGGCACTCACCCCCTGGGCTACCGGATTGCCTCATGTAGACTTTCGGAGTGACTCTGCCAGAGTTGCTGTCTTTTGTGTTTGGGAGAAGTCCTCGAGATTTTTCGTGAGATCTTTGAGATCAGTAAGCGTTTGCTTATACTCAGCGACTATGGCTGGATCGAGCTCTTTACTCTCTATAAAAGCTCCGATGAGTGCTGTTTCATCTCCAGGGTTTTTCTCTCGCACTTCGTCCACATACTCAGCAAAATATCTCGGTGCATAGTAGAGGGTACTCCCAATATTTCCAGCAATCAGGAGAATGAGTGCTACCGCAAGAAACGAGATAAAACTCACTGAAAAGCGCATGCTATCGAGCGTGAAGACGATAACCCACCGCTCTGAGTGTCTCTATTTCGAGGTATGGCTCAAACTTCTTTCGGAGGTTCTTCATATGTGTATCAATGGTACGATCCGAAAGATACCGCTCGTACCCGATGATTTCCTTCATGAGCGTATCCCTCCCCACAACATCTCCCACATGCGACATCAAGTGACAGAGGAGCTCAAACTCGGTTTTCGTGAGCTTGATCTCTGCCCCATCTGCGAGTACGAGATATTTATCGAGCTGTACGACCACTCTCCCCACTGTGAGTATATTTGCTGGTGCGACAACAGGCGTTCGGGCAAAGTGTCTCGCAATACGTGCCATGAGCTCGCGAGCCGAAAATGGCTTTGCAATAAAGTCATCCGCTCCAAGCTCGAGAGAGGCAACACGATCGTCCTCTCAAATACGAGCAGAGAGCACTAAAATTGGGCAATTCGACGCCTTACGCATGATTGGGAGTATCTCAAGACCTGATCGTATCGGGAGATTGAGATCCAAAATGATGAGATCAGGTGTTTGCTTACGAAACTGGACCAAAGCCTGCTCACCATCTGGAGCAACAGTTACAGCATATCCGTCCCGCTCTATATACGCGGCAAGCATTTGAGAGATCGTTGTATCATCTTCTACGAGGAGGATATTGAGCATAGGAGGAGCCTTAGGGAGTAGAGCGCGAATTGCGACGTACAGTTTGTGCTTTTACCACTGGCGCTATCGTGTATATAGCCTTTATACTCGCAAGTACCGGAAGAGTCACAAGTACCCCTGGTATACCAAAGAGGCTTCCAGCAAGAGCCATCCAAAATATTACTTCAAAATCTGAAAGCTTGAGATTGGAGCCATGTATACGAGGAATGAGCACAAAGCCCTCTATTTGCTGTATAAAAATGTACGCAATAAGTACAATGGTCATATCGCCAATCCCTCCTCCTGCAGCACTCAGAATAGCTGGGAGTGCTGCGATAATAGGTCCTATTATTGGTACAAAAGTACAAAGCCCAGCAATAAATGCAAGACTCCAAATATGATCTACAGATACTCAAGAGAGCTTGAGGAGTGAGAGTACTAGAAGTGTAACACTAAACATCGCAACCGCCATCATACCCTGTCCCTTCCACCACTTCGTAAGGACATGCTCAATACTCTGCGTCTGAGCTCCTGAAAGCATATGTCACTTCCCTAAGAGACGGATAGCGATATTAAAAAGTTTTTCTCGCTCTGGAGCTGCAAATATATAAAAAATAATAGTGAGCCCAACCCCCTGAATCGAATTAAAGACTCCAAGAAATCCAGAAAATACTCCTCCCGCCGCATTTTTAGTAATCTCTCCCAGAGGAGCGACAATACTCCCGAGATGGGAGAGAACGAAAGTACTCAGAGAAGAAATCTCTCCAGTAAATCCAAGTTTTCCAAGAAGACTACCAGAAAAATGTCTTGAAATCAGACTCGGATCAGCGATCGCTGCCTGCGAGAAATCTATAAATACTTTCATATAGCGCTGTATTTCCCTGAATGCGTCAGCAAATACCGGCAATATTCCTACTACAAAGAGGGCGAGTACGATGATCACTCCGAGAAGTACAAAGATAGGGGAAATATACTTCGGTATCTTGTACCTTTCTAAGCCTGCCAAGAGTGGACTCGTAAGGACAATAGCAATCCCCACCCAGAGGAGAGACAAAAGTACATCTTGAGCTACATACACAAGCGTGAGTCCTGCAGCTACTAGGAGTAAAATTCCAATCTTTTGAACAAAATCTGCGTGAGAGGAATATTTCATATTTTATTGATCAAGACTGGTCTCCTGAGAGTCGGGAGCTTCTTCATCTTCTGCCTTTGCCATAATAGTCATCCCCTTGAATGCGTCTTTTTTGTCCTTGAGCTTAGCGAGGATAACGCCCTGCGTAACGCGGCTCGTAATGCGAATAGTCCCGAGTGGTACTCGTACGGTCTGTCCTGAGCGGGATATGAGGATCACTTCTCCCTCTTTACGCACCGTCTCGTCGATGAGATGTACTCCGATGATATCTCCCATCTTCTCGGTCATCGAGCCAGCCTTTACTCCTGAGCCACCTCGTCCCTGCTCTCGGTAGTCATCGATATCTGAGAGCTTCCCCATTCCATTTTCAGTAACAGTAAACACATACTTTGCACCTTCATCGACTATATCTGCCTCAACGACACTATCATCAGCTGCAATCTTCATCCCACGGACTCCAGCAGCCGCTCGTCCCATCACTCGCACATCGGACTCGGAGAATTGTATTGCCTTCCCTTTGCGAGAAACCATGAGAATCTTGTCCTCACCATGCGTACACTTTACCCATCCGAGCTCATCCCCATCTTTAGGCTTCATCACTATGAGTCCCGAAGCGCGGATATTGGCGAGCTCATCAAAATCTACTCGTTTTACGATCGCCTTTTTAGAAATGAGCGCAAAGTGTTTTCCGCTCGCAGCCGTAATATCGAGAATCGCCTCAATCTGCTCGTCTTTGGCGAGAGATACGAAGTTAATGATCGGTTGCCCCTTAGCAGTTCGCTGCGCCTCAGGAATCTCGTAGGCTGGGAGCCTAAAAACTCGTCCCGTATTCGTAAAGAATAAGAGATCATTGTGATTTTGGGTCGAGAGAAGGAGTTTTACCTCATCCTCATCCTTGACCGCTGTATTCACCCCCTTTCCACCTCGCCGCTGCGTCCGAAAAGATGAGGACTTAATCCGCTTGATGTACGAGTTTTGAGAGAGTGTGATCACGACCTCCTCATTTGGGATCGTATCTTTTGGAGACCATTCACCAACTCCTCAGGCTTGTACCTCTGTGCGTCTCGCGTCTCCGTACTTATCCTTGATCTCCGCGAGCTCCTCCGAGACGATCACTCGTACTCGCTCAGGCTTTGCGAGAATATCCTCAAGATCTGCGATCAAAAGGAGCTTTTCCGCGAGCTCGTCCTCGATCTTTTTACGCTCAAGTCCCGCAAGTCTCTGGAGTTGCATCTCAAGAATCGCGTCAGTCTGTCGATCTGAAAGGCTGAAACTCGTCATGAGATTCGTCTTCGCCTCTTCTTTGGTCGATGAGGCACGGATCATCTTGATAACCGCATCGATGTTATCGAGTGCGATCTTGAGTCCCTCGAGTATGTGCGCGCGTGCTCGAGCTATCCCAAGCTCATAGTTGGTGCGACGAGTCACCACCTCTCGACGGTGCTCGATAAACTCCTCGAGGATCTCGACGAGATTAAAGAGTTTTGGCTGCATCCCACGGTCATGGAGGGCAATCATGTTATACCCAAAACTCGTCTGGAGAGGGGTGAGCTTGTAGAGTTGATTGAGGATCTTTTTTGGAAAGGCATCTTTTTTGAGCTCAATGACGACTCGTACTCCCTCTTTATTAGACTCATCTCGCAAGTCTGATATACCGATAATGATCTTTTCTTGTACGAGCTCGGCGATCTTTTCGATAAAGGTCTTCTTATTGAGCTGGTACGGGATCTCCGTAATGAGGATCACTTTCTTGCCGTTTTTAAGCTCGTCGATCTCGGCGCGTCCTCGAATAATGATGGATCCTCGACCCGTAGCGTACGCAGTGGCGATATCCTTTTGATTGTAGATAATTCCTCCGGTCGGAAAATCTGGCCCCTTGATAAAATGTAGAAGATCATCAACGGTGATACTGCTCGCGTCAGCACTCCCAAGCATAAACTGAAGAGCATCTATGACCTCGCTGAGATTGTGTGGAGGGATATTCGTCGCCATACCAACCGCGATACCCACTGATCCGTTGAGAAGGAGGTTTGGAACTCGTGTCGGGAGAACCGTCGGCTCTTTGGTGGAGGCGTCGTAGTTATCTCGCCAGTCAACCGTATCCTTGTCCATATCGGCGAGCATGAGCTCTCAGAGCTTTGCCATCTTGACCTCTGTATATCGCATTGCAGCGGCTCCATCTCCATCCATCGATCCAAAGTTTCCCTGCCCATCTACGAGCATATACCGCATCGAAAAGTCCTGTGCCATACGCACCATAGCATCATATACCGAGGTATCTCCGTGTGGGTGATACTTACCAAGGACATCTCCAACAACACGAGCAGACTTACGGTGTTTACCAGTAGCTCGCACTCCACCATCATACATGGCGTAGAGAATACGGCGATGTACGGGCTTGAGTCCATCACGAATGTCCGGGAGTGCTCGCATGACGATAACGCTCATTGCGTAGTCGAGATAACAGTTCTCCATTTCCTCTACAATCGATCGGTCCGAGTCACCTTCATAGGTGATACCCAGCGGGAGATCAAGTGTAGTAGTTGAGGAAGCTGTTTCTTCAGCAGAAGACTCCTCTCCAGATGGGGCATCGGAGGCTTCAGGGAGATCGAGCGGGAGCTCAGTATTGTCGGATTCTGGAGACATAAAAAAAGACCGGAAATTAGGCTTTTAGTATAGGAAAAATACAGGATTTTGCAAAGCAATTGACGGCGTATTCTCCTCGCAATTTCTCGGTTATTCACTACTATATGGATATAACTTTTACAAATCTATGGCTCAAGCAAAATTCATCGTTATCGAGGGGGTAGACGGTTCCGGGAAAGGCACTCAAGTAGAGCTCCTCCGAGCTCTCTATGAGTCACAAGGGAAGAAAGTAGGGATGCTTGATTTCCCAAGGTATAAAGAGCAGTCAGGATTTATGGTGAGTAAGTATCTCAATGGTGAGTATGGCTCACTCGCCGAAATAGGTCCAGAGCTCGGGAGTATGTTCTACGCAATCGACCGTTTTGACGCAAAAAAAGAAGCCCTTCATCTCCTCGCTACCTGTGACATTGTCATTGCAAACCGGTATGTGAGCTCAAATATGATCCATCAAGCGACTAAGATGGACAGCTATGAAAAGATTGATGCGTACCTCTCGTGGATCTACCATCTCGAGTTTAGTGTATTTGGTATTCCAAAGCCTGATCTCGTCATATATCTCAAGATCTCACCCACTACGTCCCATCGCCTCATTGCACAAAAAGCTCAGCGCGAATACATCCAAGGTGGGAAGAATATCGATCTCCATGAAGGGAGTTCACAGCACATCAAGTGGGCAATCCAGATTGCTGAGTATGTAGCGGCTCAGTATACCAACTGGAATGTTATAGAATGCGAGCAAGATGGGGAGATGCTCCCTCGAGAAGTAATCACTGCCCAAATTGCTGCGTGCATATAGTCTCGAGTAAGTAAAAATTCCCCCGATACATCGGGGGAATTTTTATGTAAGTATTCTAAAATGAGTCAAAGTTTGCGTCAATCTTTGGAGTTCCAGTCCTACTAATGCCTGATTCTCAACCACTCCCGAAAAACTTTGTTGATAGGCTCTGAATAGTCGAAAATATTTCTTTTGGGTCAACATACTTACTCACGCTCATACCCATGATATCACCGATCTTTGGGATCACAAAGAGAGAGACGATTATCACTATTACTCCTATTACAGCGAAGCGAATAGAATTCACTGCAGGCTTTACTTTTTCATCCTTACCACCAGAGAGAATGAGCATGACTCCTCACCAAATGATAAACAATACTGCCATAAACCCCGATACAAGCACTACTAGAGCTATACCGACTCTGACAATATCTGTGAGCTCATACGATTGGTTAATGAGATCAGGGCCACTCGCGAATGCAATATCAAACATAAAAGGAAAGTTTACTGAGAGAGTACCTTCAGATGCTCAGAAGTAAAGAAAAAAGGCCCATATTGGCCTAGATTGCTGTTATGCTTCCTCGTCTTCTTCGAGGAGCTTAAGATTGAGACGAGCAGCTGTTTTCCCTCCAAACACTCGGAGGAGGGTTCGAATTGAAGACACTGTTTGTCCTCCTCTGCCTATCACTGTCTTCATATCCTCTTTGTCAACTCTCATACTAATGAGTGTACCTAGCTCATCGTCTCTCACCTCAAGTACGAGTGACTCAGGTAAAGAGAGAAGTGGAATTACAAGAGTACGTACGTAATCGACTGGTGTCATTACGCTACTCTCTTAAGAACTTTTGCAAGAGTGTCAGAGTACTGAGCTCCATTTGCTACATGCTTTGCCGCCTCAACAGCATCAAACTCGAGGGCTTTTGTGACAGGATTGTAGTGACCGAGAACCTTAATGTATCCATGCTTCGCCGCCTGAGTATGTTCAGTAAGAACAATACGGTAGAGAGGTACATGTTTTCGTCCCACACGGGAGAGTCGAATCTTAAGCATAATTGAAATATAAATTTGAGTCTTTGAGTATATTTTGGTGCCCCGAATGGGAATTGAACCCATACTCCCGAGGGAACAGGATTTTAAGTCCTGCGTGTCTACCATTCCACCATCGGGGCGGTAGAGGGAAGAGCCCCTAAAGAATTCCTTTCTTCTTGAGTGTCTTGATCGCTTTCGCAGAAAGTCGAAGTCGCAGAGTCACTCCAGACTCGGGATCTTTTACATTTCTCCAAAAGAGATTTGGATAAAATTTACGCTTCGTTCGACGAACGGAGTGAGAAACATTATTTCCAACGGCGGTGCGCTTGCCGGTAAGCATACATACTCTGGACATATTTAGGCGATCTTAATATCTACTCCCACTCCTGATGGGATATTTACTGTTTGTAGGAGCTCCAAGGTCTTTGAAGTCGGTTCTTTGATATCGATAATTCGCTTGTGACGTCGAATCTCAAATTGCTCTCGAGCATTCTTGTTAACGAACGTAGATCGATTGAGGGTGATCCACTCAATCTTCGTTGGAAGAGGGATAGGACCAACCACAACAGCTCCAGAGTCTTTGGCAGTCGCAACAATTTTCTTAACCGCCTCATCAATGAGCTTATGCTCAAACGACCGTACGGTAATTCGGATATTTCCCTTCGTAGAAGACATGATGTATAAAAGATAAGGTCTTGATCATAAGGGTGACCAAAGTCCCCCTTACTCAAAGATATTACTTGATAACCTTTGCAACAACTCCTGAACCTACCGTTCGTCCACCCTCTCGGATAGCGAATCTAAGTCCCTGATCCATCGCGATTGGCTGACCAAGCTCGATAGTCATCTTGATGTTATCTCCAGGCATTACCATCTCTACTCCTGCAGGAAGCTCAATTGCTCCTGTAACGTCCGTAGTTCGGAAGTAGAACTGAGGCTTGTACCCCTTGAAGAATGGAGTGTGTCGTCCACCTTCGTCCTTTGTAAGAACGTATACCTCTGCCTCAAACTGAGTATGTGGCTTGATAGATCCTGGCTTAGAGAGAACTTGTCCTCGCTCAACCTGCTCTCGCTCAATACCTCGAAGGAGAAGTCCTGCATTGTCTCCAGCCTGACCTTGGTCAAGAAGCTTGTGGAACATCTCAACTCCAGTAACAGTAGTCGTCTGTGTATCGTGGAGTCCAACGATCTCAATAGTATCACCTACCTTGATGATTCCTTGCTCAATCTTTCCAGTTACTACTGTACCTCGTCCCTTGATAGAAAACACGTCCTCAACTGGCATGATGAATGGCTTGTCGAGAGCTCGCTCAGGAAGTGGTACGTATGACTCGAGGGCTGTAAAAAGCTCAAGAATACATTTTGCTCCGTAAGGCTTTTCAAAGTCAGTAGGATTTTCGAGTGCAACGAGACCAGAACCTCGGATAACAGGAGTATCATCACCAGGAAAGTCATACTTTGAGAGAAGATCGCGGATCTCAAACTCTACGAGATCAAGCATCTCTGTATCATCTACCATGTCACACTTGTTCATGAACACAACGATGTAAGGAACACCTACCTGACGAGCAAGAAGGATGTGCTCTCGAGTCTGTGCCATAGGTCCGTCTGTTGCAGCAACGATCAAGATCGCAGCGTCCATCTGTGCAGCTCCGGTAATCATATTTTTTACGTAGTCAGCATGCCCTGGACAGTCGACGTGTGCGTAATGACGGACATCTGTTGCGTACTCGATGTGAGCAGTGTTGATAGTAATACCTCGCGCCTTCTCCTCTGGAGCTGCGTCAATCTGGTCAAATGCAAATACATCTCCTCCAAATTTCTTTGAGAGTACAAGACTAATTGCTGCAGTAGTAGTAGTTTTACCGTGGTCTACGTGACCAATGGTTCCAACATTCAAATGTGGTTTTGAACGATCGTAAGTTGCCATAATAGGGTGAAAGTTATGTAAAGTGGATATATTTTAGCGAAAACGCAGTTTTTACAAAAATTACTTTTGCTTGGTTTTACGCATTTTTTTAGTAATTCGCTCCATAGCTCGTTTAATTTTTCGGTGAGCGTGAGTGGTGAGTCGTGCCATGTTAAATCTTGTTAGAGTTAATCGAATATTTTTTGAATTTCTTCATTACAAATTCGAGTGCGTTCGTGAGCCAAAGAGTTTCCCCTTCAAAAGCGATACGAGCTTGAAGTTTTTTGAAATGCAAAATAGCATTTTCGATTTTCTTTCCAGACTTTCTCCCCTTTCGGTTGACGGAGTAGTTATCCTGACGCGGGCGCTTGTTGCGGAGTCCCATAGAGTAAATTACTAAGAAGTGACAGATACAGCAAAAATCTTGAGGATCCGTCTATTGAGGGATCTTGAGGAAAATGCGTGAATGAATGGTGGAGCCTAAGAGAGTCGAACTCTTGACCTCCTGCGTGCAAAACAGGCGCTCTAGCCAACTGAGCTAAGGCCCCAGACTTGCGAGTGAGCGAGGCTCAATCACAAGATGTTTTTGTTAAGTTTGTTTTTGGCGGAGCTGACGAGGTTCGAACTCGCGACCTTCCGCGTGACAGGCGGACGCTCTAACCAACTGAGCTACAGCTCCAAAAGTGCGCGGCAGAGTATATGGCAAAGTGGACTTCGTGCAAATTATTTTACAAACTTATAACTCGAAGCGAGCCCACTGAGTCCTCCGAGGACGACAATCACGAGGCAAATAGCCCCGATAAGTCTGGCACTCTGACGAAAAAACTGATCAAGTCCAGCATTCGTCCCAAGGAATACACTGATATCAAGCGAGTAAAGTCCAAAGTAAAATACAGATAAGCTCAGTACTAGCCCAACGATCGTATATATCATCCCCTGAAGGAGAAACGGGCCATATATATATCGCTTTTGGCCGCCCACCAGCTCAGTGATCTTGATCTCGTCTCGAAAGGCGAACACAGCGTTCCCAATACTATGAAATATGACCACAAATACTGAGAAAAGAAAAAATCCTATCACTCCATAGAGTCCGTACCTGAGGGAGTGCAGCACCTGTACTACTTTACGAAGTCGATCGTACTGATTTTTATAGCCTATAAAGGACTTCCGGATATCCTCACTCAGCTCAAAGCTCTTGGAGCGAGACTGAATAACACTATCAAGCTCATCATAGCGCTCAATCGGCACGTTTTTGACCGCTATAGTGCTTGGGAGCGGATTCTCTTCATCGGACTCTACAATCTTGGCAAGCTCAGGATCACGCTTGCGCAGGGTCTCGAGGTTTTCCTTGGCGGAGGTAAACACCGCCTGTATCGACGGATCTATCGCCCGAAATGCGCCAAGTGTCTCAATAATGTCAGAGCTCGTAGCAGTCAGTCCCGCTCGAGTGTTCAGCGAGAGCGAGAGACGGGAGCTCACGCTCTGCGTGAGCGACTGCATCACAAACTCTACGAGGAGGAGGACAAATATCAAAAAGCTCATGAGTGCGATCACGGTCACCGAGCTCACCGAGAGGGTGAACGAGCGGAGTATATTACGGAGTGCGTAGCGGAGGATTCTCATGGGGAGAGTGTACTCAAGAGTGGGTGAGGGGCAACTCGAGGAAGGCGGGGTTTATTTTTTTGACAATACCGCCCCCCCCCCCCCGTAAACTACGGGGGTATTTTTTAATAAACCTATATGTCAGAAAAGTCACAAAACGAAACTACAAGATGACCAATTTGTAGTGCAGTCAATAATATGAATAATCGGTTAAAAGATGGTGAGGGCACAGCATTAGATCATTCTGTAAGACTTCTAACCCATATGGTATGACCTAGTATCGCACAAAAAGCATGTGATCTAAAGGACGAGTATATTAAACCAAGAGACCAGCGGGCCAGGGAACAATACAAAACTCCTCAACAGATAGCAGAATTAGAAGCAGATGAAAAAATGGCAGCAGCGATAAAATTGCAAAAGGCTGTTAAATATTAGTACAAGTTATCCAAATCAAAAAAATACTTCAGACATCTGAAGTATTTTTTTATTGAGGATTACACCACATTCACATAAATATCTCTGTACACCCGCCCATCAAAACGAGTTCGACGTTTTTCCTCAAACTGTACAACTCCTGGAGCGGTAGCAAAAAGAGTGAAGTCAGTTCCTTGAGAAACATTCTTCCCCGGCCAAAAGGTATTCCCTTTTTGTCGGATAAGGATATTCCCAGAAATAGCTGGTTGTCCTCCGTAAATTTTTACCCCGAGTCGCTTTGCCTGCGAATCTCGTCCGTTGGTGGTGGAGCCTTGGGCTTTCTTATGTGCCATAGTGTACTAAATTAATTCTAGAAAGGGGATTGCCCAGATATTTACTTGTTTGCGTATCGTGCAAATGCTTTGTTGGCTTCTGCCATCTTGTAGACTTCGAGTTTCTTCTTGATTGCATTTCCAGTTTCAGCTGACGCTTCGATGAGCTCGGTTGCGAGAAAGTTTGAGAACTCCCCTCCAGACTTTGCCCTCGCTGATCCAAGAATCCAACGAGTCGCAAGTGCAAGTGATCGACGAGGCTTTACCTCTTGAGGAACCTGGTAAATAGACCCTCCAACTCGCTTTGGTCGTACCTCGATCTTTGGCATAACATTCTCGAGAGCCTTCTCAAAAATTTCTTCAGGATTTACGTGACCCTTTTCTTTAATTTTCTCAAAACAATTGGTAATGATCTTGAGGGCAAGGTATTTCTTACCGCTCTTCATTACATAGTTTGAAAACTTCATGAGTTTCTCATTCTTCATATTGAGAGAAACGCTCCCTTTGGTGCTCATAATAGGTGTAAGTTTGGAATATTATTTCTTTGCTTTCGGCTTCTTTGCTCCGTAGTGAGATCGGCTCTGTCCTCGTTTTTCGACACCTTGTGTATCGAGAACTCCTCGTACGATATGGTATCGAACTCCTGGAAGATCCTTTACTCGCCCTCCTCGAATAAGTACTACTGAGTGCTCCTGTAAGTTGTGTCCCTCACCTCCGATGTAACAGATAACTTCATACCCATTGGTAAGTCGCACCTTTGCTACCTTGCGGAGAGCTGAGTTTGGCTTCTTTGGAGTCATAGTGTATACCTTTGTACAAACACCTCGCTTCTGCGGACTCGCGAGAGGAGTAGTAATACGCTTGATGTTGTTCTTGATCATCATAAGCGCTGGAGACTTGCTCTTTCGAGCTTTGTCCTTTCGAGGCTTTCGGATAAGTTGGCTGATTGTAGACATAGTACTGTATAAAGAGGATTATCGTTTTGACCAAGTAGGAGCCTTTCGAGCCTTGTGGAGTCCTGGCTTCTTTCGCTCAACTTTTCGGGCATCTCGAGTGAGAAGTCCGGCACCTCTGAGAGTCTTGCGAAGATCCTCACTCGATAGTACAAGAGCACGCGCGAGACCGTGAGCAATAGCATCCACTTGAGATGCCTCACCTCCACCCTGTACCATTACCTCAAACTTTACCTGATCCTGAAGACCTGCAGTCTTGAGAGGAGCGAGAAGCTTTGAGAAAAGGTCACCACGATGTACATACTCATTCATTGGTTTCCCATTGATAGAGCTTGCACCTGGAGCGATGAAAAGTCGTACCTGCGCAGAGGATGTCTTACGTCGCCCGATTGCGTAAAAATATTGTTCTTTTGCCATATTAGAATGAAAGGATTTCAGGTTTCTGTGCCTCGTAGCCATGAGTCGATCCACGCTCAAGTTTGAGTCGTTGGATCATATCATTTTGAAGCTTATTTTTTGGAAGCATTCCGAGAACTGCGTGACGCACTATCTCAGTAGGCTTATTCTTTCGCATGCGAGAGAGTGGAACTTCTTTGAGACCACCGAGGTACTGTGAGTGAGATCGGTAGAGCTTTTGCTCTTCCTTGGCTCCAGTTACAGTGATCTCTCCTGCATTGAGGACGATCACATAGTCACCATTATCCATATGTGGAGAAAAGCTGACTTTATTTTTCCCACGAATAATTGGTGCTATAAAAGAAGCGAGACGTCCAAGGTTCTTTCCCTTAGCATCAATGATGTACCACTTTCGTTCGCTCAGAGGGAGCTGTTTTGGCATTATAGTTTTCATATCTATTTTACGAGTTCAATTTTAACAACTTTGGCGCTATCTCCATCGCGATACTTGATGGGAGTAATACGTGTAAATCCTGAAGTGAGTCCCTTAAATTTTGGAGCTACCTGGGTCATGAGCTCTATTCCTGCCTGCTTTGTAAAGAGAATAGACGCAATCTCACGAATAGCGAGACCTTCACGAGCAGTATTTGCTACGTTAATAAGGCGATCGATCTCACCAACAATTGCTCGAGCTTGCTTCTCAGTAGTCATCATCGCCTTGTGGGTGAAAAATGATGTAAGAAGATTCCGGAGCATCGCATTGCGATGATCGAGATCTTTCTTTTTGAAGTTTTTAAATTTTTTAACGCGGTGTCGCATAAGAATTGATAGTAATCGTATTAATCGTCTCCGAGGAGCTTGTAGCCGCGCTCGCGAAGAGCATCTCGAACTTCATTCATAGCTTTACGTCCAAATCCCTTAATTGAAGAGAGTTTTGCCTCCGTGCATTTTGTGAGTTGCTCAATAGAGAGAATTTCTCCGTTCACAAGTGCGTTAAGCGTACGTGGTGAGAGTCCAATAATTTCAATGGGTGTATACGTCTCTTTCTCAAGCTCACTCTTGATCTCCATCTTCTCTCTTTCAAGTATATCCTTAATGTCACCGATAAATGAACCTTCTACTTGTAATCCTTCTTCATTAAATATAGAGAAGTAAGAGGTGAGCATATCTCCGGAGAATCGTACCACATCTTTTGGAGACATAATACCATTTGTTTCAACTGTCATCTCCAGAGAGTCGAGATTGGTCATTTCACCTACTCGCTGACTTTTTGTCTCGTATTTTACAGAAATAACAGGAGAAAAATTTGCATCAAGGAGGAGAACATTTACATCCTCTTCCCGTGCTTTAAGCTCATCTACAGTAAGATATCCTACAGATTTCTCGACTCGAATAGACATATCAAGCTCAAATCCATCTCGATCAATCTCTGTGATGTAGAGATCAGGGTTGTGAATAGTGACACTTGAACTTGCTTTGATAGCTTTTGCAGTGACTTTACCAGACTTTGAGGTTGTAAGATGAATCCACTCGAGCTCGCTCCCTGAGAGCGAGACAACAAGGCCCTTGAGATTTAGAAGTATATCAAGTACACTCTCTTTTACTCCCGGAAGGGTCATGTACTCATGGGAGGCTCCCTTCATCTTTACTCCAGTCACTCGACATCCAGGAATCGACGAGAGCATGATGCGACGAAGAGAGTTTCCAAGAGTTACTCCAAATCCAGAAGGGAGTGGTTGTACAGTAAAACGAGATACATTTGTAGTGACAATCTGTTCAAGAATTTTTGGGGCTCCAATCGTGTTGTGAATAATGTGCATACCTTTGGGGTGAGAAGACGAATACTATTACTTTGAGTAAAACTCGATGATCTTTCCTATATCTATAGTAGGATCAAAATCTTCTTTTTGCGGAGAGGCCTTGACAGTGATGGTAAGTTTTGTAGGACTTACTTCTATCCACTTTGTAGAGGATACAGTTGCACCTGAGTTCTGCTTCTTAAACTCTTCATACTCTGTAACAAGGCCCTTGTATATAGGAGACTCTTTCATCTTTTCGCGAAGCTCTATTACATCACCTACAGAGACTTCATAGCTAGGTATATTTACCTTAATACCATTAACAGTAAAGTGTGCATGGCTGACAAACTGTCGGGCCTGCATGGGAGTACGTGCAAAGTTTGATCGAAATACCACTGTATCGAGACGCCGCTCAAGCATAGAGAGCATGTTGTCTCCTGTTACACCCTGCATGTGAGACGCTTTCTTAAAGTAGTTTGAAAATTGTTTTTCAGTGATACCATACATACGCTTGGCAGTCTGCTTCTTACGAAGCTGTACTCCAAATCCAGACGTTTTTCCGAATTTTGCTCCGAGAGGTTTTCGATTGTTTTGAGAAAGATCGTACTTTTCAGAACCGAAAAGATTGACGCCTTCACGCCTACAGAGTTTAGTTTTTGGACCAGTATATCGCATAGAGACTGTAAATTATAGTTTTCGAACTTTCTTTTTTCGACATCCATTGTGTGGCACTGGCGTTATATCAAAGATAGCCATGAGATCTACGCCTGCATTAATAACACCTCGTACTGCTTGTTCACGGCCCGTACCGATACCTTTTACGTACACAGTTACCTTTTCGAGTCAGTGGAGAGTTTTTGCTTTTGTGAGTGCATTTTCGCTCGTAATCTGTGCTGCATATGGGGTTGCTTCACGTGCTCCTCGAAATCCAGAGCTCCCACCGGTTGCCCAAGTGAGAACATTTCCTTCTTTATCAGAAACAACTACGTGAGTATTGTTAAGAGTGGCTGTAATAGATACCACTCCTTCTGCAATATTTTTACGAGTCTTTTTGCTTCGCTTAAGCGTTGGTGCCATAGTTGGGTACGATTATTTTTTCTTATTCTGAATTGCTACCGCCTTTCACTTACGAGTTCGTGCATTAGTCTTTGTTCGCTGTCCTCGAACTGGAAGACGTTTTTTGTGGCGCATCCCTCGATAACAATTGATTTCCTGAAATCGTTTAATATTTTGCTGAATTTCTCGTCTGAGATCCCCCTCAATAACATGTTTTTTGAGCTCATCTCGTATGAGATCAAGTTCAGGCTCTGTAAGTTCTTCGATCTTTCGATTACGGGCAATCTTGAGACCATCAAGAATTGTCTGCGCAAGAGATCTTCCTACCCCAAATATGTACATCAGGGCTATTTCAGAGTGTTTACCAGTTGGGAGATTTACCCCAGCAATTCGTGCCATAGTGATAATAAAATTAACCTTGTCGTTGTTTGTGCTTTGGATTCTCGCAAATTACGCGGACCACTCCCTTTCGTCGGATAATGGAGCATTTGTCGCAGATCTTTTTTACAGATGGTCGTACTTTCATAGTTATTTTTTGCGAAATACGATACGCCCCTTAGTGAGGTCATACGGAGTGAGATGCACCAGTACGGAATCCCCTATAATAAGACTGATGAAGTGCTTACGCATTTTACCAGAAATGTAGCATTGGATGACATTTCCTCCAAAATCATCTGGAAGTTTTACCTCAAATACTGCACCGGGAAGGGTATTCACAATGACTCCCTCCACTTCTATATTGTCTTCTTTGGGCATACTGAATGCTGGATATTCAGGTTTTATATAAAGCTGAAGCCTGCGTAGTGTATGCAAAAGGTGGGTTCTGGCAAATCTATTTTCACAATTTAGTTAGAGGCACGCAATTTAAACAGATTTTAATTTATTTGACTGGCTGCGAGATCGAATTACCTCAAATATTTTTGCATGGATCACTGGGTGCTTTCGTCCGAGATCAACAATGGCATAGTCTACGATGACAAGTAAGAGGGTATCCTCTACAGCTCGCACTGATGCAAGACGTTTCTTTGGTGCATTCGCGTCAAAGAGTGCCATCTCACCGACCATCTCACCGACAGAGATATACCCGAGTATTTGCTCACCAATACTTCGATCTTTGAACGCTTTAAGATTTCCTGACTTCACTATGTACATAGCACTTGCATCATCCCCCTCATGAAAGAGTATTTCTCCAGCCTTAATGAGGCGCTCCTGAGTAAAAAGCGTAACGGTATCCTGCTCAGCTGGACTGAGTCCAGAAAAAAGTTCGATTCCTGTAATCATGGAAGAGAGATTATTTCTTAATAACCATTTTATACATTTCTATACGGTCGCCAACCTCGATTTTGATATCTCATCGAAAGCTGATACCGCAGTCACTCCCAGCTTCTATCTCATGTACATCAGATGGGCCTGATTTGAGATTCATAACCTCGCCTGATCCTACCTTCTCACCACCTCGCACGACCCGTACCTTTGCTCGGTTTTCGGCTACTCCTTCAAGAACTCACATACCAATAATAAGCTTGTCTTTCCCGGTAAAAAATATTGCTTTTACCTCGGCAATACCGACTGCAACCTCCTCATGTTTGAGATCTACCATCCCAGTAACTATTGCCTCAACACGCTCGATGATATGGTAGATAACTTTTTTATCAATGAACTCGATCTGTGAGTTTGCGAGCGTTTGGCGAGCATGAAGATTTACCCCCACATTATAGGCCACAAGAAGTGCTCGAGATGTCCCTGCCATGAGTACATCGGACTCATTAATTTCTCCCACTCATGAGTGGATAAAAGTCACCTGTGTCTCACTCGTTGAAAGCTTTCCAAGTGAGGCCTTGAGCGCCTCGAGCGAACCATTTGAATCACACTTGATAACAATCTTGAGCTGCTTGAGTGATCCTGTCTTGATACGAGTCATAAGGAGTGAGAGCGAGGCTCCCTCAAAGTTGTGGATAGATTTTTTCCCTTTTGCCATCAAAAACTGTTGCGACTTAGCTGTTGCGGTATCTGAGTCTGGCATAACCTGGAGAATATCTCCTCCCTGAACTACCTCAGAAAGTCCTACTACCTGTACTGGTGTACCTGGTCCTGCTTCGTCCATATTCTTCCCTCGATAATCTCTGAGAGCTCGTACTCGACCTGATATGTGGGCACAGGTAATACAGTCTCCCTTTCGCAGGATTCCTGCGTTAACGAGTACCGTCGAAAGGGCTCCCATCTTAGCGTCGAGGTGGGACTCAATAACGGTCGCGATAGCCGGTCGTGTTGGATGAGCTCGTAGCTCCATCATATCCGTAAGAAGCAGTACCATATCAAGAAGTGTCTCGATACCGAGTCCTGTGAAAGCTGATACTGGCACAACGACTGTAGATCCTCCCCAGTCCTCTGGCTGAAGTCCTTGCTCGGCAAGCTGTCCACGTATAAGATCGAGGTTTGCACCTGGCTTATCCATCTTATTTACGGCGATGAGCATTGGGATCTCTGCTTCTTTAGCATGATTGATCGACTCGATAGTTTGAGGCTTCATCCCTTCATCCGCCGCGATAACAATGATCGCAAGGTCCGTGAGCTTGGCTCCACGTGATCGCATGATAGAAAATGCCTCGTGCCCAGGAGTATCGAGAAATGTAATCTTTTTTCCATTGCGCTCAACTTGATACGCCCCAATCTTTTGCGTAATACCTCCCGCCTCACCTGAAGCCACTTGTGCCTTGCGGATGTAATCGAGGATCGATGTCTTTCCATGATCGACGTGCCCCATAATAGAGATGATCGGTGCTCGCGCTACGAGCTTTTCTGGGTCATCGTTTTTGAGGAGTGCCTCGATGTTTCCGTTGATAATATCGCTCACTGAGGCGTCCGTACTCACTTCCTTGCTGATTTTTACTCCAAATCCCTCACCAATGAGGTAACAAGTATCGTAGTCGATCTTGGTATTTACCGTTGCCATCATACCATTTTTCATGAGCTCAGCAACGAGCTTTGGGAGAGGAACTCCAAGTTTTTCTGAAAACTCTTTAACCGTGAGCATCTCAGGGAGAAATATCTCCTGACCCGTACGGTCAACCAGTGTCTGCTTCATCTCAGCATCTTGATCTCGATGATCGCGAGCAATCTTTTTTCCGCGACGAAATTTCCCATCATCCTCCCGTGCTCACCCAACAGTCCGAAGAGACTTCTTTGGCTTATCATAGGTTACTGGTCACTTTGGGCCAGCATTTCGTCCACGTTTTGGCGCATCTTGATGTGTTTTTGCGTATGCTTGAAGTTTATTCGGACTCCCAGCTGCAGGTGGTACTCCAGTTACTGGCGCAGGAGCTCTTGTTGGAGCTGGTGCAAAGCTAATTCTTGGGGCTTGTGGTGATCGAACTTTAAAGTTCTTCCCTGCATCGAGTGCAAATCCTGTACGTTTTGCCTCAGGAGCGCTCGTACTTACAGATCGTGGACTACGAGCATACGCGTCATCAGGATGAGCGTTTCTGCTTGTAGGCCTCGGTACAGAAGTTTGTGGAGTCGTTGGTCTCGGTACTATTTTTGGGGCAGCCTCAAAAGAGATTGTTGGTACAAACGATTTTTTTTCCTCTACAGCTATTTGAGCAGTAGGAGTATTCTCTATAAGAGAACTGCTCATTTCAAGAGGTTTTTTTGCCTTTATCTTGAGCTTAAGCCCTGCGGGCTTCTGCCCTTCACTTGTCGCTCATACTGCGGGTGGGACTTGAGCGTAGTAATCGTCATTATTCGGTGCAACTGGCATCTTCGATTTTCTAGTAAAAGTATTAGTGCCCAAGTATACGCTTTGCGCGCTATTGTCAAAGCAAAGCCACAGACACAAAAAAGCCCACTACAATGAGCAAGCCTTTTAGGGTGATATTATTGCAATTGTTGTGCTACTTCTCCTGCTATCTTGATAGATGGAGTAAGCGTCTTTGCTCCTTTCTTCCATCTTGCTGGACAGGCAACACCTGGGTTTGACGCCATGAACTGAAGTGCCTCAATTTGGCGGATAAGCTCAGCCGAATTGCGACCAAGAGGTCCACTCGTTACCTCAATAACTCGCACTATCCCTTGTGGATCGATCACAAAAGTCCCTCGACCAGCAATTCCTGTCTCATGATCGTAGATATTATACATATCAGCTACTGCTCCTGAGTGATCAGCAAGCATGAGGTATGGAAAGCCTTGCATAAGCCCCTCGTGTTTTACCCACGCACGGTGAGAGTACACAGTATCGGTAGACGCAGCGAGCACAGTAACTCCAGCGGCGTCAAGCTCAGATTTTACATCTGCGAGGTCCTTGAGTTCAGTCGGACATACAAAGGTAAAGTCAGCCGGGTAGTAAAAAAGGACAATCCACTTCCCCTTGAGACCGGCAAGGCTCACTCTAGCGTCATCGTCCTTGACAGGGTCGTACGCTGGAAGGTCAAAAGCTGGAGCGGGAGTATCTATCTTTACTGGCTCATAAGTAAAATCAAAATCTTGTGACATAGTATGTTGTTGGTTAAAAATAACTCTCTATTGTAAACAAAGAAACTCATGTTTCAAATCGATTTTGCAACTCGGCGCACTTTTGTACAATATGGATATGAAAAAAACTCCTGAAAAATCTCCCATACTCGAACTCTCGAGTGTTTGTAAACGTCTCGACAAAAAAGATATTCTTAAACAGGTGAGCATTTCAGTAGCCGAGGGCGAGATTTTTGGGTTTCTTGGCCCAAACGGCGCTGGCAAAACTACCACTATGAAGTGCATACTTGGACTCCTCTCTCCAGACTCAGGATCTGTACGGGTTTTTGGTGAGGAAGGTCTCTCTATTGCCGCACGAGCACAAATAGGGTTTATGCCAGAAAATACCTACCTCTATAAGTACCTCACTGGGCGAGAGTTCTTGCGGTTTAACGGGAAGTTTTTTAATATCCCTAAAGCAGAGCTTGAAGCTCGTATCGACGAGCTCATTACAAAAGTGGGACTCGATCATGGTCGTGACAAGCTCCTTGGAAAATATTCAAAGGGGATGTTACAGCGTATCGGACTCGCACAAGCAATCATCAATCAACCTCGTATTGTTTTTCTCGATGAACCAATGAGTGGGCTTGATCCGATAGGGCGCAAAATGGTAAAAGACCTCATCCTGGAGCTCCGCGCGAATGGGACGACTGTATTTTTTAATACGCATATTCTCTCAGATGTAGAGTCTATTTGTGATGAGTTTGCGATCATCCATTTTGGAAGTATTGTTGCGAACAAGCGGGTGGCGGGTATGAAGGGGTCACTTGAAGACTATTTTATGAAGGTAATAGATGACAGCGCAGAGGGTATTGGTAATATTGTATAGATGGCACTTCCAAAAATAGGTATTGATATCGATGATGTGCTCTGTACCACGGGTATTTGGACACGAGAGGTTATGGTGAGTCAGGGTTTGAGTGCGCCACACTACGAAAACTGGAACTCATTTCATCTTTATTTAATCCCTGGATTTCCTATTGTAGATAGGAAAATACTCTGAGATTTTTACAAAAGAGAGCTCTCTGATCGAGCATCTCTCGAGATACTTCGCGTTGTCCCCTGATCTCAGGAAGCACTCAAAACTCTTTCAAAGCACTTTGAAATCCATGCTATCACTGCTCGTAGTATCGAAACGAAGAAAATGACAACCCAGTGGATGCACCATCACTTTGAAGGAGTTTTTAGTACTATAGATTTCCTAGGGGAGCGTATTGACGCAGGTACTGTTTCAAAAGGTGATATCTGTAAAGAGCTCGGCGTAGTAGCAATGATCGATGATAATATCGACTATGCACTCTCTGTGGCAGAGAAATCTATTCCCTGTGCTCTCATTCCCAGACCTTGGAATCTCTCTCGCAGCGAAACTCATCCTCACCTCCACCGAGTAGACTCCTGGGATGAGGCCCTCCCTTGGTTTTTATCATACGTATGAAAATCCTCGTAGGACTCTCGGGTGGGGTAGACTCAGCAGTATCCGCCTATTTGTTAAAAAAAACAGGGCATGAGGTGCACGCTGGGTTTATGATCAATTATCTCACAGATGATCCAGATTGTACAACCCGCGCTGATCTCGAAGTCGCTCGAGAAGTCGCTGCATTTCTCGAAATACCCTTTTTTACTTTTGATTACCGCGAGGCGTACGAGGCTCGAATCACCTCTGTTATTTACGAGGGATATGCTCGTGGTATCACCCCAAATCCAGATGTACTGTGTAATAACCTCATCAAATTTGAACTCTTCGCTGCTGAAGCCCGCGAGTATGGATATGATAAAATCGCAACGGGGCACTACGCTCAGATAGTAGATAAAAAGCTCTTGAAAGGTGCCGACTCCCTCAAAGATCAAAGCTATTTCCTCTCCAGGCTTTCTCCCGAACAGCTCGCTTTTGCGCTCTTCCCAATTGGACACCTCACCAAGGCTCAGGTACGAGAGATTGCCCTCGATGCAGGACTCCCAAATGCTCTTCGTAGGGACTCCCAAGGGCTCTGTTTTATCGGAAAAGTAAAAATGCAAGATTTCCTCGGATCTCGTATAAATGATAAATATGGTGATATACTCGACACTACGGGGATCAAAATCGGCATACACCAGGGAATTCACCGCTATACAATTGGACAGCGTCGTGGTATAGAGATAGGTGGAGGGCCAGCACTTTTTGTGCTAAAGAAAAATGCCACGGATAATACCCTCATTGTTGGTCCTGAGAATGCTCCTGAACTATTATCTCGTGAGTGTACTGGATCTCAGTGGTCATCTCCAAGTGGAGTTACAATCCAAGAGCTCGTTAGTGAAACTCTCACAGCAAAGATACGCTACGGGCAAACCGACCAATCATGTAGAGTACTCAGTATCTCAGCTCAATGAGAGGTAATTGTGAGCTTTGAAGTTGCACAGAGAGCCATAGCCCCAGGACAGTATCTTGTCCTCTATGCGAGCGACGAACTTCTGGGGTCATTCTTTATTGGTGAGGCTTCGCTTGTTTTGCCTGAATAATACTTGTAATACGTAAGCGTAATGCTACGTAATAGGCGATATATGGAATATGCGCTCCCAGAAAAGCGGTAATAAACGCTCATCCCGAGAAAGAGCTCACCCCGAGAAGAAATTTTATCTCTTGAAGGAACGAGGTATTGTGACTCACAAGAAGGTGAAAAAGGACATACCCTATCTGTCCAAGATATACGAGAAGGAGAGTAATCCCATAGAAAAATATAGTTGAGAGAAAGGGTATCGGATCAGGATTAGTGAGTGCTCTGGCCTCCTCAATACGGGAGTGTACCATCCCAAGTGCAATAATTGTGGCCACTACACGGGCAGTAACTTCAAAAAAACTTGAGAGAAATCCTGGAGTAAGAAATGTAGAGAGAATGGATATGCCTATAAAAAATATGGCAGTATAGACAGCTGCCAAACTCGCAATGCGGAGTGCTATTTGTGAATCATCAAGATCTGAATCGCTCATGGAGGGAGTATAGGTGAGTTTACCAAAACTGAAAGTAACATTTTGGATACCGAATTGTGTGCTCTATAAAGTTGAGTTTAAAATCCGTATAACCCTGCTGATCACTCGTCATATGTATATCCCGCAGATGATCAAAGTGGATATAAGTAAGACCTTGAGTGAGGGACTCCATGTACCAAGCATCTATGAGTCCTGTCCCCGCTTGTGTGAGCTTAGCATTTTTACTGGTAAAGGCTACAAGATGCGTACTCATATTGAGAGTATCCAGTACGGCGAGGCCTGCTACTGGACCTTCTGTTTTAGATACAGCGAGAAAAGACCGTACTGAGGTTGCATCAAGATTATGCATTCGCAGGTAATACTTGATGTAATCAGCTTTAAAATGATGCTGCGTCTTTGTATTGCGAAAGGCTTGCACAAAGGCATCGGCGTCTACTTGAAGTATTTCTACGTCGCTCTGAGCAAGAAACCTCTTACGAGCTCTCCGGGCACGCTCATTCCAGCGCATCCAGTATTTCTCATATGCGTATCCTATCCCTGTATAAGTAAAATGTCCGCCAGGGATCATGAGCTCTCGCCATCATTGTCATGGAGTATCAGTATGTGCCGGGATCCAAAGGACGAGTCCACGTTTAAAGCCTGCGCTCTTGAGGAGCTCTTTGGTAGGTGGAAGGTCTGTTCTCTCAAACTTCACAATTTGAAAAATCTTGAAGTCTTTTATCCAACCAAATTGAGGGCCAACATCGACTGTATGAATATGACTCTCCTCTAGATACTTACGATATACAGGAGAGATGCTACGAAAATATTGAAAATCTGCGGGAACATCAGCTCCAGTGAGTTCAGTTGAGTGCATAAAAAAACGCTCCCTTCATGCGAGACGAAAGGAGCGGTAAAGATTATAATGGTGGGTAATGTAGGATTCGAACCTACGACCCTCTGCGTGTAAAGCAGATGCTCTAACCAACTGAGCTAATTACCCGAAATAGTGTATATGGTGGGTCATACTAGATTCGAACTAGTGACCTCTTGGATGTCGACCAAGCGCTCTAACCAACTGAGCTAATGACCCAAAAGAAATGGTGCCCGGGGCGGGATTCGAACCCACGACCTTCAGCTTAGAAGGCTGCTGCTCTATCCAACTGAGCTACCCGGGCAGAAGTAAATTCATTGCGGGAGAGGAAATTTCTCACCTCCTCTATCTTGGCGTTTACCGACTCTTCCACCGTTAAGACGGCAGTACCATAGGCACGACGAAGCTTGACTTCTGTGTTCGGGATGG
>JAYWGH010000004.1:0-9953 GCA_043778375.1 bacterium
TCAAACTTCCTCGGAAACTCATCTTTTGGAAGTCGTGGACTCACGATCTCTCAGGTAGAGGATGCACCAAAGTGAGTCGATCGAGACCTCGTAGGATCATCGGGCAAGGTCGGACTCGAGCAGTATGCAGATCTCAAGGGAATCGGATTTTGAAATGGGAATAATACGCTTCTTGAGTTTGCAGGACAGGCATCGGTGGGAGAGGCGTCACGAGCTGCGGCTACCTACTCCATGATCGTACTCGGAGATCCAGTAGCGAGACTCCCTGAGCTCGCTAGTTGACAAAACTATGACCGAACCCTCGGAAAGCGCCTCACGGATGGGATGGGTGGTGCGATCGAATCGAGTGCGACTCTGGATTATAACAAGGATGGACAAGAGGATATTGCGGTATTTTATGATGACGGAAAAGTAGAGCTTCTCCAAAATTTTGATGGCACTTACCGAAGCCTGGGGTATGTGGTCTATGTCGTAGACGCAGGGCCAGAGCGTAAGGTGGCGGGGGACTTTGCAGGCGGAGGATATGGCAGTATCGTTATGGTGGATACCAAGTGATGACTCATCGTCCTCGAAAATCAAAAAGGGAAATTTGTACGAATACCGACTCGACTTAAGCAGCTCGATGGCACTGATACCAAAATCCAAGGGGCTATCATGCAGCTCGAAACCTTTGATATGGATAAGGATGGTCGGCTCGATCTCATCATCTCGGATGATTCGGGTGAGCTCAATATTCTCTATTGATCGACTGACGCAACAGGGCTCTACTTTACTCGCAAAAATCTCGATAAAAATATAGGCCTCAAACTCGGTGGGGGGGTACTCTCTACTGGAGGGGCACTCAGATGGGATGGTATTCGTGAGATCCAGGCAGCACCGACACAGACTGATTATGTGCGAGAGAGTACGGCGAGTGATGCAAATGAAGGCACCCTTTCAGCTGCCGATCAAAAGCGGCTTCTTGACTCCAAGATTTACTACATGCAAACGACGACCCGTACGGTTGCGAGTCCTGCTGCTGCAAGATCTGAGCGACTCACTCGAGCCCTCGGGGACGACCCAAATAATCCCGGGACTCCAAATGCTGCCCTTGCAGAGCAGATAAATACTGCCATCACTACCACGACTGCTCTCGGGGCTGCAGGCAGTATCAATACTCAGGCGCTGGATAACACTACCCTCGAGGATCGTAAAACCTATATTAGATCGGAGTTTGCTGAAGGAGAGGATCTCAAGGTAGAGCGCTCATTTACGGACAAAAATGGGGGGACTCTCCAGGCATGAGATCGTATCGAGGTGAGTATCAAGATCGCAAATCTGGGGTCAGTAGCTCGCACAAATATGAGCTATCTCGATAGTTACGATCGTGGAGTATTCAAGCCGAGCGAAAATACTCGCCTCACTATGGAGTGAGGAGCCACGAGCTCTGGTACACTCCTTCCACTCACGGATGGGATATTTGACTATCAGTTCAATGGGCTCACTCTCGCAGCTAAAAACTCCCTCACCCTCAAGTATGAGCTCATCGCGAACGCGGTGCGATACGGAAAGTTTAAGGTCGGAGTACTCGAGACAGATGATCCATACGGAGATGTGAGTATGAATGCAAATGCTGTATGTGGAGATGAAGAAATCCTCTGGAAGAGTGTAGATCCTCGTCCTCGTAGCTACCTACGAACGATCAAGACGATCACCAAGCTTCAGGATCCAAATAGTACAAAAGAAGGGAAGTTTACAGACTTCAATGGCAACGGACAATCCGACTACATAGATCTTCTCTCCTGAGCTGGAGGACCAAACGAGATAAAGTCGACCCTTTGGGATCCTACCAAAAATGGTATTCTCGTATTTCGTGAATCACCATCAAACGGAGTAATTGATGGAAAATCTTTTCAGATCGGACGACTTGTCCTCGATGGTACCAAGGGATTCGTCCAGAGCAATCCAGTTTCTCTCTCGGGAGATATCCCCCTTCTCCCACCTGAGTCTATGACGGGGTGTAAAGCTGAGCGACCAAATGCTATTCACTCTGGTGAGATACCTGCAGATGGTGATATACCTCCCGCGTGTACAAAGCCTGAGAATGTAGCAGAGATGAGTATCCGTGGGTTTGAGCAAGGATTCAAGATCGAGGACCTCTCTGATATTACGGGGAGATTTAGATTTGTTGCAATTGGCAAGGATACTACTACTGGGCAGGATTGTTCAATTAATATCACTGAGGTCTCAAATCCTACTTCGGATGGTACAAACGTAACTGGTATAGGATGGAAGCTCCTCACAAAGTCTACTTTTGGACACTTTGGTATGGCAGGAACTCAGGCTGATCTCATAAACTCATCTGCAGGTATTCCAGATACTGAGGAGCCACGAGGAGGGGATACTATTCGCTACTCCACAGCATGAGGACTCCAGGGGACAGTAGATATATCAGGTATGTCGAGCGTAAATGTAGATAGGATTAATGCTTGAATAGATACTATTGTCCAGGGGCTTGGTTGTGGATTTGGGGGAGGAAGTTGTCTCGCTCTCCCAATGAACTGGGCACCTCTTGCTCCAGGCTCAGCTCCAGTAATACTTGGAAATCCTATATCGCCACTCACGGTAGATAGTGGGCGCCCCGTGTTCTCTATGCTGAATTTTCGAAAGATTTGAAGATTTTGTATTCCACTCCCGTATCCTGCGGCTTCAGGTGGTCCTGGGTGTATAGGTGAGAGTCCTGGAGGATCTCTCGGTACTTGGTCACCTGCTAACTACTTTCGATTCTTTGTAACCCCAACTCTTACTGGAGCTGTTGGGATAGCTGCTTGTTATGGAGGACCTGCAAAAGCCGTTGGAAATCTCCCTCCTCGTGGAGTCTCACCACTAGTACCAGGCGGGAACTGTATCGTTGCTGCAAAGCCTCTCAATGCTTGTACGGATGATGGGTCGGATGGAAATATTGCAGACCTCGGATCACTCGACGCGAGTGGTACGGTAAATGCAGCAGCTTGTCGAAATCCACTCGGAGGGAATGATCGAGATCAGTATCCTCTCCTCGGAGTGAGTGAGCAGCGAGCTATCGCAAGCTATGTTCGCAGTGGAGGACAGAATGCGAGTTTTGTTAGTGATATACTTAAGAATGCCGCTGGTCGATGAGGATTACGTGCGAGACCAGGACCACTCCTTACACTCGGATCACCAGGCGGTCAAGGAGATATTTTCAATGTGAGTATTGATCCAAAAGCGATCAAGAGCTTTGACCGTGGTATGATCGAAAAAATCCAACACGAGCGAGTTTCGGCGTTTCCTGACTTCATCATGGACTGGGTTAATCGCCAACTGGAGGAAGTTTCCAATAAGATTACGAGTCTCCCAACACTCTACATTATCAAGCCAGACTTTCGAGGTGCACTTGATACGCAGTGGTCTGGGTTCACTGACAAACTCGAATCCTCCTACAAGGGGTGAGCCACAAATGGAGAACCTGTACTTGGTAATACTGAGGCAGGACGGACGATTTCGGGGGTAAAGGCGGCGTATGAGTTTATGAGTCGTATTCCCCTCATACGATTTGAGCCATCACCGATCAATGTCACCTATCCTGATATCAACGGAGAAGAACTCAGTAAGATGAAAAAGGAGTACGAGGCTACGAGGGATCAGTGGAAGCGGGAGATAGACTCAAAGAAGAAACTCTACGCAGCTACAGCTACTGCGGATGGACTTGATAAGTCGGTGATTGTCGAGGCTGAATCTCTCGTGAGTGGGATCGATGAGAATATTCGCATGATTGAAGCCTATAAGAAGTTTCCAGATCAGCTCGCAAAATATCTCTCCTGGAAAGAGCGGTATGCTCGACAACTTCTCTGTAACGTTACCGCTATTCAAGCAATACTCGATGCGTTTATTACGAGTAATGCTGCAAAATTTAAGGCTTGGGTGGAGTTTAGCGAGCTTCTTAAAAATATCCTCAAAGGGTATCAACTCATCCCAGATCTCTTCTACAAATACGACGCTGAGTGTGGAGTATGTCGCAATGAGCGTCATGATGCAAAACAGTTTAAGTTCAAGCTCATTAGTGCGATTATACCACCACTACCGATCATAAAGTTCCCAAAGTGGCCAGATATCATCCTTGACCTCCACAATGTGCGAATGGGGCTTCGCATTCCTATGCCCGAGTTCAGTTTTACTCCTACCCCGCTTATTCTCCCAAGGCTTCCAAATCTTTCACTCCCCACTATTCCAAAGATTGGTATAGGACTCCCTGGAATTCTACGACTTCCCGCTCTCCCACCACTTCCTGAGCTCCCAAATCTCCCATCTCTCCCGACGATCAAGCTTCCCGAGCTTCCACCTCCACCAACGATTCCAAAACTCTTTGGATCGATCAAGTTTACTCTCAATATCCTAAAAATTGTCGCAAAGGTGATGTGTCTGATGCGCTCAAATCCATTTGTCCCTGAGTGGAGAGCTGGAGATCAGATAGCACAGATCACAGAGCGCCAAGGAAAGCTCGGAATAGACTTCCTCAATATCGAGTTCCCTCAGTTTAATGCGAGTTTTGTCGATGCGATCAAGGTGACAACCTTTGTAAACTTTGAGTTTCAGATCGACTTTCTCCTCGAGATGGCGAGAGCAACGTTTGAGCCCGTGAGTAGCTTCACTGCGAATATGACGAACGTTCTCTCAAATCCTGCGGGAGGAATTCCTGGAAATATCGATCTGCGATGACTTAATCCTGGAGATCAGCGCATCGATCTGAGTAATAAGATCGGTCTTGAGAACAGTGCCAAGTACCTTGCCAGAGCATTTATATCGACGGTTCGATCAGGGCAACAGGCAGCCAATAGTAATGCAGAGTTTAGTGAGCTTCGAGATCTCCTAGAGATGGAGCTCGCAGCGCTCATAGTACCACTTGGATCCGATGAGGCAGCGATCGTACAGGATATGCGAGCAGGTCTTGCCTATCGAGCAGATAATGAGGCAGCACTTCTTGCCCAAACTCTCAAAACCGATAATGCTGCAAAGTTTAAGCTCGCAACTGGGTTCATCGAGAGTGAGATTGCAGAGACGACTGCTATACAATCTCGTCTTGCAGGAGTGCGAGCAGGGACCCTTAGTATGCGAGAGGCGATTACTGGCGAGCCGAGCAGAGACACCTCATGAGCAAACGCTACTCTCATCGACGCAGAGACTTCGATTAGTACCGCTTCAGAGGTACCAGATTTTAGTGTCTATAACTCCAAGCTTGCAGATGCGTACCTCGCGCTCGACACCCCTGCCTGAGACCCTGGAGTCAATGCCGCGAGCGCTCAGCTCCTCGAGCGAGCCGAGAGATTCTCGGCGAGTATCCGATCACAGCAGGCGAGTTTTGCTGCAGGCGAGAGTACACAGAGCTCGAGTATGCCAGCTGAAAACATCTACCGAGGTATCTATCTCTATGATAATGCCCGCCAGATCCGCCTCTTTGACTATACAGATGATCTCGCTGAGGGGGCGAGTGCCGTCAAGGTCAATCGCCGAGGGAATGGAGCAACTGAGTATATATACGTTGTATCAGGAGCGCTCTATCTCAAGAGTAAGCTCGGAAACTCGAGTACTCGTCCAAGCACCCAGAGTATCAGTACTCTCTCTCTCAAAGATCTTCTTGGAGAAGTGATTACCCCAACAGCGCCAAACCAGTTTGAGGAGCGCTTCGCGAAGTCTGGTGAGATACAGTTTGATTTTGCACCGAGTGATCCATCGCAAAATCTCTGGGCACTTACACTCTATGACTATATCGATCGCTATACGCGACTCCTAGGAGGTGAGTCTATCGCCCGCATAGAGCCGACAACTCGGACGACTCGAGTTGATCTCGTACCAACTCTTGAGAGTGAGCTCATAGAGAGTACTACCACAAAGGGGCTCACCGTATGGAAGGCCTTTGCTACCTACCAAAGTGGGCGGGGTGAGGCGAGTATGCTCGGACCGGATTACCGAGTGCTTTGATCCGGGGAGAAGATCCGCATGAGCGCTGGTAAATCTCTCTACAGTAGTTCTGGTGGGGCTCGTATCAAATATCAGTATGCCGACATCGCCACTCCTAATACCGCCGATGGCTCACTCGGGATTATCTCTCTCGGCGAGGGTCGTGAGCTCAGGTTTGAGACGACTATGGATATAGAGATTCTCTCTGGAGCTGGACTCCTACTCACTCCAAATACGAGCCGTACTCCACGCACGGTAGATCTCGCAAATCTGCGAGGATATCCCGTATTTGAGTGAGCAGATATCAGTTTTGATCGTCCGAGCACTCGTCTCGATATAGCGTACTACAATGGTACAAATGTGGCCATGAATGGTCCTACTCTCTACCAAGTATATGGACTCGGTGCGAAGGCGAAAAATTACTCAGTGAGTCTCTCGCATCCAAATGGCTGGGAGTACGGGAGTCTCGTGACCATCAACGATAAAAATCCAACTCGTACGCAGATTAGACTCCTCTCTCCACAGATTCAGGCAGACCGCGAAGGACCACTCATCACCCTCACTCAGCCTCTGCGGGCTCCAGTCTATCTCTCAGGGAGCTTGAGCTTTACTCAGAGTATTACGGATAGCTCGGGAGTGAAAGAGGTCTACATTGATGAGGACCTTACACAGGATAGAGATGGAGATGGCAAAAAAGACAACGATCGCGACTCAGATACAGGGGCGGGAGTTATCCGTCGTGGATCTGGAGGTCTCAGTGTAGTGATCTCAGCTCAGGACAAGATTGGAGAGCGACCAGTAAAGATCTGGGCGATCGATGAAGCAGGGAATACCAGTTCTCGTGAGTCAAAGCTCGTTATTTACGCTCCGATACCGACGATCAAGAGTCAGAGTGGTGCTGTTATTCAAGGGGCTCTTGATGAGATCCTGGAGCGCGAGCGGGTAGATATCGTGAGATTTCGAAATGGACTCATTGATCCGATAGGAGCCACTCTCCTCACCACTGCGTCGTGAGCGTTTACTACAACGCTCGGTACTGGATCAGGACTCGTACTCAAAGAAAACGGTACTCCACTTGCAAGCATCAACGAGCGAACCGGTGTCGTTACGCTTACAGGTTCAGGTATTTCACTCTGAGTTGCTGGTGCTACGAGCACAGAGCCCATGAGCATATCAATCGAGCGGTCAGGACGTGTACTCTATACCCAGGCAATAGCCCTCAGCGATCGGGCAAGTATAGAAGGAGTACAAGATATAGCCGACGCTCGCACTCGTGTTAAAAATGGCCTTGCAATCATTCCTGAAGATACCTATCAAGTGGTGAAAAATAGCCCAAATGCCACTTCTCTCCCTGCTGGAGTATATATCACTGGTGCCGACCGCAAGCCAGTGTTTGGAGTTGCTCGTGATGGAAATGTGTATCTTATTGAGACTTGAGCTCGTATAGAGTACGGCGTAGACGGTGGCTCGCTTGCCCTCAAGGTCAAAAATAGTAGGGGTCAACTCATAGCAACGCTCTTCTACGTTCTCAATGCTGAATTTGTGATCAAGTAAAATGTACCTCCTCATAAATAGCGTACTTCCCGAGGGCACCATATTCACTCTTCTCGATGCTGAACACGTCCCAGTAGCAGAAACGAGTATCCTGATGGCAGGCAATGAGTATGAGCAATTCCTCTCCTCTCTTGAGGAGTTTTTGAGAAGCCAGAATATTACCGTTGCAGAGCTGAAGACTATTTACGCCGTGACTGGTCCTGCATCGTTTACTGGTGGGCGCATCGTTACGCTCACCCTGGGGACGCTCTCACTTGTTTATGGTGTGCTACTTGTGTGACTCACACTTTTTGAGTACTGGGAGCTCACAGGGAATGCGTACCCCATGGCCATAGGGATAAATGCAAGTGAGTATATATTTGTGTGATCATCGGGTGGACCTCTTGAGCTCAGAGACTCTTTACAGAGTCTTGATCAGGCTCTACGTACATATTCACTGTCACGCTTCCAGTTGCCAACCTGACAAACTGGTATACACTTGAAGCATACTTGGGATCAAAAAAGCCTTGGTAAGCTCGAGTCAATGCCACGCACCTCTATACTGACACCCCTCTACTGTAAAAAACCAAATATTACCCTCTCTCGATCTTCTCATGATCCCTCAGCACCTAGAGATTAGCAATCTCCGCCCTGGAGAAAAAATCCAGTACTCACTCCACAGGCACTGGATAACCCTTGTATACACTGGTGGACAAATTACTCTCATGCTCGGACTCGTGATCCTAGGGATGGTTCTCCAGTCGCATATGTCGGTGATATTTTCCGGGGCGCTTTTTAGCCTAATGCTCATAGGATTTACGATGATATTCTCACTGTTTATTTTTGTCTACTGGGTGGATAACGAGCTCGACTTTTATATAGTGACGAATGAGCGAATTATCGGGATTGAGCAGCTCTCATTTCTTAATCGTACGGTACGCGAGTGTTCTCTCGATCAAGTGCAGGAGGTGAATGGTTTTGCGCGGGGACTCCTCGAAAATCTTCTCGGATTTGGCTCAGTAACGATCCGAACAGCTTCTGATACCTCCGAGTTCAAGATGGATATAGCTCCAGAACCACTCGAGAACGCACGGCACATCCTCAATATTATCCAAGAGTTTAAAGGGACTCACCGAGAGCGCATAAAATCAGACAGTTCACCTGCATAACAAAATCGCTCCACAGGGAGCGATTTATATGTATTGAAAGAAAGTGACTATGCGTGCTTCGCGAGAATCACCTCGAGTTCAGCAACTTCCTTGGTACCTACCATCTTTTCTACCATCTTTCCGTCCTTAAATACGATGATCGTAGGGATGGACATGATGTTAAAAGACCCAGGAGTATCAGGATTCTGATCTACATCCATCTTCACAACTTTTGCCTTGTCACCCATCTTGAGTGCGAGCTCATCGAGTCGTGGGATCATAATCTGGCAAGGTCCGCACCAAGTTGCCCAAAAATCAACGAGGGTTACTCCAGTAGCGGTATCGGCAGCAAATGTAGCGTCAGTGGTTTGGTGTACAGACATAAAAAGTGTTTAGGAATAACAAGGTATCGTATAGAAGACTCGGCGGATTTCAAATCCAAATTTAAGCGCTCCTAAGTACTCCTCGTACAATCTCGTTTTTCGCGATTTTTTGTCCTGTGAGCGGTGTAAAACTCTCCTGTATAGTCTCAATATAGTTTTGACTCTAGCCTCGAAAGGTTACTCCGATTGTGCATCCTTCGACGAACGAGAGGATATCTATAAAATCTGCCCCATTTTCTCATAAAAATATAAATCTGTCTCCTCGATCCACCGCCGAGCAAAATACCCGTTTGTTTTGCACCCAAATACTTTGAGTTTCATGCGCGAAGTATAGGGAGAGAGTATTTTAAATCAATCATAGTTGACATAAATATATTTGTGTTTATCATCATTTCTACATGTGAACCATATTTGCTCCTCATATTTGAGGAACCGCTCAAAATTATAGTCTAATTGAAGACTCCTCTCCATCAAAAGTGATGGAAGACTTTCGACCGGGAGCTTGGACTAAGTGGACAAAACTCTCTCCTCTCAGAAAAATATGAGTGAGAGTTTCTGAAATAGTCACACAACAACCTATTAAAGTGAATTTTCGAAATACCCTACCTAAGATTCAGAGTATTTTTAGATTTCCAGGGTATCTCGATGGAGTAGAATCACAGGAGGGACGGCCAATCCAAAATGATAATGCTATAGAGGATTTGCTCGACCTTATTTTTGTACATCTTTCGGAAAGAATATGTCTCACAGATGATTCTGACAGTCACGTTAACAGTTTACCATGATCCTATGGTAGGAATTCGCGTAAAAGAGTACGCTCGATACTGAAGTATTTGAAATGATTTGCTCAACAAAGTGGATTGATAGATCCACGCAGTAGTGGTTACTCAGCCTTTAGCCATTGGCTAGAAGCGGGCTACATTTATCTCGTATG
>JAYWGH010000005.1:0-9890 GCA_043778375.1 bacterium
CCTTCGATGATGAAGGTCGATGCACGCCAGATACAGATTGGAGATACGATCGTTCGTTCAGTATTTACCTATGCGTATCCTGATTTTCTCGAGGGAAACTGGCTCTCTCCACTCATCAACTGGGATGTGAAGTTTGATATGTCGATGTTTGTCTATCCTATTGAAGGGGCTTTTGTGATGAAATTTCTCAAAAAACGGCTCACTGAGCTCTACTCCGAGAGATCGATCAACGCAGACAAAGGTCTCATCAATGACCCAGCTCTCGAAGCACAGATACAAGATGTCGAGGAACTTCGAGGATCACTCACTCGTGGTCAGGAACGGTATTTTCACTTCTCGATCTATGTAACTCTCTACGGGGACTCTGAAGACGGCATGAAAAAGCTCTCAAATACTTTTGATAGCCTTCTCTCTGGACGAAATATTCTCACAAAACAGGCATTCTTGCGTACGGAGCAGGCCTTCATTGCGACTGGTCCATTTGCAAAAGATGAAGTTGGAGTATATCGGAATATCTCCACTAAGGGGCTCTCTACGACTTTTCCATTTACGAGTGCGTCACTCTCTCAGGACGATGGGATTCTCTATGGGATCAATACACATAACAATTCGCTCATAATATTTGATCGATTTAAGACAGAAAATGCAAATATGGTGGTGTTTGCAAAGTCAGGAGGAGGAAAGTCTTTTGCCGTCAAACTCGAGATACTGCGCTCCCTCATGCTCGGGACAGATGTGATCGTTATCGACCCAGAAAATGAGTACAAAGCTCTGGTAAATACGGTCGGGGGAAGTTACCTCAATATCAATCTCAACTCTGACGAGCGCATCAATCCGTTTGATCTCCCTCGCGCACTCAAGGATACTGAGGCAAAGCCAGGTGACCTCTTGCGTGGAGCGATCATCAACCTCATCGGACTCATGAATCTTATGCTCGGAAAATGTACTCCGAGCGAAGAGGCACTCCTCGAGAAAGCTCTCACTACCGTATACTCTCTGAAGGGAATCACCTATACAGATGACGATATAATCGGAAAGGAAATCCCCGTAATGAAAGATCTCTACTCAGTGCTAGAGACCATGGATGGCGCGAAGTCACTCGTTGAGCGACTTGAAAAGTATGTATATGGAGTATTTGCAGGAGTATTCTCTGAGCAGACTAATATCTCACTCGGAGAGGGACTCGTAGTATTCTCTGTGCGAGATCTCGATGATATTCTCCGGCCAGTTGCCATGTATATCCTCCTCGGATATGTGTGGAATATAACAAGATCATCGGTCAAAAAACGAGTCTTGGTTGTCGATGAGGCCTGGAATGTTATGCAACATGAAGACTCGGCAAAATTCCTCTTTGGTCTCGTAAAACGAGCTCGTAAATACGGTCTCGGGGTAACGACCATTACTCAAGATGTAGAGGACTTTATGGCTTCGAGTTACGGGAAAGCAATCGTCACAAACTCATCCATACAACTCCTCCTCAAACAGTCTCCAGCGTCAATAGATGTACTCCAGAATATCTTTAAACTCACTGAACAAGAGAAATATATTCTCCTGAATGCCTCGGTAGGGACATGATTATTTTTTGCCTCGAGTGAGCATGTTGGGATCCAAGTACTTGCGTCGTACTTTGAAGAGCAGGTAATTACGACGAAGGCGGTGTAAGAAGTTTACTTATACTGAAACTAGCAGTTCTTTTTCTGAAGTCCTAGTCTGCCCTACAACTTGAACTCTTTTTCTATCAACTGTGAGGTCTTGCATGATTTTCTGAGCCAACTCGTATGCAAATTTTACGGGGACAGCATTTCAAATCATTTTATATCCATCAGCGATATTACTATATTTAAAAATAAAATCATCTGGGAATGTTTGTATTCTGGCACATTCTCTAACGGATAGTCGTCTGTAAAGATCTTCTTTTCATTTTACAAATATTCTCGTATTTTGCTCTATAAAAGTCATCTTTGGAGCCTTTGGATGAATAGGTGCATGCCTTCATCCTGCCTGAATAGTAAAAGAGGGCTCATTCCATGATCTCACTCTATTGCGTGACATATACATGGTCGAGAATCAACCAGTCATATACTCATGATTATCAATACCTGGAGTCACTCCGTTGGTTTTATTTCCCTTGAGTGCAGGAAGTGCCTCATCCAAATCTCCTATTGCATCTTTTAAATTCGGCTTATACGATAATGGTGTAGGAAACTCAAAGCTTTTATTTAAACTTTTATGGTATCAAACTATTATGACTCGCAACCTATCTTCTGGTACTCAATAATCATTTGTATTTAAAAGTTTGCAGGAGATGTTATATCCTGCCTCGTAAAACTCTTGAAGTATTCATTGGAATGCTTCTTTATGTTTTGGATGGAGTATTCAAGAAACATTTTCCGCTAAAAAGAATTTAGGCTTTTTCTCTTTCAGGAGACGAATATAGTCATAAAATAACTTACCTCTATTATCTTCGATTCATCTTCCGGCTCATGCTTCGCTCCAACTTTGACACGGAGGTCCACCTATAAATCACTCTACGCTTGGTATATCATCTCACTCTATTTCTAGGATACTTCTCCTATCTAAAAAAGTATGGGGATGATTTGCCTCATACGTTTCCCAGATTACTGGATCGTATTCATTTGCCCAAGGAATTTCAAACCCAGCAAGCTGGAAACCTCTGTCAAGTCAGCCAGCACCAGAAAAGAAGGAAGCTATTTTCATATTATTTTGTAAAGCTAATAAGTACTCAATCTAGTAAATCTACTCAGTTGTTTGGTGATTTAATCAAAACATTACGCTTTTTCAATCGAACATCAGAAAGATTTTCAATATTTGAGCGCGATGCTTGAGAAAAAGACGCATACTTCTCTCATAGCATGAGTGCATTCAACGAGAAGTTTTCAGATTGAGCAATTTCTAGATAACTAAAAACCTTATCTGGATTTTCTATTCCCCACATTCATCGAATACGCAAATAAGTGACTCCAAGTGGATCAACTTTATTCACCCTTCCGAGTTCATTTGTTGTGGATAGATCTAGGTTTAAGGTAGTTAAGCCCTCTGAAATTGTAGACTTTACTCTTTCATAAATACTTTTATTTGCTGCAAAACAATCGCCGTATACAAGCCATATAGAACGAATTTTCTCTTTCTCACACACTCAGATTATATATAGAATATCCTTTTGCTCCCAATCCTCGCACTCTTTACATTCTTTTGTAATCTGTGTACTTTCACTATAAAGTCTATTCTTCGGATAAGAACTATTTAGAGAGATTGATGATCCTCGAGATTGAATCTTTTTAACCTCTATAGCATCACCACCTCGAATCATAATATCAGGTGGATTATTCTGATTTCAAAGATAAGAAAAGTGATCGGCATATGCCTTCAATTTCTCATCCATACTAGATATAGCCAAAGTATTACTAAACATATCTTTTACGAATCACTCAAAAGACTCTCAAACAGAATTTATTCGATTTGAAGAATGGGAATCTTGGGATACAGCGGATATATCTGTTGTAATAAGATTACATATCGCACTTAGTAAGTCACAGCTCATGATTTAGATGTAATAATTGATTTCTAATTTATCTACATAACCATATTAACAAAAGAAATTTTAAAGAAATTAGCAAACTTTCGCTTGTATTGATAGACTTGCTCAAACAGATATACTACTTTTATGACCATCATTAAACATCCGCATCAGCGAGTAGCTCTCTTGATCGACACCAATAACCTCTACCACTCAGCGCGCAGTCTCTACTCGAGACGAGTAAATTTTGCAGCACTCCTCGGAGAAGCAGCTGCCGGTCGTGAACTCGTACGCGCGATCGCATATGTAGTAAAGTCAGACTCCCCCGATGAAGAAGGATTCTTTGAGGCACTCAATGAGCGAGGAATAGAGACTAAGACCAAGGACCTGCAAATATTTTTTGATGGAAGTAAAAAGGCAGACTGGGATGTAGGAATAACTCTCGATGCTATCAGGCTGGCTCCAAGACTCGATGCTATCGTTATTGCGAGCGGAGATGGAGACTATGTACCGCTCGTTGAGCACCTAAAATCTACCTTTGGAGTTCAAGTAGAGGTCATAGCTTTTGGACGCACTACCTCAGCAAAACTTAAGGAAATTGTAGATGATTTCACTGATATGGATACTGACCAAGAGGCATATCTCATGGGACGACCAGGAGGCCGAAATCACCGCAGGCGAGCATAAATTTTTGACAGAAACGAGAGTATCAATACATTTAAATCCATGAGCAACCGCACATCCCTTATGCACACTTGGTATTTCTTCAGTAATTTGAGGGGCTTTACTGTGTAATGATTTGCATCATCTTCGCCCCGTAACTGGGGCTTTTTATTTACTCAATATGTCATCTCTCACTCTCCTTACTCCCGCCCTTACTTGGTATTTTTATGCTCATTTTTGATATATTTGGAGACCCTTGTTATTTGACCATCAAATCCATAGAGAGCTCTCCAACCGAGAGTTCTTTTTTTATCTCCCAAATCTTTAATTTACCATCTATGTTATCCGATACCCGACCCTCGCAGATATTCTCATACCCTGGAATCACCGCAGAAGTCCTCCCAAATCTCGACTGAGAAGCTACACGCGCCTACGAAGCAGTGCTCAACTGTGGAGGAGCTTTTCTCACTCCATCATCTATTTTAATGCCCCTAATGAGACAGAGAGCTGAAAAACTCCTTTCTCTCGGTGTATCTGAAATCGTCCTTGCAAGTGATCGTTGAGTGCTCGAAAGTGCTGATTTTATACCTGTGAGACAAGAGCTCCAAAAAGTATTTGGAAAAAGTGTATATACTCTCCCAATAGAGAGATCCGAGCCAATTACCAATAACTTTGGGATGCGGGTACTCAGCTCAAGAGCCTGTTCCACTACTCTCCAAGCTCTCCAAGAGCAGTCTCCTGATGCTTTTGCGATAACGAGCCTTCCCTACGCAGATCCTACAAATATAGGGGTAGTAATAGGACCCGATGTTCGCCGACTTGACCGATCGCTTTCACTCTTTGCAGTGAATAACCGCACTATCCCTACCGAGCTTGCGAAAGACGCTACTGGAGTACTCGATACTATCGATATGAGCGAATCTCTCGAGGGGCTCGATCGAATATTTGAGGAGAATCCTGATAAAATCCTCGTATTTAAACCTATAGGGCAGAGAGCTGGTGGGACAAGTACGCAGATCGTCGGCCCGGCTCAACGCGCAGAGTTTCGTGAAAAGTGAGAGCGCACCGAGCAGATAGTATACGAGTTTTTTGATCCAGTACTTGTACAAACACAGTCTTGAGAGCAGAAATCTCTCCAACTGAGACCATTTGTGATCGACTCTGAGCTCCAAGGATTTTGCATCAAAATGCCCGCAAACTCACTCAATGCCTGTATCGATGCGACGGGGAAATTTATCCTCCCAAGCGGAAAGAAATGAAAACTCGCTGATATAAACAGGGCTCTGAACTCATCCAGTGGACTCTCAGTATCCGCTTTCTTTGATAAGGACTGAGTATTTCAGGGTGGGTCAAAAGGAATGAAAGATATTCTCACTCAAAGTGATGTACAGGATATAAAAGTGGAAGGGCGATGAAATCTCGGTAACCCTGAGTTTGCCCTCAAGCTCGCCATGAGTACAATCAGTCTCGTGAGTACTGTACAGGCTCGAGTTAATAACTACATGTTTACATGAGCACTCTAAAAGACATTGATCTCCTCATCTATGTACCTCATGGAGAGACGAATTCTGAGAGTCTTAATGTTGTAGCAACAGCATTTCAAGGGAAGAATCACATATCTCAGGAGCTCCTTCTCCGGTACATGATTCATGAAGCCGATATAGGTGCTCCTGAGCTCGCTCGCGCCTGTCGGCGCTCGCTCGCCCACCTCTCCCCAGAGTTACGAGTTGAGATACTCGAAGTCCCACTTCCTCGAGCTTGGTGTGACCTCAATCGTCCGTGGGATCGAGCTGTCCCGAGTATACTGGGGCCAAAGTTATTCCGAGAACACTATGATCGCGAAATCGCTCGGGGATACGAGTTTCATCGTCGCGCAAGTCGTACTCTCCAGCTCCATACGATGTGCGGTCGCTCTCCGATAAAGTCGTGGTCCCTCACACCTGAGACGACTGAGACCGAGCTCCGAGAATTCCTCGAGACTGTCTACAATGGCGATAATCGACATATTGATATTCTCACACATACCGTGCTTTGAGTACAAGTAGCAGACATGCAGCTGAGTGAGACGATAGCTCAAGTATACCGAGATGCCTGACATATAGTAGACTTTAATGCTGCTTATCAGCTACGAGACGGCTATCCTGCTACTGACTTTATGTGACTTGCACCGTCGGTACTTATCGAGTTCCCAAAGAGTATTTTTGCGACTACGGATACTGCGGGTGTAATCGACAATAGTGAAATTGTTATTGATAGTGAGAAGATCGAAATGCTTGGGTTTTTGCTTGCGAGGGGGCTAATGATCTAGCTACATCGCCTCAGGCATCTCTATCGCTAATAGCTTAAAACTCTTTTGGAGACGATCTGCGGTCTCACGCACGAGAGCGAGACGAAATGCGCGAAGCCATGCATCAGGCTCCTCGACGATACCGGGAGTCCCTACATAAAACGAGGAGAATACACTGGCGAGTGAGTAGGCGTAGCTTGCAAGATGGTGGGGCTTGCTCGTCGTATATACTTGGAGGGCGACAGCATCAAGTCTCGAGAGCTCAAGGAGGAGAGCTCGATCCAGTGGTGAGATCTGCACGCTTGCGAATGAGCTCCAATCAGTCTCGGGAGCGAGAGCTGTGCCTGATTTACTGAGAATTTTTCGAGCTCGAACATAGGCGTACTGGATGTATGGGCCGGAGTGTCACTCAAGCGAGAGAGCCTTATCCCAGTCGAACACTGTATCTCGGATAGCATCCTGCATGAGATATGAGTATTTGACGGCACCGATACCAATAGATTCTGCGTCAGAGCTTGCGAGAACTGTCCCTTTTTCTGCGATGACTTTTTGAATTCGTACCACTGCCTCATCGAGGAGATCAGCAAGTCGGATGATATTACCTTTGCGTGTCGACATGGCTCCGTCCTTGAGCTTGATAAATCCATTTTTTGCGTGGATAAACTCGGGTGGAGTCGTGAGAGACTTACCCCAATCTGAGAGCTCTAGCCATGTATCTGTGATCCAAAAAAGCTGCTTGAAGTGGAGCTCTTGTCGGACATCTGTACAGATAATGATCTTCGTAGGATTCCAACCATTCGTCATACGGTACTTCATACAGGCAAGATCCGAGGCCAAATACCCAGTCGCTCCATCTCGCTTGGCGAGGATACAGGATGGAATTTTTGCCTCGTCAGAGAACACTACTCCTATCGATCCATCCTCATTACAACTCGCTATCCCAAGCTCTACGAGCTCTTCGATCACACTCTGCATCGAATATACGAGGTCTGGATGTGTACCGATCTTTGGGAGAGAGAGTCCCGCAAAAAAGCTCTCCCCAACCGCCACATCACAGTGGACATGCACACGAGCGATAAGTTTATTTGCCTCAGCAATAGTGAGATGAGTAAAAGTAGCCCAGAGCTCCATGTAGTCCACTCTTCCGAGTGAGAGCTCACGAAATGCATCACGACACTCCTGCTCGATAGCTGGATCAGCCTCTGCGGCAGCAGTGATAGCAACATAAACCTCAAGGAGATGCTCTACTGCATCTTTTTGGAGCTCTACAGGGTTACCGTAACGTTGGTATCCAACGATGAGCTTACCAAATAACCCTCCCCAGTCGCCGAGGTGATTGTCAGAAATCACTTTCCAGCCGAAATATCTATGAACATTGATGAGCGCTTGTCCTACAGAGCTTGGACAGAGATGCCCAATATGCAAGGGCTTTCCCACATTTGCAGAGAATGGCTCTATAATCGAAAGCTTCCCCCTCCCGAGATCTGGAGTTCTTGGTGCTAGGAGATCTAGGAGGCGATCATTCGAGAGGAATATGTTTACATATCCACCGAGTGGGGTTGCACTCACCGCTCAAGAATATGATCCGAGAGCCAGAGCGAGTCGCTGCGCAATCTGGAGTGGTGCAATACCAAGAGTTTTTGACAGTCAAAAAACTCAGATAGCGATATCTCCAAACTCAGCTTTTGGCGGAGGAGAGAACTGCAAAGGGATTTCTCCAGATATCTCAGGGAATAAGTTTTTTACTATATCTAGTATCTCGGTCTCGTATTTGTGCATATGCTGTGAAAAAGTCAGAGTTTTTAGTGGGTGTAAGTATAGAGTTTTTGGCTCTGGGATCAAGTAAGTTTCGTTCTATTTATTTGATCGATAGTGAGTATTTCTGCCCATATTCACGGTGAAATGAGTTTTCCTTCTTTTCTAATCGTATTTTCACAAAAGTGTTTCTGGTGCTCGTTTACCATATGCAAAAGAGTATACATTGTATAACATTGATAGATTAGCAATACCTCAGATTTCGCCGGACTTTTGGGAATAGGCTAATATAGTTAGGTACCAAACGAGGTAGAACTTCTACTCTCCAAGGCTTGCACATTAAAAGTCTTACTCCACGAGAATGGTAATTAACTTTGTCAGTTAAAAGCCTCCAATCAAAAATAAATACCAACAACGACAACGATTGTTATCAATGTCTTTTTCAAAAAAATGAAGGTGTGGTACTAAGTAGCTGACCCCGCAAAAGCGGCAGAGTTCGGACATTTGGTAACACACCTTCGACAAATAAAAAACAAAATCGCAAAGGTGAAGATGGCGATTCATCAAATTTCTACCCAAGTGGAGTAAGCCTCGAGTAATCGAGTTGCCCTGACAAAGCGCCCCCGAGTTGTGCTTCTCCACCCCCCCTGAGCCTCAGCGCTCTATCCGGATGAAGCCAACCATCTAAACGAGATATGGTCTGTCTACCAAGACTCCCACACTCACAAATCAAGCCCCTCCTAGAGGGGCTTTTTCATGGGGAGAAACGAATTTAAAAAGGCCGGAATATCTCGATGGTTGGACGCGTTGGATAAATATTTGAACCTTTCATGATAGAGCGTCCAGAGAGAGAGGCTACTTTATATTGAGATTGTTCAAGTTCCTTGAGTCAATTTATCCAAAATCCTTCATAAGGTCGAAGTTTTCTCGCAATTCCAATATTATATTGAGTATCTAGACTATTGAGCTCATGAAGGACTTGTACTACATATATTTTTGCTATTTCTCACATACGTAAGAGTCTCGGTAAGTATCCATCAAGGACCTCAATGCATTTTCTTCTCATTTTACTCTTAGCCTTCTCTATAGCCCAGTCTTTTTCTCCAGAAGAAAAAAGAAAAGCATCGAGACTCCTGAGGTTTGAGAGGAGATCTGGCATTTTCTCTAAATACACTCGATCACTCGCCTCATTTGCCTGTCGCATAATAAATGCAGTATTGCGGGTAGACCGTGCCAACTCATATCCTTCAGGATTTCTTGCTTTTTTAAAAGCGAGGAGGGCAGATCAGGAAAGCCCCTTTGCTGTTGCTTGCTGTAACTGACCATCAAGATTTATAGCATTCGGGGAGATAGGGGGCTTTGTTTGAAATGCAACAATTACTCAGTAGTTTTTATGCCCAAGAATTCTTTGCAGCTTTGAAGAGAGTGTGTCTCCCAGACCAGTTCGAATTGGAAGTCAAACTTCTTTTGAGTTTATTGATTGTCTTGGATCCTCCTCGGTATCGTGTCCGACTACTCGTATAAATCCATCAACAGTCGGATATGGGTCACATACGAGATAAATGTAGCCCGCTTCTAGCCAATGGCTAAAGGCTGAGTAACCACTACTGCGTGGATCTATCAATCCACTTTGTTGAGCAAATCATT
>JAYWGH010000006.1:0-3161 GCA_043778375.1 bacterium
GACTCGAGGCTTCGGCCTCATATGGCGTCATCGTCTAACGGTTAGGACACAGGATTCTCATTCCTGTAATCGGAGTTCGATTCTCCGTGACGCTACCAAGTAAAATTCAATGGAGCTCTCCAGAAATGGGGAATTTTTTAGTGACCTCCGAAATATTTTCTATATACTCACATTTTCTTTTCCCCCATGAAATACCTCCTAGCATTTCTCTGCGTACTCTTGTCGACTCCAAGTACCTTTGCAAACACCGAATTTACTGACTCAGTCTTCCCCTGGCTCAAGTCAAGTGGACTCACAAGCTACACTCAGGAGAGTGACTTCCGGGCAGATGGTAGGATCACTCGGGGGGAGGCTGCCAAGTTTGTAGTAGCCTATGCTCGCAGTATTGGGCTCGAGAAAGATACTCAAAACTGTGCGTTTAGTGATACTCGTAACTACGATGCCACGCTCGCTCTATATACGATTGAGGCGTGTGAATACGGACTTTTTAGGGGAGCAAACGGGAGGTTTGATCCACACAGTAGTATCACCGAAGCACAAGCACTTGTTGTCGTCACTCGTACGATATATGGAATGCGAGATGAGACTGGATCCACTTGGTACGCTGAGTATCGCTCCCTCGCAAAGGATCTCGGTATACTTGATGGATACAAGACTACTGAGCTCGATGACTACGATATTACCCGAGCTCAGCTCGGTACATGGCTCTATAGGGCATCACGGTCTACAGCAACCGATGGAAGTCCAATAGTGTACGAGAGTGACGCTACAAGCGCCTCTCAGTGCAGTAAATATGAAAAATTCAATCCTACAAAGAAAGTTTGCTACTTTGAATGCAAGGATGAACTCGAATGTAAGTCAATCAGTGCGCAGATTGACGCAGAATTTGCACTCATAGAGAAGACTCTAGTGGATACTCCTCGGAGTGAACCAGTCGAGACCACTTCAGCTGCAAATAAAGATAAAGAAGTTATTCTCGCCTCATACTCGGTATCATCAGGAGAACGGATCACTCTAAAGTCTTGAAAAGATCTCCCACAATATCAGGCAGTTTGGCAAGAAATTGCTGATCTATCGCCAAACACTCTCTCGGATAATTTTATAGATGAATTTGTCATCTACTCGAGTCCAGAGAGTAGCACTATCGCCTATGTTGTCGAGCAAGACAACAGTAGAAAATGGAAAATATCGATCAATCTCCCCATCCAATCAGCGTCAGAAGTACGAGACCAAAAGCTCACGCTCATCCATGAACTCGCACATATCCTCTCCCTCAATGCGGGTCAAATGGAAGCAGTAGACATACCCTGTCCCACATACAAGGCAGATGAGGGTTGCACTAAAAAAGAATCTTATCTCAATAACTTCTCCAAAAAGTTTTGGGGACCTACAAAAAAAGGGGTTTATAATGAAAAAAGCTTCGTTACTGATTATGCCGCTTCAAATAGAGAGGAGGATTTTGCAGAGTCATTCTCATTTTACATCCTCGCAAAGAGTTTCTCAAACACGACAGTGCGTGACCAAAAGGTAAACTTCTTTAATACCTATCCTGATCTCGTCACCCTCAGACAGGAGATGCGTGGAGTACTCGCAGAGGATATCGTACGAGCGAGAAAACAGTAGTTTAGAGTGCTGATTGCTTTCTCATCCACTCCAAAAACTCAGGTGCGCTCTTGAGACGAGCTCTTCCATTTGCTCCGAGAGAGTAGACCGCATGCCCCTGATTTTGCCCTGAAAGTGTCTTCATTTGAGTATGCTCACTCGGGAATAAATCTTCAAGGGGCTTCACGACCCCATACGGCGTGCGAGCCATATACTTGGTCCCGGGAGAAAATCCTGGTATCTGCTTCATAAATACGACTTCTCCAATATCTTTGAAAGATTGGACTCGTGCCTGCACCTTATCAAGCAATCCAAAGTGCTCCATCTCAAAAAACGAGCCCCTGAGGAGATTTGTGGGATAGCCTATCCCATACTTTGCACTTATTCGATCAATATCCTGCTCCGTGATACTTCCATAGAGGATTTCATCATAGGTGACATCTCCTCGCTCAACAAAAAAGGAGAGGAGAAGTCCGATAAAATACTCAGAGCCCCAATTATGAGGATTCAGATATACGAGATGATGCATATTTGATCGTAACTGGAGTATTCGTATCGCGTTTTCTGGATGAGTAAATACCACTCTACTCCCCTCTCGACTCACCTGAGTGAAAATATCTCCCATGGGGGATGGAGCCTCTAAGATAAGCGTATTGCAAGCATTTTCAATGCGTGCGTCTGTACCATACGGTCAAGTTACTTTTTTACGAGGAGACTTTCCTGATCAAAAATACTGCTCTACATCTCGAAGAGTATATGAAAATCTATCTGCTATATCGAGCAATTCTCAGAGAAATCCATCTCCACGAATAATACTGTGGATCTCCCCTATAGTAATCCCGTACTCATCAAGAAGTTTTTGAGTAATGCTCGCTTTTGTGTTACTCGAATTGTCTGGAAAGTGTCTTTCTATTTGCTTTTCCAAGTACGGAGCAAATACCATTTCTTCACTCCGAATACCAAAGAACTGCTTAGCAATATCGCCCATTGAAGGTGTTACGTAATCATGTCCGAGAGCTGCCCATATAACGAGATGAATCTCTCGATCCGTGAGACCTAAAGTCCGCGCCATAATCTCCGCGTGGAGAGCCACATCGAGAGTATGAAGATGGCGAGTATGGTCATGATATGATGTTACCTCTCCAGCAGAGCCAACATGCTGCATTCGAGTGCCGTACTGTGCAAGTTTCTCAAGACGATACCACCCTAGAAGAAACTCATCTACTCGTGCATAGGGAGATTTTGTAGTCTCTTGAAGCCAAATCTGCCCCCATGAAGCATATGGAGTAGTGAGAGACATAGAGTCGTTTTCATCCTCTTGGGTTAGTTTTGTATCCTCTCTATCGATCACACTCATTACGCTATCCGCCCATAGTGATCATACTGAACGAGCAACACGATAATATAGACTCTTAGGGAGACAGGGGGTCGAAGGTGTGAGAGGATTGCTCGAGAGGTGCATAAGACTCAACTTAAAAAGGCATTCTTAGTCCCGCGGCACTCTACTATTTATCCTCTGTGGATAAAATTGCTCAATTTTATAAGCAGATTGTAAACAA
>JAYWGH010000007.1:0-3141 GCA_043778375.1 bacterium
GCATCTTTGAGGAGTCGTGTAGCAGCCATAGACTCTGTGTTGCCGTGGCCTCGACGATTGACAGTATTGACATGATCGTCAGTAGTCTGGTAGCCAATCTCGACACGAGTGACACCGTATTCTCGCAGCCGTATGATCTCCTCAGGAGTAATCCAGTCTGGACGAGTCTCGATCGCTATTCCGATCACCCGAGAGTGTGCTGTTTCATTGCGTATTTGCGCAGCCTCGATACTCGGTGAAGCCGCTAGCTCATATCACTTGCGTACCCGGAATCCTGCGAGGCGGTCTCCTGACTCGATAGCGTCTATGTGCGGGAGGAGGTCTCTATAGGTACTGTGTGCGTCGTAGATATCGCGTATGACCTGCGCTTGATACTCCAGAGGGTAGACACTCCAAGTACCGCCTATGACGCGTATATCGCATTTCTCGACAATGTGGCCGGTCGACTCGAGAGATCGAAGGCGATTGTATATCTGTCTGACGCTATCAAAGTCGTTGTGCTCTGCGCGCATAACGGCCGGCTCGTTGGGGACGTAGCTTTTTGGGAGACCCTCAAAGGTTGGACAGTAGACACACTTGCCAGGGCAACCCCAAAACTTGGTAAGCAGTGATATGACGGATACACCTGAGAGTGATCGCACTGCTCGCTTGCGCAGGAGTTTCTGCACTCGAGGATCAGGTACCTCTCAAGTGCGCGTGAGTCGTGCACGATACCCAGCAAGGACCTGAAAAAGAGGAGGAGTCGTCGGACTTTGGGTGATCGCCGCTATCTCATTGGTGATGCGATAGAGTTGATCTTTGCTCGTGATACTGGAGTCTTTGATAATACGCTCGAGGATTGCCTCGATGATGGCTTCGTGGGACATGGGGCGAGTGTACTCTCTATTTTTTGTGGAGCAAGTTCGTGGTTGACTTTTACTAAGTTTTTTCTATGATCTTTTGGGTGCGGGGGTAACATAAATGAGCGAGTGTACTAAGGCTTCAACCCTTGGGTGTGACGGTTCAAACCCGTTCCCCCGCTCCAAAATACATACTCTCTCCGTAAGGAGATTTTTTAAAAAATTACACTGTGTATAATTAAGTTCCTCTCCCTGCAGGCTTCATACATATAAAAAAAGATCCAGGTAATGGATATGTGATAGAATTCGAGAACTTTAGAAAAGCCGGAGATCGCATTCGTACTGATCTGAGCATGACTCCAGTATGAGATCGAACTGGGTATCCTCAGGGAATAGAGACCGGACTCGTTAATCAGCTCATTGCCACTGACCTACCTATATTTATTCAAGAAGTAGTTCGTAAGATACTGGAAGATCCAACCTATACTCTTCCTTTTGTTGTTCAGAACCGAAGAATATTGTTTGCTCGTGATTCATTTAGTATGAATCATAGAGTTAGTAGTCTTGCCTATATAAATCGAACCTAAGGTTGAAAATAAGCCTATTTCATATATAAGTATACTCTATGGCAAATTCACACGGACTCTCATCACGACTCGTAAAAAAACAAGCCGCTGCCCGTAAGCTTTCAAAAGGAAAAAAGAAAGCTCGTCAGGTATATATTGGCAACGAAAACGCACAGACTCGTAAAAATACGAGCTACAAAGAGCGAAAGCACTACTACGAGAATAAACAGATGTTCCCAAAGAAAAAGCTCGGGACGAAGAATGTCGACTCACTCATCCAGATGGGGATACTCGATGAGCGTGGGTTTTTTAAGAAAGGAAAGAAAAAGAATTTTATCACCGGAAGTATGGCGGATCTTAAGGGGTTTGACTACTACGGTATGCCGCGAGCGTAATAACTTTTGCTTTTGCTCTGTATTCTATAAAATCTGCACCATGCAGCCGTAGCTCAGTTGGATTAGAGCGCCTCCCTGCGAAGGAGGAGGTCACTGGTTCGAGCCCAGTCGGTTGCACCAGGAATATTAAAAAGCCCCCGTGAGGGGGTTTTTCATTTTTTGTGCAATACAGAGTGTGAGTCGAGAACAGGAGAAAATTTTAATATTTGAAAGAATAAATTATATAGAGATTATTTTCAACCATCCCTCCACCTTCTCCGCCACTTCCTCAAACTTCCCCCCGAGCACCTCGATCTCCTCACCTGTAAACTTGGAGAGTACCCAGTCACTTACCTCATAGCGAGGATCTCGTCATATCCCGATCTTGACGCGACTAAACTCACTCGTACCGAGGTGCTCAGTGATCGATTTGAGACCATTTTGCCCTCCAGAGCTCCCATTTGGTCGCATGCGTACTTTGCCAAACTCCATGTCGATATCATCGGAGATTACGAGAATATCAGCAGGAGTGAGACTATAAAAACTCACAATACTTCGCACACTTTTCCCTGAGAGGTTCATATAGGTCTGAGGGAGTACGATGAGTACCTTTTCATCTGATGGTTGTCCGGTAGAGATGAGAGCTTCATGTTTTTTTGCTAGGGTGAATCCCTCAAATCCCCACTTTTTCGACAGGTGTTCAGCTGCTATAAAACCGACATTATGTCGGGTATTTATAAACTCTTTACCGGGATTTCCGAGACCGATGATACATTTCATGGGAGTATTGTAGAGATTTTCTCGGGAAATACAGCTAGTCCATTTGCCCTTTGAGAAGCCAGCGAAAAATACTCTCAGGGAGTACGCGTCTGAGTATCAAAAGTGAGCTCAGATACCCTCCAGTATACCGCAGAGTTCGAGACTTTGACTCGAGAGCTCTGACTATGACCTCAGCGATTACTGAAGGCTCTGATCCGGCAGTACTCGTCTCAAGTCGCTTGAGGAGCCTGCTGATAGGGGCTGCAAGTCTCGAGACTGTCAGAGATCCCATACGCTGTGATCGCCCAACAAAGTCAGTACGAGTGAATCCGGGCTCCACGAGATGTACTCGTATTCAGCTGGACTCGAGCTCATACCAGAGTGACTCAAAAAGTCCCTCAAGTGCATGCTTGCTCGCGTGATAGTATCCATAAAAAGGAAATGCCATTCGACCCCCAATACTCGTCACCGTGACGATAGCGGCACTTTTATGTTTGAGGAGAAGAGGGAGAACTCACTGTGTGAGGAGAGTCGTCCCAAAGAAGTTTGCCTCCATCTGATGCCGCATCTCAGCCTCTGTAGCTCCTTCAAATGGCGATATGA
>JAYWGH010000008.1:0-9226 GCA_043778375.1 bacterium
CTCTTTTGATGTCCTCGACTGCAGTAACTGTAGATACTGTACAAATACGAGCAATTCTACTGACTTATTTGATATCTCGTCATACGGGGAGTACTCAGATAGGATGTATGAGTCAGTATCTGTGGGGAGATACTCAAACAATATTTTGTTTTCAAGCATCGTTGGAAAGTGAGAAAATTTGATCTACTGTATGGATGTGAAAAGGAGTAGTAACTGCTTTTTATGTGTAAATCTTGAGAATAAAAAATACTGCATTCTCAATAAACAGTACTCCAAAGAAGAGTATGAAGTCTTGGTTCCGCAGATCATTGAGCATATGCAAAAGACGGGAGAGTGGGGAGAATTCTTCCCTGTTTGTCTCTCCCCCTTTGGGTACAATGAAACAGTCGCACAAGAACACTTCAAACTTGATAGAGTATGAGCTCTAGAGAGGGGATACAATTGGAGTGATTATGAGCCACCTTTTCCACAGGTTCAAAAGACTATACCAGCCTCACGATTGCCAAAAACTGTTGCAGAAGTCCCGGACGATATACTCAACTGGGCGATAGAGTGTGAGATCACAAAAAAGCCATTTAGAGTCATCGAGCAAGAGTTAAAATTTTATCGAAAGCATAACCTCCCGATACCTCGTCGACACCCTGATCAAAGACACGCAGAGAGGATGTCTGCGAGGATGCCCGATAAACTGTATGAGAGAATATGTGATTGCGAAGGGTGCAAAGAGCATGCAGATACTATTGGTAGCTATAGTGAAAAAGACTTTTCCGAACATCTAATAACTAAGAAGCAAGCGCGAAAGATACTCACCCCGTACTCTCCAGATAGAACCGAGATCGTCTACTGTGAAGTGTGTTTTAATAAACAGTTTTTTTAATTCTCTCATATGTCTCTTACTCGTATTTGCGCTGCCTCTGGTAAGCAGTTTACCATCACAGATGAGGACCTTGCGTTTTACGACAAAATCTCTCCCACTTTTAGTGGGCAGAAGTATCTCATCCCACCTCCAACTCTCTGTCCTGAGGAGCGGATGCGTCGACGGCTTGCGCACAGAAATGAGCGCAAGTTTTACCGCTCTAAGTGTGCAGTGACTGGAGAATGAATGATCTCTCGCTATCATCCTGAGTCGCAGTACACAGTTTATAATCATAAGCATTGGTGGAGTGACGCGTGGAATCCTCTCGAATATGGTGCAACCTATAACCTAAGCCGATCATTTTTTGAGCAATTTCACGAACTTCAAAAAAGAGTACCTCGGACATCATTGATTTTGCCAGGAGATAATGAAAACTCCGACTACGCAAACGATACTGCCAGTGCAAAAAATTGTTACATGGTAACAAATGGTTGGCAAATAGAGAACTGTTATTATAGCTACGCCGCATGTTTTGGAACTCGTGATTGTATGGATTGTAATTGGATTGTAGCATCTGAAAACTGCTATGAGTGCTGCGAGTCAGAAAAACTCTTTGATTGTCAGTATGTTACTGGGTCTCGGAACTGTCAGCATTCTCAATACTGTAGGGATATTGATGGGCTCTCATACTGTTTTGGATGTGTTGGACTTGTAAATGCGAAGTATCACCTTTTTAATATACCTCTTGAAAAGGAGGAGTACATTCAGGAAGTCACTCGAATTATGCAAATGGAAGAATCAGCCCGGGAATCATATATTGCCATAGAAATGAGTAAGCTCCCTGCACTTCCTGACAATAATATTGGGTGTGAAGATTGTATTGGGAATACCCTCCGAAATTGCAAGAATCTGCGCTTCTGCTATAACATGTTTGAGGCCACGAATTGCTCATATTGAATGAATAGCTGAGCACGACTTGATACTACTCAAGACTTCTTCATGGCAGGTACAGATATGTGAATGGGATACGAGATGGTTTGAGTGTATCGATCCTCTCATGGGATGGGATTGCTCAACATTGATGAGTCACAAGACTCCTACTACTGTGACTCTTGTTACTCAGGGAATAGCCATCTCTTTGGTTGTGTTGGCCTTCGCGGCAAGTCCTACTGCATTCTCAATAAACAATACTCAAAGGGTGAATACGAAGCTCTCGTCCCGCAGATCATAGAGCATATGCAGGCAGATGGAGAGTGGGGAGAGTTCTTTGCCGCCAAGACTAGTCCATTTGGATACAATGAAACAATCGCGCAGGAGTACTTTCCACTCACTCGAGATGAAGCACTCGCTCGGGGGTTTAACTGGAGTGACTACAGAGCACCTCTTCCAGTCGTTACCAAGACGATCCCTGCGGATAAACTCCCTACTGATATTACCAAAATACCTGACGATATCCTCAACTGGGCGATCATTTGTGAAGTCACAGATAGGCCATTTAAGATCATCCCTCAGGAACTCGAGTTTTATCGCAAGTTTGGACTCTCTGTTCCTCGTAGGCATCCCGATCAACGACATGTAGATAGGCTTGCGAAGAGTCGTTCTCGAGACTTCAGTTAATTGTATTTCTTTGAGTTTTGAGTACTCCATATGTAACATATTTACATATGGAGTACTCAAGAAATAGTTTTGTATATAATCAACTTGTAGAGGATCTTCGGATACTCTTAAAAACCTTACACTTTTAATATGTCACTCACCCTCGAACCTTTCTTCCGTAAAATGCAGCTCCGACAGGCGCAGGCGTCCTATCGAGACTTTCTCATGTACGTGACCACCTGGTGTAGCCTCGGAATGTATAAGACGAATTGACTCATCTCGAGTATTCCAAAGAGTGACCGGGTGGAGGTGGGGAATCTATCCGGTTGGACAGAGCCTCGAATAAGTCGTACTTATGATCATGAGATGGGATTTTTTGAGAATTTTACTCGACTCTATACATCGAGCCCTCGCCCAAACCTCAAACACTTTCTCGAAAATGAAAATAGTGACTATGTGGAGCTCGCATATGGAGTCAAAAATGGTTATCTCTCCCATGTAACCTGAGGCGATGTAGAAAATGCGATGTATAGCTGTTTTGTGTTTGATAATATCACCAACGCTCTCGATGCTGCCGCTGTGAGCCAGAGTTGTGAGAATATTTACTCATCATGCTGGGTAGTAAAGTCTCGAGAGATATTTTATTCGTTTGATATCGAGGGGAGTAAGGATCTCTGGTGGTGCGCGAGCATGGTCGTATGTAACGACTGTATATTTTGTGATCATCTCACAAACGCCCGTTACTGTATATCCAATAAACAGCTCACCAAAGAGGAGTATTTTGCTGAGCGAGCTAAGATACTCGCGCAGCGTTCGCAGTTTGCGGTCTGGCAAGCATCGGTACCGAGAATCGGGAGAAATGTGAATTGTGAAAATGTCACTGGATCGAGCCTAAAAAACTGCTCTGATATTCAGAATTGATACCTCACTATTGGAATTACGGGAGGGAGAAATGTTATTTGCGGCGGTGATACAGATCTCTTTAAACGAGCAATGAATAGCTTTAACTTTGGAGGGGTGAGTGATATATTTGGGTGCTGTAACGCTGGACTCAAGAGTACACATGTATATTGCAGTACAGATGCTGGGCTCGGCACCACGCTCATCTACTGTATGCAAATGGAGAGCTCAAGTTTTTGTCTCGGGTGTATTGGACTGCGAAATGCTGAGTACTGCATCCTCAACGAACAGTACACTCGTGAGGAGTGGTATAGGATAGCCACTCAAATACTCACAAGAATGGATCAAGACGGCGATCTCGGAGCATTTTTGCCTGCGAGTCTCAATCCTCATTACTTCAATGATACCCCTGCTACAATATTTGGAGATTTTACTCGAGATGAAGCTCTCGCTGCAGGGTATCTCTGGCGAGATCACCCGATTAGTGTTGCAATTCCAGAAAGCGCTCAGAAGCTGAGTTATGCAGATCTCTGAGCATACGAGAAGACAGATGGTACGATCGATCCTGCTATTCTCACGAAGGTTATTATTGATGCAGAAGGTAATCCTTATACGATAGTGGAGAGAGAGCTCGAGTTTTACCAAAAGTTTGGACTTTCACTCCCGAGGGAACACTGGCAGACGAGGCGTCAAAAAGTATTTACTATTACTGCGTAATCTATGACATATTTCTATGTCTATAATTAACTACTTATACCTCAATCATCTAAACTATAGAGAGAATATTTGCACTAGTATCCTTCAAGATACTGAAGGTGACTTTTATACGATCATGCCGGTAGAATTAGAGTTTTGTAAGAAATGGGGACTTTTACTTTCAAATATACACTAGATGGAGCGGATACGCGAAGGGTTTTTGATGGATTAAAGAGAGAGAGTTACCTACATACATACATTGACATAATAATTTATCTGACTATAAAACCTGTCATGAGCTTATTTAGTGCGATAAAAACTGCGGCAACAAGTATTTGAGATAGTATAATAGACGCTATAAATGAGCCGAGACTTTCGCAAGTTAGAAAATGTATGGAGCTTATTGATACTCTTTGTGCTAAACTATCAAAAAAGGGTCAAGTGTCTGAAGATTCGGTAAAGTATAATAAACAACTTTTAGGAGTAATTAAAGTATTAACTTCTTCTTTGAGAATAAGTGAATCTGATAAAAAAGCATTTTTTGAGTTGCTTGGAACGACAGCAGATAACTATGCAAGTGGAAAGATCCTGCAAACAGAAGCGGGAAAACATCAATTTATTTATCTCGTAGCTGGAAGTTATGTATTTGAACATATCAATACTCCATTATTTATTGAACGGTTTTACAAATGTAAATGTTTGATCGATTTGATAAACGAAGAGTGAAAATTTGAGGCTCATATCATAACTCCTGAATGGAAAAAGTGGCGAGACAAATGGATAAAAAGTTTCCCAAGAACTCCTGCACTTGAAGCAGCTATAGAGAAAGCTAATTCCTTGAGTATTTCTGTAACTCCCCATTTGTTTGAACAAATAGTATTTGGTATTTGCTGAGTTTTAGAACTTGAGATTGAGTCTCTTGAAGAGAAGAGAGTTATAAGGTGAGGCCTACTCAGAGAGCTTACTTGATGTGATAATATTCAGTCATACATTGCCCCATATACTGAGGATCAAATTGTCGATGTGTCTGATAGAGAGTTTGCATCACTCGCAATAAACGCGATGTATGGTATTGAGATGAGGTATCATGATCTCATAGATGCAGCAATTGTTACTTGAGTGAGCACTCTCGGTGCAAATAAGGTAGGGATTGTTTCTCATCTCAGTCTCACTGATAGGGTTAAAAATCCACTCCCCGTAGAGACTTTTTTCCGATTACAAAAACTTTGATGGAACGAATCAACTCTTCCAGCTGCAGTCTGCACGCAAATTGCAGCGTTTTTGGACCAAGAAGAAATTTTAGTGAACTGATTTAAAATTTCGAAGAGTACTTTACTGATCCAGTCGACTGAAAATGAAAGTGAAAAGGTAGAAAAATTGATGCAAGGAGCATGTACTATCTATATTTTGCACACTCGCACCTTCCTAAATGCACAGGAAGTAGAACTTCTTTTCGCTACTTATTCACTCGAGGAAGTTTATATTATTCTACAGCAGAATTCGCTTCTCGTATCTCGTCTTTTGAGTCTCCTTCGAGAGGGTTTATCCCAGGAGGCTCGTAGTACACTTATGCAGGACTTAAGAGTACTCATGTATTTTGAGAGCTTCTCCATCAGTGATCGGAAGAGGTTACTCGAAGTACTGAGTGCTGCAGAAATTACTCAGCTTTTTGGTAGTAAATTAAGCGTAGGTACCTTACTTGGCAAAAAGATATTGAGTATTCTTGATACTTTTGGTGCACAGTGGATCAAAATGTATATTAACCAACCTCAGGCAATCAAAAATATGGGGGCTTATTTGGTAGAGTGTGCAGTTCCTTTAGAGACAAAGCTTAGAACACTCGAGCTCCAGCACGCACGGACACTGATTTTATCTGATACAGAACTCTCAGAGTGGATAGGGGATATGAATACACTCTTTAGTGGGCTTCAACAGGTTGAGCATGCACTCCGCCATATTTCATCGAGTTTGCCTATTGATACAAGAGATTATACACTATTGAAACCCTATATTATAGCATGAGATATCTCAAAACTTGATAGATCCCAAGTACGCTGACTTTCTGCATCAATACAAATACTTTTTACTAATGGACTCAAAGAAAAAGTGTCCTACCGAGCTGAAATTATGCAGCACTCAGGAGTAAAAATAGACGAATATCTCGCAGTTAGGGCTTGTTTTCAGTCTGAAGGACTCAATCGCATGGTAAGTCCAGGAGAATGGATACTTATGCTTGAGAGTTGAGAGGTATCATCTGATTTTTTAGAATTTTATTCAATATATACATACAAACCTCTCCTCATAGAAAGGGGTCAAATGTATAAACTCATAGAAGCACTCAAAAATAAAAAAGATGCATTTAAAAATTGGGGAGAAATTTTTGGACAAGGCAAAATCAAAACTGTTGGTGAAATACTTGAGTGTCTCAGTATGCGAAAAACCGAAGAATTTAATGAGCAGAAATGGCAAATACTCCTATCACAAGTTGATCCTAAGATATGAGAGTTACTATTACTTTATGCAACAGAGCAGGCAGAGTTTAGAAATAGGGCTATAACAGCTATGCAGCTTTTTGAGAAATATGAGCTCTTAATGCTCATTAATTACGATAATTTTGAGCTTTTTGTGGGTCCAAGTGGTATATCTAGGTATGGCGAATTTGTTGAACTCTTAGAAGATACAAACAGTCCTGAAATAAAGGAACTTATACTATATGCTATACGTCATCATTTTAATGCCCAGCAATTTCAAAAAATAGAAGAATTTACACTAACCACTGGAAAAAGCCCAACTCTCATTGATATACAAAGCATTGATGATCCGAGTTGGGGGGTCGAACAGGACACTAGGTCTCTAGTGATAAGTGTACTTGAAGAAGTGCGCTGTAAAAAAGTAGACACTCCCAAGATCACTCACTCAAAAGAGCTTGAAAAACTTGCAGTGAGTTTCGGGTACCGCCTCATCAGTGCTCGCGGATCTCATAGAAAATACTACAATAGTGAGACGAAAGAAACTCGTATTATTCCCCTTGGGGCGAGGAGCGGGACGTTGATGGCTGTAGTAGCCCAGTTATTGGGACGAGACAGTCGAACAAGAGAGCGAGAACTAATGTGGTGAAAAATATTTTCTGCCTAGAAATCATAGAATTGGTTTAATGCCAATTCCACTCAGTCACACTCTCAGGTGCTAGATCCCGCGATTCTGTCATTACCTCCTCAGCGGTCTCACGGTATCGTACCACTATGAGGGTAATGTCATCAAACTGTCGAGGTTTATACCCCATAAATCTTGACAGCTCAATCGTGATATGCTTGAATATTCCAGTGGCAGTCTTGTATGGAGACTCTTGGACTGTCTGAACGAGCCTATCTACCCCAAACATCATATCTGTTTCACGGATACCGTTACGAGCTTCAGTAATCCCATCTGTATAGAGTATCAGGCAGTCTCCCGGTTCAAAAGCTATTTGCACTTCCTTGAGAATTTTTGAGATATCACGGGTCATCCCGAGGGCTACTCCGCCTGACTTTAGGGCGTGGACTTTATTCCCTGATTTCTTGTATACAAGCAGATACTCATGGCCTGCACCCGTCATATAGAGTCGCTTTTCGAGAGAGTTCCACCGGATCATCAGGAGCGTCATGAGCATATTAGACTTTACACGAGGTTTGAGGATCTCGTTGGTCTGGACGAGGATAGAGGCTCCATTTACGAGCATTTTTGAAAACCCTGATATAAGCGCGTTTACTACCATCATCACAAATCCAGAAGCCACTCCATGTCCAGTGACGTCTCCGAGATACACATAGGTATTGTCCCCTTGGGTGATAATGTCATAACTATCTCCACCCACCTCTGTTGCAGACTTGGTGTCTGCAACTATCTCGAGCATGTCAGACTTTGGGTAGCTTTTTTTGAGTACATGCTTTTGCATATCAGATGCGAGCTCTACCTCAGAGCGGAGAATTCGTCCGGATTGAAATTCTTCTTTAAAATTTCGTAGAATATCGAGATATCGATAAAAAAAACTTATGACATAAGCTGCATCAGGAGTGTATGAGTCCGTATCTACGCGAGGTTTACCTGTAACTCCCGCAAGAAAATATGCAATCTCCTGACGCATTTGTCTCACTGGTGCAGCAAAATACCTGCGAGCTGTAAAATATAGCCCCGTAAGGAAAAAAAGCGAAAGTCCAAATAAGATAGTAGCAATGCCAGTTTCCGTAGGGTCGAGATTAACTTCGAGCCCAGGAATTGTGACCCGTCCCGTCAATACAAAAAATATTCCTCCTTGCACCAGGAGCGCAAGAATATAAATGATGAGAAGTGACGCTTGTCTGAGGCTTTTCATAGATCAAATTTATCATAAAAGTCACTTTCCTTCAAATAACACACGTTTTTCGTAAATCTTTCCTTGCGACCCACTCAAATTCCCCTATGATACAACCAGCGCATTATTTTTAACGACTTCGTATGAACTCACTGAACAAAGTACAACTCATCGGAAACCTCACCGCTAATGCAGAGGTCCGAGAAACTCCAAACGGACAGAAGGTAGCGAGCTTTAGTATCGCGACAAACCGCGTCTGGAAAGATACCGCAGGGATGAAGCAAGAGCAGGTAGAGTACCACAACATCTCAGCATGGGCTGGCCTTGCTATAGTAATCGAGCAGTATACGAGTAAAGGAAAAAAGGTATATATTGAGGGACGACTCCAAACTCGCAGCTGGGATGACCAGGCAGGAGTCAAGAAATACAAGACCGAGATTGTAGCTGAGCAGATCATTCTCCTCTCTGCAGCAGGAGGTCGAGAAGATAGCTACGATGAGGGTTCAAATATGGACAGTGCCGCGAGTGCTGCAAGCCCTGCAAAGGTAAAGAAGTCTCCTAAGATCGAAGAGGAGATTCACATCGAGGATATTCCATTCTAGGCGTTCTCCACACTAGATCTTAGTTATTTGTGGCCTCTATCCCAAACAGATAGTAGGCCCATTTTTCTCGGGTACTCATACCCGCAGTCTCCGATCGCACTTTTCGTTCAGTGATAATTTCTTTCGTATTGATGGCATGATAGTCAGCTACTGACTTTTCATCGACGAGAAAGAGGACTTCCTCTCCTGGGTTTTTGCGATTTTGTGAGGTTTTCATCATCCGGTCTACGTAGGCATTTGTCTGTA
>JAYWGH010000009.1:0-8962 GCA_043778375.1 bacterium
GCGAGGAGTGAGAAGTAGGGAGAGTGTGGACATGGAGAGTTGATGCCACACAGTTGTACTCACTAGAGTTACGAAAAAAAAGAAAACCTCACGAAATTATTGTGAGGTCTTTCAGGGGAAGTGTTATCTACAAACAGGAGACTAACTCGGACAGACTACTAGATCCTTATTTCCTCGAGAAAAGGATAGTTGGAGTACTTAATCCCTGTATATGAATATTGTTTGCAGTAGGGATTCATTTCTTTCCATCTGCTTTTTCGCGCTCGAGGTAGTGAGCGTATGCGAGAGTAGATCACTCTGTATCACCGTGTATAAGTACGAGTTTTTGTGTATCATTTCCGTTTGGGTTTTTGATGCGATGCCTGTACCCATATTTAAATATTGTTTTGAGTCACTTCTCATCTGTATGTGCTGAAAAACCTGTGAAGTGGAGTATCTTTGCGCGTACTTCTACTTGGACACCATCTACTGTTACTAGTTTTTTTCATTCAGTAGTTAACTCACGGCCAAGAGTTCCTTCTCATTGGTAGCAGGTAAACGCAAATACAAATTCATCTGATCCAGCAAATTTTTTGAGATAATCAAGAATATACCCCCCGTTTGCCATACCAGAGCCTGCAACTATCACTTTAAATCCTCGTTGGTTTACTGCGAGTTCTGCCGTAGTTTGAGCTGGAAGTTTTTTTCCTGTTTTTGGATCATTGTGACGTACTAAACGAACTGCTTTTTTATCCTCTAGGTGTGCAATAAAATTCTCATCAATTGCCGCTTCAAGTGTAGCTGGAATATAACTTTCAGCGAGAGGTGAGTCGAGTTCTATTTTTCCATGAAAATATTCCTGCTCTCGTAGAGTGAGGAGATGATGGAGAATAGCAGGAGTTCTTTCGAGTGAAAGCGCTGGAATAATAAACGCTTTCTTTCCCGATATGTAAGCGTCTCGTATCGCAGCACCCAGAGCGTGTATACTCTCTGAAAGCTCTACATGTACTTTTCCACCATATGTTGTTTCGTGTACGATGGTATCAATAGGCTCACTCAGAGGGATTTCTGGGAGCCCATACGGGTGAAAGTCTCCATCTACTCGTCCAAGATCCCCTGACATGAGGATTCGGTAAGATTCATCTTTCCCTGTTGTGATCCGGAGAAATGCAAGTGCACTTCCTGGCACATGTCCTGCATTGTAAAATTCGAGGGTGACTCCACTTGCAATAGCAACCTCATTTTTGTAGTCTATAGTTCGAATATGATTCTTTTCGAGGAGGGCTATATCTTTTTCTGTGTAGAGGGGTTGTACTTTTTTTATGAGTAATTCTCTTGGGAGCGGATCGGTCGCAGAGATATTATGTTGATCGAGCAAGGCTCGAGCCTTTTCAATTTTTGTAGCATTCACTTCATGTATTGCGCGTCATCCATGATCAAGATTTTTTGTAAAGCCTCCAACTGTTTTATCGACTGGAAGAATATCTCGAAGTCCTGTTCAACGTATTCTCTCCCCTTGATTATTGCGGGGAACTCATTTTTGATCTTGTGCTGCCACTATTCTCTTAGCAGTATTTACTTGAGCGATAGTTGCTGATTTCTTACGATTTTCGGTATCAAATGCTCTCTGAGCTATACGCGCTGTATCCCCCATATTTATGAGAGCTACCTCTCGAGTTACGGGGGTCATATATACCTCTGCCCCAAATCCTGCTTGTTTAACGAGGAGCGGGAGTCTTCAGCAATGATCACCGTGTCCATGAGTAACGATTACTGCGCTTACTCTCGATACGTCAAAAGGGAGTTTATTGTGTTTGTCGTCTTTGCCCTGGAAGAGTCCGAAATCTACTATGATACTCTCAACATCACCATTTACTCGCTCGATGATAATTTCATGACAGCTCCCAGAAAATCCTACTCCATCCGCTCCAATCCCACCATGAGATACCAGTGATATTTTATTTACTTGATGTACTCGATCAGATTCGTGGATGACTTCTTGCTGAGAATTTGTCATAAAAATTTAGGATTATAAAATTGTTTATAAGTATTTTTAATATAAATACAAACTTTTATTTGACACTTGACAAAAATACACTGGAGAATATATATAGAAAAAACCTCACTCACCATTTTTTATGCTTAAAATATTTTTTACGCTCTCACTCATACTCACTCCCATGATTGTAAGTGCTTCATTTATGAACACTTTTAATGCTGGATCCCCTGACCTCGCTCTCGGGGCAGTAGAGCAGAGGGGCGCGAGTACCTTTTTGCTACGAGTATGCAATATCGGGGATACATCGATGGGGAATTCAAAGATAGTAGCAAAGCTCAGCTCGAACGAGGGAGCCCTCGAAGAGCGTACTTATAGTAATCAGTCAATTGCGGCGGGGGAGTGCAGATCGCTGATCATGCAAGCAGTAGGCGGATATGCGGTTGCTCCGAAGCGTAAATCTACCGTGACCGCTACAGTGAGACTTAGTGGAGAGGCTCGTGAATTGAGACTCAGTAATAATACACTCAAGCTTCTCCCAAGAAACTATAGAGTAGACTCGACCAGTCCCGGTGCAAAAGTTACACGATCAACTGATCCAGTACAAGATCTTTGGGGGAGTGAGAGCTCGAATACTCGTTGGTATGACGCCACCGAGACCCGTACGACTTATAACAATAGTAATTCCTCTATTTATAATACAAATAACGGAGATTTTGATCCAGCGGGTCCTACTTGGGCAATGCGTCAGGCGGCTCAAAATGTGATTTATGTTTCAAATGGTCCAGGATCAGGGTATTGGTACAATGGTACGGTGACTTCAAACGGAAACTTTGTGTACTCTCCGTATTCAAACCCATTTATTAGTACAAATGCGTACAGCACTTCGGGAAATACAGTATTCGTAAGTACCAATGGGTACAGCAACTCAAATAATTCACCTTTTGTTAGTACGAATGGGTATAATAATTCAGCTAACTGACCCTTCATCAGTACAAATGGATATAGTAATTCAGGAAGCAATCGCCCCTTCGTTAGCACGAATGGCTATAATAATAACAATAATAATAATGGCCCATTTATAAGCACGAATGGATATACTAATTCTAGTAATTCACCTTTTATAAGCACCAACGGCTACAGTAACACACCGAGTACTCCTTTTGTGAGTACAAATTTATACAACTACACCACTTTTAATCCACTCCCGCCAGACACTCGACCAAACAATCCTGACTCACTCAGGTGTGATCGGTGGACCCTTAATCCGAATACTGGACGATATGAGTGGAGGTGTAATGATGGGGTATGGGGAGGATACGGGACACCTGATCTCTATATGAGCAACCTTCGACAAAATGGAGACCGAAACGAGCTCATCGCCACAGTATGTAACCAATGAGATACTATGGGAATTCAGTCTCAAATAACACTCCGTATCGGAAATGGGACACAGAGTGTGACGACTTCGTCATTTGTACAGCTTGGACGCGGTGGATGCGCGGATGTTGCGATGAGCCTGAGTAACTTCAATATATTCACAAAGCCCCAGGGGGTCCTCTTCTATGCCGAGATCGATATCTATAACGCAGTGCGTGAGAGTAGGGAAGACAACAATAACTCCTACTGGAGACTCGTCATTAACTAACTCAGTCACCCTTCGGGGTGATTTTCTTTTTTGCTCATGCTGGATATACTCGAGTGCATACATTTTTACTCTACAACATGCAAGTACGTATAAAAAATTCGAGCGGGAAAATGCTCGAATATAAGACTTCAGGAGCGGTCGGTTTTGACTTTGAATCTGCCTATGATATCACTATTGAGCCTGGAAAGATGGGGATGATTGATACTGGCACTGTTGTAGAGATACCAATTGGATATATGATGATCCTTGCTCCGAGATCGAGCACGTTCAAAAACTATGGACTCATGCTCGTAAACTCTATCGGGATCATCGATCAGGACTATTGTGGAGAGACAGATACTAATAAATTTTGTTACATCAATATGCGTGATACTCCGATCACCATACCGGCTGGAGAGCGTATCGGACAGTGAATTTTTGTATCAATTGCGCGAGCAGAGTTCGAGCTTGTAGACAGTATGGGCAACAGAGACCGAGGAGGGTTTGGGACTACTGGTCGCTAAAGCATGCGCAAGATCTACCTCGTCGACGCTTACAACCTCATATACCGTCTTTTTTATGCGGTGCCGCCTTTTACGACGCGAGCAGGACAGCCAGTAAACGCGGTATTTGGAGTCGCTAAGGCGCTCCTCGGATTTGCGACCTACGATAAGCCTGATCTCCTGTACTTCATCAGTGACGCTCCTGGGAAGACCTTTCGTGAAGAACTCTATAGTGAGTATAAGGGGACTCGCGATCGTATGCCCGACGATCTCAAGGCGCAGCGAGACCTCGTGTTTCAGGTAGTGCAGTCTATGGGTATCCCAGTCGTTGAGAAGCCGGGATTTGAGGCGGATGATATCATCGCGACCCTCGCGTATGAGCTCGGACAAGATGCCAACAACGAGATATATATTCTCTCGGGCGATAAGGACCTTTACCAGTGTATCGGTGGGAATGTGATGGTATATGATACGATGAAGCGGAAAGTTGCGCGTCGAGAGGAGACAATCGAAAAGTTTGGAGTGCCGCCCGAGAGAGTAGCAGACTATCTCGCGATCACTGGGGATAGCTCGGATAATGTGCCGGGGATTCCAGGATTTGGCCCAAAGAAAGCCGAAGCGCTCATATCAGAGTTTGGATCACTTGAGGATATATATGTCGCCCTCGACGCAGGACACCCGAGTATCACGGGTAAGACTGCCGATACACTACGAGCCTCGAGAGAAGTAGCTTTTCTCTCCAAAAAACTCGTACTCATCCCAACGGATGTTGAGCTCGAGATGGGGCCTCGCGAGGTGTATATACTGCGAGGTCGTAATCTTCTCACAGATGCAGCACGAGAGCTCTTTCGAGAGCTCGAGTTCAAGTCACTCCTCGGAGAGGAAGAGACTCCGCTTGGAGTATTTCCTGATCTCGGTATCGTTGCTGGATCTACCACTGATATCCCAGCTCTCCACACAAAAATACTTGAGACTGGGTCTTGTACTCTCGCACCTATTCTTTTGGATGGGGGTCTCTCAGGACTCGCACTCCGGGTCGGGGACGAGTATGTTACTCTCGCGACGAGCGATCAGTCACTCGAGGAGTTTTTGAGATGGTTACTTGCGAGTGAAGTCGAGCTACAGGGATATGATCTCAAGAGTGAGCTCAAACATATCTATGCGTATCTTGATAGATCAAGTGTGCGCGGAGAAGTCGGACAGATGGGGATGGTGTTTTAGGATTTAACTATAAAACCTCGGAGTACCTACTTCCACCTCCTTTGTAATAGGCTGCTTTCGTACAGCCACTTTTTTTGTATTTGTAGAAGCATCTAGTATTGGGATCATACCATTTTCTACTGGTCCGAGAGCGATAGCTACATGACTAACAAGACCTTTTTTTCTTAGGAAAACAAGATCTCCTCGGGCTACTTCATTTGTGGATTTTCCAGTGGAGAGATCCCTAAAACCTGCTGCACTATTGTCATACCCAGAGTGGACTACTCAGGCAGACTTGAGAGACTCAACAATGAGTTGAGAACAATCAATGAGATCTTTCCCATCTGCTCCCCATTTGTAAGCTTTCCCCATATGTATACTTGCACCAGAGATGAGATCTTCTCGTGTCATAGCGGCACCTGGGAGACGCTCTTCTCGAACTACGGCAGTTGATATACCTCCTCCCCCAAGAGACCGCTCGTATACATTTGATACTCCTAGAGCGTATGCGTGTGTACCTGTACCAAGCCAATCGGCCTTAAGCTTTGATCCAGAGAGAGCTCCAGGTCCTCCAATATGGGTGAGGGCAAGATAGTAGGAGAGTGAAGTTCTATCTCGTGCCATATTTCCCATAACCCGGTCATTTGAGAGGATATGCTTATTGAGATTATCAGCTATATAACGGTCCATAATTTGTTCCTGGAGCGTAGCGTTACCGAGCCAACTCTGAATGTCAGTTTCTCTTGGTGGATTGCCGAGATCTACGCCATATCCTCGGAGGGTTTCCACTGTAAACTGGTATTTCCCAAATGCCCAAGCTCCTGGTCGTACTCAGCGTTTTTTCCCAGCGTCGTCGTTTCGGGCGAGGTATGCCTGACCTCCTGACTCATGTTTTGCAATAGCTGATTTATAGCGATCGAAATCAAGTTTGAAGTCCCGATCTCCGAGAACTTCTTTAGTTTTTGTGAGTCTCTCAATGAGTGAGATCATTTCAGATTTTGCATCTCCCTCAAGTTTCTTTTCTGAAGTAGATGCTATCTCGATCATTCGTACGAGACGCTCTTTATAGCTTCCTGATGGTCCAGCTTCAGCAGCTGCTGCATCGTATACTCCGTTGACACGATCTTCTCTTGCACTTTGTTCTATGACCTTTGTAAAACTTTCAAGGGCAGCCTTATCTGTTTTCTCGAGTTCACTGAGCTTGCTAGTGTCAGTCTCAATGATACTCGAGACTCCGAGTTTTTTATAGTCTGGATTACCGAGTTCCCGCGTAGTAGGTACTTGAATTGTATATCCTGAGTAAATAGGGAGATATTTTCCATTTGCGTCATAGTATCCTGCACGACCCCCTATCACTTGTCTCGTACCGATACGCACTCCCATATCGAGATCAAATATCTTTACAATCTGCACAGAAGGAGGGAGGATATCTCCGAGACCTATTTTTGCGTTAGCAGATGCATTTTTCCCAAAGTCGATGACCACCTCATCTCCCTCGGTAATAGTTTTAATATCGAGTGCCGTCTCAATAGGAAGACCCTTATCGTCAATACCTCGGCGATAAGCAAATATCTTGGAGAGGGTCCCTCGTTCGGCAAGCTCCAATGAGAGGAGATCACGAGCCTTAACGGTATCAATGGTTGCTTTCTTGAACATCTCTCTTGCGGCATTTTTGAGAGGTCCTTCAGGAATCATATGATTAGCAGTCGTAAGTATACCTATCTTTTGGAGTCGGTTAAGAGTACGCTTAAGGAGATTTCCCTCCTCCCGGGCTCCGAGTTTATCCTTGTTAGTTGCAGTTCACTCACGAACAGAGGCTCTATTTATTTCGGATCTCAGCCGAACTGTATCTTGAGCAGCTCTCAGTTGCTCAGGTGTAGCATCTGAGAGTACATTTGCTGCATTTGGGGCAATATCACTGAGCTCCACTTGAGCTAGCTGTACCTCATTGTTCTGTGCGAGAGTGGCTTTTTTGTTTTGAGTAGACATAGTTTTTTCTTTAGACTACCCGAGTTTTTGTCTCCACGCAAAAAACCACCTATATTTTGGGTGGAGTTTGCTTGACGATAGTATTTTTCGTGACAACTAGGCGACTGCTGCGAGACCTGCAGCCTCAGTATCAGCAATTGCGACGATGGTAGTGATTCCCACGAGTTCGAGAGTATCTTTGACCTCTTCCCCCATATTAGTGATGACCATTTTCCCATTTCCGTCCTCGATATTACTAAAAATATCAGCGATATATCCGATAGACTTGGAGTTGAGATACTTGAGACCTACAAGATTAAAGAGGATTTTCTTACCGGTAAAATCGCCAATCGCATTGTAGATGGTTGTAAAAGTCTTGTCAGCATTTGTCTCATCAAGCTCCCCATGGAACTCAAAGACACTCACGTCTGCGACTTGCTTGTTTCGTACTTCGATAGCGGTGTTCATGTTTCTTTGTAAACAATTAAGAAATCATTGTATCCAAATGGGCTCGCGAGTGCAAGTAAATTGAGTATCATACGGCAAATTTTGATGTTTCCCTTGGATTTTCAGCTCATCTCTCTCTCAGAACTCGCTCGCTCGGCATCTCACGTCGCTGCGCTCGTGAGATTTCATGGTGCTCTCGGTGCACCTGAGGGTGATGAGATAGTACTCACCCCAGTATGGCAGTCCTCGCGGTGGGGAAAGATGCTCGTATCAACTGGTCATGTGAAAGAGGTATTTGTGGCTCTTGCTCGAGATACTCCGGAGGATATAAGCGTAGTCACCTATATCGAGATCAGGTCTATCGGACTTGGACTGCGAGCGGGATATTGTATTGGAGGACCGCTCCTGCGTCCTTCTGGCACTCGAGACTCAAGTATACTCCAAGAGTTTTTACGTCGGCTCAGAGCTCACAGAGACCTCGCTGATTGCGTGTTTATACAGTTTGAGCCGCTTATACAGAGCTCGGACCTCTCGGGACTTGGACTCGTCCCACTCTCGCCCCATGCGAGGTATCTCCTTGAGTCCACCACTCGACTCATCGATCTCAGTCAATCTGAGATAGAGATCCTAGCTGGGATGCGTCAAAAAGGGCGCTACAATATCCGTATTGCCGAGAAATCCTGAGTAGTGGTGAGTCATGCCCCTCCGACAGGTGAGAATATCGACATATTTTACGCACTTCTGAGTGATACCCTGGACCGCAATCACTTTAGTGGCAACTCACGTGCATACTACGAAGCACTCCTCCTGGCTCGTACTGCTGCAGGGGAGGGGCTTTATTTTGCATCATATGAGGGAGAGGTAATCGCGGCTGCGATCCTCGTAATTGAGGGGAATACTGCTGTGTATTACTATGGAGCCTCAACCTCGGATAATGTTCTACGAGCACACATGCCTGCGTACCTCCTTCAGTGGGAGATGATGCGCAGTGCACAGGCTCTTGGTGTTAAGTGGTATGATTTTCTTGGAATTGCTCCACTCGCTGATCCAGAGTCACATCTCACATCAGTGAGTGAGTTCAAGGCAAAGTTTGGGGGACAAATATACGAGGCGCCAGCCAAGTATCAGCTCGTTTTGAAACCTTGGATACTGCGTATCTACGAGCTGGTGCGAGCGGTCAAGCGAATATTCTCACGCAGACACTAAAAGCACCTACTCCCTTGAGGTTGTTAGCCCATCGAT
>JAYWGH010000010.1:0-3001 GCA_043778375.1 bacterium
TTCGAAATACTTGGAAAGAGCAAATTCGTGCTCAATCGAATATAACAGATATTTGACCCCTCGGCGAAGTCCTCGACCCACGAGTTGGCATCGTACTTGCTATCATTGAGCGAATGGACTTCATACAGTATCTCGATTCAAAAGGAGGTCTAAAGCCAGAATATAAAGATATCATGGAAGCGCAAATACGCTCTGCCCTCACAATATTTGGAGCGAATCGCGAAACAGCCTCAATACACCATTTCAATAGTACGAGTAAAGCCACTGGAATAGCACAGATAACCCCTATGGCTCATCGTCTCATCCTCGATCGCTACCGTGAAAATATACTCCCCGAGAGAGATTATGGAAACGAGCTAAATACTGCTGGGCGAGATCCAGTACAGTCGCTCAGATTCATGCAGGTACATCTCTATGATCAGCTCAATGTCCAAACTCCGAGCGGGATCAAGTTAAATTGGGCGAACCTTATAAAAAATAGAGAGACCATGTTTGGGTACTACGGACTTCTGGCTGCAGGTTACAATGGCGATATGACTCGGGTAAAAAAAGAGGCATTCAATGGTGAGTTGAGTAGTCAAAAGCTCTCATCTCTCGTGAGCTACGATACACTTGTCAAAAATATAGATACTAATAAAGAAACCCTCACCTATGTCCTCAAATTTCGATATGTTTGGGAGTATCTTGAGCGCAACCACAGGGAAGTTTTTGGTCCTGAGCAACCAATCGTAAAGAAATAGAGCCCACTCCTCATACTTTGAGTTGCTTTTGAGCACATTTCGCTATACTTTTTCCGTCTTCACTCGGAATATGTGTGAACGACCAGTTCCTCTCGTTACAACATTCCTCCTCTGGGCTCCTCGCGAAGGATTCAGCCTCGAATGCTCGAGACTACTGCACAAGGATTATTTTTTTACTACTTTCGCATGACACTTCAAAAAGAAATGCTTGATCACGCCGTTCACATCGGTAGCAAGCGACAATACTGGTCTCCAAAGATGAGAAATTATGTATACGGCGTTCAAAACGGCGTACATGTATTCGATCTTCGTATTACCGAGGCAAAACTCGAAGCTATGAAGTCTGCTCTCGCTGATCTCTCAGCTAAGGGGAAGACCGTTCTCCTCGTAGGAACGAAGCTCCAGGCTCGAGAAGCACTCGCAGCTTTTGCTCAGGAAACGAACAATTTTTACGTTGACTCAAAATGGGTTCCAGGACTTCTTACAAATTTCCCAACTATCAAAAAACGAATTGCCACTTATAACCAGATCGAGAAATCAGCGGCTGAGGCAGGATTTGTTGGACTCACAAAGAAAGAAATTAGCGGGAAGATGAAAGAACTTGAGAAACTCTCAAAGGCCTACTCAGGTATCAAGGAGCTCAAGCGAGTTCCTGATGCGCTCTTCGTCATCGACGGTCACTTCGAGCAACTCGCTCTCGCTGAGGCTCGCTCTCTCAAGATGCCGACCTATACACTCATGGGATCTACCGGTGATACCGATCATACGACTGACTTTGTCCCTTGTAATGTAAACTCTGTAAAATCTATCAAGTTTATTCTCGAGTACCTTCGACCTGCTCTCAAGCGTGAGAAAAAGGCAGAAAATCCACTCAAGCTCGACCGCATGATGCCACGAGCCGGAGACCGTGTAGAGGAAGCTGCTGCTGTAACTGAGGAAATGCCTGCGTAGTAATACCACTCGAGTATGACTGATACCACTCACGACAAGCCTGCTGGCCCAAACAAAGAAGATCGCATCCTCGGAGCGCTATCGTATTTTCCGGGAGGATTTATTCTCCCGTATCTCTTGGGTCTCGGACATCATCCGTTTGTACTCTTTCATCTCAAACAAGGATTCTTTCTCTTTTCACTCTATGTGATCGCTTGGATTCTCCCTATACCAGGGGTCGGTACATTTGCTGCCCTCCCCTATCTCATCCTCGTAGTGCTCCATGCGTACAAGGCGTATAACTGAGTACTCTATGGATTCTCCTGGATGAGCTGGCTGCACGCCAGTACTGACCCACTCAGTGAGGCGGCAAAGCTCTCTCCTAAAACCCCCCCAAAAAATTAACTCACCAACCATGATAACAGCACAACTCGTCAAAGAACTTCGTGACCGCACAGGAGTCGGTATGGCTGACTGTAAGAACGCGCTCGTCGAGACAGATGGAAATATCGAGCTCGCAATCGAGTCCCTCCGCAAGAAAGGAATCGCTAAAGCCGCAAAACGCTCAGGAAATGAGACAACTGAGGGTCGTATCAAGATCGTCGTAGAAGGAACTGATGCCTACGCGGTATCAGTTTCTTGTGAGACAGACTTTGTTGCCCGCAATGATACATTTGAGGGAATGCTCGATGCATTTATCGCAATCCGTAAAGCTTCTGCAGATGATGCGAGCGCTCTTGCTCAGGCTGATGATCTCAAGGCTTCTGAGTACACCCTCAAGGTAGGTGAGAATATGAAGATCCTTGCTCTCACAAAGATATCTGGAGAAGTTATAGCAAGCTATGTCCACTCAAACTTTAAGAATGGATCAGTAGTTGTCGGAAAGGCTGGAACTGATCCTGAGAAGCTCAAGATGGTTGCTATGCATGTAGTTGCCTCTCAGCCTCAGGTACTCTCTCCAGATGATGTGCCCGCTGAGTTTGTCGCTAAGGAGATGGAGATCTCCCTCGAACTCATGAAGCAGGATCCAAAGAATGCTACAAAGCCTGCTGATATTCTCGAAAAGATCGTTGCTGGAAAGATGGCAAAGATTAAGGAAGAGAACGCGCTCCTCACTCAACCATTTGTTGTAAGTCCTGATCAGAAGGTGGGAGAGTTCATCGGAAAGGATACGATCGTACGATTTGAGAAGTATTCTATCTAAATTATGAAGTATCTTGCTCGCTTCACACAAATACTCCTCATAGCAGGAGTCGTCCAGGTACTCATCGGTATCTGGTTTGGTGAGCAAATAGTGACAATGCTCCCCTGGATAGAATCTATAGGACCAA
>JAYWGH010000011.1:0-8503 GCA_043778375.1 bacterium
GCGATGATTTGTCCTCGTAGTATATAGCCGAGAGATTCATTTTGAACGGTAAAAAGTTCTTTGCGGACACTGAATCTTGTGAATACTTCAAAGGCTAAAAAATTGAGGAGTATGATCCCAATACCGAGAAGGAGGTAAGCAAAGGCAAAGATAACTGCTCAAACGAAAGGAGTGATTTCCATAAATTAGAGGAGAGAAATAAAATTGGTGATGAATGATTCTATTTGTTTGATTTGCTGTCTGATAGGGTCCTCTAGACTTGAGAGTCGCTTGGACGCGAGATCGAGACTTCCTGCGTGACTGCTGGGGAGTATAGCAGGTGCTTTGGCATTATCAATGATTTTATTCTCAGCTTCGAGTGTATGGAGTTGTTCGAGTGATTTACGCAGTTCGTATCGGGTGAAGAGGAGATAGGAGAGCGTTTTTCTATTTTTAGAGCTCGCAGGACGGTCCATATCAAATCCTTCGAGATCTGACACTTCTCGAGGCGTACCACGGGCGTATTCTGAGAGCTCAAATTCACTCGCCGTATCTACAAAATAATCATCGTGAAATACTCCTCGTACGATACTCGTGAGGTCGGATATGAGCGTCCCGACGAGAGTTGAGTCAAAGCGTCCGTGAGCTACCCGTATGCAGACAGATACAGCTGGATCATAACTAAACTCAGTATTTGAGCGAGTTACTAGGACAGTCTCAAGAGTGGGGAGTGAGACCTGCAGGGAGTGAGTATGCTCTAACTTCTCAGATTTTGCATCTACTCAGAGAGATGATAAGAAATAGTCACTGAAGGCAGTTTCTATCTTGGTAATTTTTCGGGTGAGAGAGGTGAGTTCGTCAAAGGGGGACCCAAAGACGAGTACTTCGGCAGCATATAACATGAGTGTATGATAGAGCCTAATTGAGAGAGATGCAAGTCAATTGTTCAAAAATAATTGCAGAAGTATTCAAAATCATCTATGATACCCAAAATATTTTTTTATTCATTTTTATGGCTACCCAGACTCAGACTCAGGATCCTCAAGACCAAGCAGCTCAGGCGGCTGCTGCTGCTATTAAGACTCAGTCTAATACTCCACCAGTAGCTCTCTCGGCAGTAGATCAAGCAGATATTGATGCCGCGTTTAAGGAGTCTCGAGATTTTAGAAGTCTTGGAGAGAAAATCACGGCTCCTATTGATGATATCATCTCAAAGACGGCTCGTGTGATCGACGCTGATCCGATAATGAATGTGAGTGATGAGCTCAATAAGATGAATGGGAGTGTGCAGTGAGTATACAAGGAAATCATCGATAATGATGGTATGCTCATGAAGGCTGCGAAGTCACTCCCCCTTATAGGAGACCTTGCGCGTACTCTTGACTCAAAGTGGGATGAGGCGAGCTTTAATATCAAGAGCCTCGAAGGGAAGATTGAGGTGATATTTTCTGGATTTGACCAGTCTGCAAAGTCGCTCAATACGAGTATTGATATGCAAAAAGACTTTGTGGACGGACTTGACGCTAACCTTGGGCGAGTCATCGCGTACAAAGACTTTCTCGCGACAAAGATCGTAGAGTTTAAGGCTCGTGCCGAGGCGACTACTGATGAATCTGAGAAGCTCAAGCTCGGGATGTTCCTGCGAAATGTAGAGTATTTCCAGGCAAATCTCATTGTCCTCATTGGAAATCTTGATATGGCTCGAAAGCGTCTCCTCATGCGTCTTGAGAGTGCTGCAAAGCTCTCTATTGCAATGAGCTCTAGTCGGCCAATATTTCGTACACTTCTCTCTACAGCGCTCATAGAGACGAGCTCGCAGAAGGCACTCGACGCGAGTATGAAGGCAATTGGCGTAATGGGGGAGACGATCGACAAAATGAGCAGTGAGCTCACAGATCGAGCTATTGAGTCATCCCGTAAGTCAGAGGAGCTCGCATCAAAGCCAGTTCTCTCAGCCTCTGTATTTATTGATAATGTAACGAAACTCAAAAATCACTTTGATCAGATCGATGCATATCGAGCACAGGTAGCTACTGAGGCTGCCGCTGAGAACAAGCTCTTTGATGAGGCAAGAGTACAACTCGAGGGGATCAAGGTACTTAATAAAAAGAGCCACGAAGAGCTCGCGGCGGAGCTTACGAAGTAGGAATTGAGGTGAGATAGTAACGATGACAGATTATATATGACTAGTCCAGTAGTAGAGCAGCAAGAACCAATTGACACAAGCTTCTGCGCTCTTGTTAGAGACATTCGTGCGTACATAGATAATTTTGCTGTACCCGAGTCCTTCTTTTATCACTACATTGATCAAATTGGTTATATAATTCTCACTATTTTTGTTAGTAGTTTTTGTCTGAGTTTAGTACATAAGACTGCATATTTTATGCCTGGTATGCTTACGGTCTTTGGAAGTGCTGTGTTCTTTGTTATTGCGTTTTTCTTTTTGATAATAAAAGAGATGAGCTACTGGAGATGAGAAAAAGAGAAGAGGGCTGCACTCATAGGTATTTGAATAGAAATTGAAGAACTTCAAAAACTAGTAAGAAATATTATTTTTTTTAATAAGAGTAAAAATTCAGTACCCAAATATTTAAAAATAGTTGAAGAGTTTAGTTTAAGGATCAGAAATTTAGAGAAAATAGAAAATTTTCTATCTAAAAATATATATCGAAAGCGATATGAGATTTTCTTTAGGAACCCTCAGGACTTCCAGTCAATATATTCTCATTTCGCTCATTGGCTTTTATTGATTCAATGAACAGTTTCTACTGCTCTTAAATCTAATCTCACTCTCATGCAAAAAGAAATAGTAGAGTATACTGCATCTGTTGCGTCTCTGGACCCCACTGATCCCTGACTCGCTGGTGCTCGCGATGCTCAAGTAGAGAGGCTCGAGGAGCTCAGTCGGAGTTTTGAGAGAGTGCGAATACCTACATCAGTTATCCAGTGATAATGAAAGAGAATACAAACTGAGAAGAATTTTATATTGATAAAATTGATTTCTGATGAAATGAGCCGAGTAGGCTAGGTATCTGAAAATTGACTGATCTGCAAATTTTACTTTGCTGACTCGCTCTTTGTTTTTCTATTCCTGCGGTGACACTAATCATCATGTGGCAAGATGGTCATAATAAGATTGAAGCATTCGATCATTTTATTATTTCACTTCCAGTAGTATTAGTATCTATAGCTTTTTCAAGGACGATTTTTACCTATATATTTTGGCCATTTAAACCACTCATTACTCGTCTGAGTACTACTAAAATAAGTACAAAGATAGATTCTAATATCACTTTCTTTTTAGAGGGCATGACTCAGATTTCTACCAGTAGTAAAAACTCTGATTTTAAAGAGCTTATAGCACAAGCTCAGGTATTTTTTAGGGCCCAATGCCCATTGCCAGTGAGTCAATATTTCTATCATTGGTTAACTCTTTTATATATCACTGTGATATTTCCAGCACTATTTGTTTATTTACTTGTAACCGAGAGCGCTACAAGTTTTCGAGTGCTACTCATAATTAGTGTGCTTAGGGTTATGATGCTTTGCATTCCTGTAATTCTAATACAGAAGGTAATCGTAGGTATTCTCAGAACTCTCTACACCGTGAGTCAAAAAACCCGTAAGCAACTCATCTTTAATACCGTTCGAGAGATCATTAAGCTTGAGTCAGAGATCCAGGAATTTACAAGTAGGTATACTATGGGTGCATCTATTTGAGACTACATAAATGATCTCGAGAATATAACAAGAAAGATCGATCTCGTATCTAAATTTCAGAGTCAGATCTCTGTTTTTAAGAATCCATGATTTATAGAGAGATATACTTGTCCACCGAATGATATCTCTCTGGTATCAGAATGCTTTGATACTTGGTTTAAAAATCTACATGTTAGTGTCTCACTGATTCTAAAAAAGAATCTTGAAAATATGAGTGCGGAGATAGCTCAGTATTCATGACTTGTACGTAATATAGAAACACCACAAGTAGAGTTTGAAGTTGCAAAAAGGGTACAACTCGATCGTCTCAGTATTCTCGAAAGAGATATTGAGAGGTCATATGCCCAAATTCAGTAGTATCTATAGGATAAAAAAGTTCGTCTCCCGCCAAAATATTGTATCATCAACTCAAATAACATTCTAGCATGACCACCCCATCCCCCTTCGACCAGTTCTTTGCTCAAACCTCTGCAGATTCTGCCTTTTCTAAAACTCTAGAGGCGAAGCTTCCTCCAAAAGAGCGCCTCACCCTCACCGATGAGCTGCGAGCACATGAAGCCGCCATGAGCGCAAGTATGGCGGAGCTTGAGAATCTCACGAAGGCATTTGTAACTCCAGAGGCGACTGCTGCGGGTGAGCAGGCGACAGATCCCAGCAAGCCAGCACCAAAAGCGGGTACAGACCCCTCTAAGCAGCTCTGAGACCCAAAATCGGGAGATACTCCCACACTTCAGGTGCAGAGATTTGTTCGTAAAGAGTGAAAGCCTTTTGGATTTGAAGCAATTGCGGGGATGGACCCTCTCAAACAAGAGCTCAGAGAGAGTTTTATTGAGCCACTGCGGTTTAAATTTTTGATCGAGAAGCTCCGAGCTGAATCCACGCAGACTTCTGTTGAAAATGCCGATACGAGTGAAATTGAAATGTCCCCCGAGCGTCGTGACGCACTCCTCTCACTGTATGCTCATTATGAGAAGTTTCAGATCTCGATCCCGACAGGACTTCTCTTCTATGGACCACCAGGGACAGGGAAGACATACATCACGAAGAAACTTGCCGAGGAGCTCGGTGCAGGATTTATCTCGAAGTCGGTTGGCGAGTTTGGATCAAGCTATCTGCATCAGACGAGCAAGAATATTCGAGAATTCTTTGCCTGAGCAAAGGCCGCTTCTGCGACTGAGCCGATTATTCTCTTCCTTGATGAGATAGACTCGCTGGTCTCTGCTCGTACGAGTCAAGTAGATGCGAATAAAGCCGAGGAGGTCTCTCAGTTTTTGCAGGAGATCAATGACCTCTCTAAGGCACCAAATCTCATCTTGATAGCTGCTACCAATCGTCCAGATCACCTCGACTCAGCGCTCCTGCGATCAGGGAGACTCGATAAAAAGTTCTACATTGGTCCACCAGATACCGCTGCTCGTGAGGCACTTTTTCGTATGCATACTCAGCGTATTGGGCGTCCCATCGGGAAACTCGATTTTGTAGTTCTCGCAGAAGTGACTGAGGGGTATGTGAGCGCTGATATTGAGGCGATATGTGATGAAGTAGCCCGAGATGCGAGTCGCGATATCCTGGAGTCTGCTCTCGCTATTTCTCAAGGTTGAGATCTCCCGGCTGAGGCTTCAAAGTGAAAGATCACAATGAAGGATCTCCGAAAAACTATTCTAGAAACTCCCTCGAGTCTGGCAAATGTTGATATGAAACTCTACGATAGTTGGCGGGCTGCACAGGGGGTAATTTCATAACTGATGCTCGAGCTCATTTTTCTTCTTCCAGTGTTCTCAGCAGTAGTCACTTTTTATTGGATGCGTCGGGATCCAAGAGTTCGCGAGGGGCATCGAGAGTATTTTAAGTTTTGGAAGGAGCATCTCTTCGCCGGATTTCGTATGTCCGAGGGGGAGAGATTTGCGAGATATACTCTGGCAGATTTCTCTCGTATGGAGCTCTCTGAGTCAACCAAATTCATCCTCTATGTGAGTAAGTATCACTTTGGGAAACTTCGGGTAGTGCCACAATGACAGGTATATAGAGCGCGTAATATTTTTTGGGCACTTTGATTTTTAGGATTCACCGCAGCAGTTAGCTACTACTTTTGAGATTTCATAGGTTTCAGTGAAGCATTTCAAACTTGAATAACTGTTACTTCGAGTGTATTCGCTCTGGCAACTGTTTGTCTCATACCAACTATTATTTCAGTCTTTTTCGTACGCAATCTCATGCTGGGTATAAGTACTCGGCATAACCGAGTGTACGAGTATGAGAATACTCTCTACCAGATGTCAGAGCTCATGCGACAGATCTAGGAGTATGACCTCTCTCGCGCTGACCTCGAGATACTCAGTAAACATATCGATAATATGAGCCATCTTGCGAGGCGCATGCAGGAGAGTGAGTACTTTAGGCGTAATCTCCTACCTGAGGTTATCGGTAAAGTCTCTCAGGATAGCTCAATATGGAAGAAGCTCCTGCGAGAATTCCCATTACTCGACAGGCCTTCTGACTACTCAGAGATATTTCTCCGGTGGAATGTTGCTTGTCTCGAGCAGTTTCGCGAGATAACTTATGCCAAGACCCTTGAGCTAGAGCAGTATGTTCGTAGTATAAAAAAGCAGAGGACTACGGACCTCTCCGAACAAAAGAGTGCTCAACTCCTGCTTATGGATACGAGATTAATACTTTTGGAAGAGCAACTCAACCAAAAAAGTTAGAGGAGTAATCGTATGCGCGCCCTTTTCACGCTTGCTTTCCCATGGAGTTGGATATACTCTTGCTAACAAAATTTTGTATCTTTGAAATATGAGTGGAACCACCGCTGGTCAAGACTATGACTCGAGTAATATCCAGGTGCTTGAGGGGCTTGAGCCAGTACGCAAACGCCCCGGGATGTACATTGGTGAGACCAATGAGATAGGACTCCACCACCTCGTGTGGGAAATCGTAGACAACTCGATAGATGAGGCAATGGCGGGTCATGCTCGCAATATTACGGTGACTCTATTCGCTGACAATTCCGTAGGAGTATCAGATGATGGACGAGGGATCCCAGTAGATCTCCACCCAAAGACTGGTAAGTCCGCACTTGAGACGGTTATGACGGTGCTGCACGCGGGGGGGAAGTTTGGAGGAGACTCAAGCGGGTACAAGGTATCAGGAGGGCTCCACGGGGTAGGGGCATCGGTGGTAAATGCACTCTCTGACCTCATGGAAGTGACCGTACACAAAAACGGTCTTGTCTATAAACAAACTTATCAGCGTGGTATACCTGACGGACAGGTTGCTCCAACCGGGGAGAAGTCAAAAGCAAATGGGACACATGTACGATTTTGGCCGGATGCGACGATATTCTCTGTGACGGTATTTGACTACCATACGATTGTAAATCGCATGCGCCAGCAGGCATACCTCACGAAGGGGATTACTATCACTATCCATGATGAGAGGACAGGAGCGGCATATAGATTTTTCTTTGAAGGGGGAGTGAGGTCGTATATCTCTCACATCGCCAAGGGTTCAGAGCTCATAGGAGATGAGATATTTTACCTCGATCGAGAGCTTGATGGCACGTCTATCGAGATAGCTCTCCAGTATCGCAAGGATGATTACACCACCAAGATTATTGCCTTTACGAACAATGTCCTCAATGGAGATGGAGGAACGCATGTGGCAGGGTTTCAGACAGCGCTCACTCGTACGATCAACAAGTATGGTCGAGCTCAGGAGTACCTAAAGGAAAAAGATGAAAATCTCGCCTCAGAGGATATGCTCGAGGGGCTGATTGCAGTAATATCGGTAAAGATCCCAGAGCCGAGATTTAGCTCTCAAACCAAGGAAAAGCTCGTAAATCCTGAGACTAAGGGAATTGTAGACCGTGGATTTGCGGAGAGACTCGGAGAGTGGCTTGAGGAGAATCCCCGCTCTGCCAAGGCAGTATTTGAGAAGTGCCTTCTCGCCGCTCGCGCCCGTGCGGCCGCTCGCTCTGCGCGTGACACGATCATCCGCAAAGGAGCACTCGAGGGGATGACTCTCCCCGGGAAACTTGCGGACTGTTCATCCAAGGATCCATCAAAGTCCGAGCTCTATATCGTTGAGGGTGACTCAGCGGGTGGATCAGCCAAGCAAGGGCGAAACCGCGAGTATCAGGCAATCCTCCCACTCAGAGGAAAGATCCTCAATACTGAGCAGGCTCGACTCGACAAGATATTTGCCAATCAAGAAATCAAAAATCTCATTATTGCACTCGGTACCTCAATTGGAGATACTTTCGATGTTTCAAAGCTGCGCTACCACCGTATCGTGATCATGACGGATGCGGATGTGGATGGGGCGCACATTCGAACACTTCTTTTAACTTTCTTGTATCGGTATCTCAGTCCACTGATCACTCGGGGGCATATCTATATTGCAAACCCTCCACTCTACAAGCTCGCGAAGGGGAAAGATACTTGGTATGTATACTCGGATGCTGAGAAGCTCGAGATGATCGAGGCTCATGGGGTTACGACTGAGGGGATCCAGCGATACAAGGGACTTGGAGAGATGAATCCTGAGCAACTCTGGGAGACGACCATGGATCCCGATAAACGCAAGATGTTTCGCGTACGAGCGGAAGATGCGGAGCGCGCTGACGCAGTGTTTCGGATGCTGATGGGTGAGGAGGTGCCACCGCGAAGGAGATTTATTCAGAGTCGCGCGAAGCATGTAGAGAATTTGGATATTTAAAGCGAGCACATGCATTTTATCATTTCACCTACTCAACTTTCTGAGATAAAAGCTCATGCAAATTGTGAAAACGGGAGTGGAATAACTC
>JAYWGH010000012.1:0-36863 GCA_043778375.1 bacterium
CGTGTACCTGATCGTGAGCAGTAACCGACTTTGTGCGTATATGGCTCAACTCGTAGGAGATTGCCTCGAGCTCGTAGGAGCTCTACAATATTCTCTCGCGCAGTCGTTGCAGCGTCCTGACCTGCAAATATTCAGGCTTCACTATTCATCTTGCCGTTGCGGTCGATCACCGAGTAGTCGAGGGTAAGATTATGGCGCTTCCCCATCTCAAAGTCCGATGCATCGTGCGCAGGGGTAATCTTGACGACTCCTGTTCCAAAGTCACGATCAACTGACTCATCAGCAATGATAGGGATTTCTTTATTGAGGATTGGGAGCATCGCCATCCGACCGATCATCTTTTTGTAGCGCTTATCTTTTGGATGTACTGCCACGGCCATATCTGCGAGAAGTGTCTCGGGCCTCGTGGTCGCGATCGTAAACTCATTATCAGAGCCCGACACAAAGTAGGTTATATAGTACATGAACGACTCCTCCTCCTTCATATCTACCTCGAGGTCAGAGATCACCGACTGAAGTCCCGGTGAGTAGTTGACCATATACTCACCCCGATAGATGAGTCCCTTGGCGTAGAGATCTATAAACACATGCTCGACGAGTTTGTTCGCTGGAGCATCAAAGGTAAATCTCTCGCGACTCCAGTCACAACTCGAACCCATCTTTCGGATTTGATTGTTGATGTTTGCTGCGTATTCGTCTTTCCACTTCCATACTTCCTCGAGAAACTTCTCTCGTCCGAATCACTCGCGAGTGAGTCACTTCTCAGCGAGTTGCTTCTCTACTCGAGCCTGAGTCGCGATCCCAGCGTGATCTGTCCCTGGGATCCAGATCGTCGCGTCCCCACAGAGCCGGTGATATCGAGTCATGATATCCTCGATCGTGAGTGTGAGAGAGTGTCCGATATGGAGATTCCCGGTGACATTTGGCGGAGGAATCGGGATATAAAAAGTCTTCCCTGACCGTGAAGTCTCAGTAGGGGCAAAAAGTCCAAGTGACTCCTCACGAGCATAGATCTGATCTTCAAAATCTTTTGGATTATACTGTTTTGGAAATTCCATGGTGGAGGATTGCTAAGGTATCTTTTGAGTTTGCGGTATTGAGTGTGTTTTGAGACAACTTTTGAAACACCGTAACGAATACCTCAACTATATGGAGAGTGCTCTCTATTGCAAGGCGCGCAAACAAAAATCTCAGAGTAAACTGAGATTAAGTGACTACTGAGTTAACGAACCACTTTGAGCTCACCAAGCAATCTATTTTGTTCTCGTGTAATCCTATTCCAGTCTGGTTTTCTCTGAAAACTAAATACACTTTTACGTTTTCTTGGCGCTGATTGGCGAGTAAGATCATATACTACACTACGAGTGTAATCAGATAGAGCACCAACCACCTCCTCGGGATAAGCAGCTAAACTATAGTCTTTCGCTACATCATCACTATGACGATCTAGATTTTCGGAACGGATAGGAATAGTAGAACCTCATTTCATAACAATTGCGTTCGGTACAGCATCTTTACTCACTCTAAAATTCTCAAGATAATAGTTATCTCAAAAGTAGAAGGCGAGCAATGCTCCACGGACAGCGCTCCTGTACTTATTGAGTATAGTTTCATCAAACTGTATATTAGAATGAGCGTGAATAGCGCGAGATATGTCTCAGAGCTGAGGAGCCTTAAATCCAAGTGCAATAAGTGAATCTACATCTCGAATAAAGTCTGCAGTCGCTATAATATTTACCCTTGCAATTGCAAGTTCATCTCTTCTGTCTGTAGCGAGCTTATCATTTCACTTTCTAGATATGGCTCGTGCATTCTCAAATCTGTCTTCTACTTGAAATTCTACTCATCGTGTATAGACCTGAATATACAAAAAGTCATACAAACGACTCTGTACAAAGGACAGAGATGAAGTATTTCGCTGAGTCACAATGTTTTGCTCATATGAGAGTATGAGTTTAATCAAGGTATCCAGTTTATGTTCTGAGAGATCTGCATTTGTAATAAACCTTGTTTTAAGTTCAGAAATCAGTCATTGTGTTTTTTGGCTGCAACCTTTAAATTTACTTGGGAGATCTTCAGTCCAATTAGTACGCAAAATATGATCAAAAAGGTCAGCTCGTTTTTGAAGCTTTTTTATTTGATCTGGAGAAGCAACCTCAGTTTCTATTTTTCTACCTGGGCCTGAAAGTATTATCGACTTTTTATATGGCGTACCACCTGAAATACCTATAACAATTGACATAGTATTAATCTACTCGTGTCACCTACTTTGTAAAGTAATTTTAGAATTTAATTCTTACTACTTCCCAACGATATCATGAGTCCCCCGTTTAACATCAAATTTCCCAATTTCGTGATCAACATAAATCGGAAAACTCTCCTGAAATCTTGCTCGAAACTCAAGCCCTATCGCCTTTGCGAGGAACTGTAATGTCGGGTGCACAAAATGTGTAGATCGGAGCTCTAGGAGATATATCCATGCTGGAAGTCCTCATCGTAAACGGCAACTTACCTGATATCCCATAGGGACGAGGTACTGCATTTCCTCTTTAGAGAGATTTAAAGTTAAAGTTGCTTCTTTCTGAGTATTCAAAAATATTATAGATTCTTCTTGGAGATGAGCTGGTAAGTTCTGGATGTACCAAGGATGAAATCCAAGATCAAATGTAAGAAGTGGCATGCGCTGAGATACTGCGCGATGACGCTGCAAGTCTCGATAGCTTCAAAAATCAATAGGGAAATCTACTCCTATAGTTCAAAAGTCTGCAAGAAATGTAGGAAGTTCTGTTTTTGGTGGTCGTGACTTGAGTACTTGTGAAAATCCAGCAAGTCCTACCTGATCAAAAAGACTAAAATCAATAGAAGTACTCTGAGTTGTGGGATTATGATAGAGATAGTCCTGATTCACCCAAGATGCATTATAGTCCTCAGTCGACTCATACACTTTGTGATCAAAGCTATTTGGATGAGCTCTCTTAAGAGCGCGCAAAATAGTATGAGCAATATCTTGTACCTCTATTAATGGGTGATGTCGTAAGAGAGCGATCTTGTCAGCAGCTTGGCGAAGATTTGTATGCCAAGCAAGATTTGTTGATGCACCAGCTGGAAGGAGTCCACGGGTAATATCAAAAGCACGAGCATTTATAGCCTTTTCCCATACTTTCTCATCCTCACCTTCCATTCGCGGATGCTTGAGAGCAAGGTCTATCTTTGAAGCCTCAAGAGCTTTGAGGTAAAATGCCCGATACGACTCAGTAATTTCTGATTGAACCGCCTGATCTTTTCCTGCTACGAGAAAGGCTTGCCGAGAAAAATCAATATAACGAGTAGAAGCTTCCTGACCACTATAGAGTGCCCAGTCTTGAACCGCTTTTGCTGCGAGCATAGAAACTCCCTCGATAAATATAGTCGTCGAACCACAGTCTCAGATAGATTTATGCCCATATCCGACATAAAAATTCTTCATAAAGTTATCAGAGCCTTTCGCCTCTAAAATAGAAAGATGAGATCTGAGTCATCCAACCGAGCGTGAGTGGAGCGCCTGAAGCATAGCGTCCGACTCTGGAGATATCACAGCTCCCGTATCGAGTACTATTACTTCTCCCCCACTTTTAAGGACTTCAGAAGTGTGATTAAGTTGAGAAATATCAGACATAAAGAAAATTTAGAAATCCCAACTCCCCTTCATACTCGACGACTGAGCATAGTTGATAACCGTCGTCTCAAAGAAATTTCCCTTATCGGAGTTTGGATCCTGTAGGCGATCAAGGTGCTTGTATGGGTTTACCATAGCCTCAGGATAAATAGCCGCAATACCGAGCATCGCAAGACGCTGATTGGCGATCCACTTGGTATATCCAGCAGTTGTCTCCCCATTGATCCCCATAATTTTTGAGCCAAGGATATGGTTTGACCAAGTAATCTCCTGCTCAACCGCAGTACGAGTAAGCTCAATGATCGTAGATTCGCTATATACATCAGGGAACTCGCGCTTGATCTCTCGCAAGATATTTGCAAAGAGGGTCATGTGTGTGAGCTCATCTCGACGGATATAGGCGATCATACGACCAGTTGCCGGCATCTTCATCATATCTACGAGCGTATCAAAAAACGCAAATCCGTTGTAGAAGTAGAGCCCCTCAAGGAGAAAGTTTGCGACAAGTGCCCGAAAGAATGTCTTATCGTCTGGTCGATCAATGAACTCTTGGTATACTCCCCCGATGTACTTGTTGCGCTCGAGCAGCACATTGTCTGTTCTCCAAAAATAGTAGATTTCCTCACGCTCCTCGGGAGAAACTACTGACTCAAGGATAGTCGCGTATGACTGAGAGTGAATCGCCTCCTGATAGGCATGGATTGAGATGAGGAGATTGACCTCTGGAGCGGTAATATAGTCCGAGAAGTTTGGGAGATTGACCGTCTGGATAGAGTCGAGAAATATCAAAAACGAGAGAATCCCCTTGTAGGCTCGCTGCTCCTCAGGAGTGAGAGTAGAGTGGAAGTCTCGTTGATCGTCCTTGAGTCCAGAGACTTTTTCTGGAAGCCAGAAGTTACCTACCATTACCTGATAGAGCCCCTTCGCCCAAGAGTACTTGACGGCATTAAGATTGAAAAGACCGGTCGTAGACCCCTTGATGATCGTGCGATGCTCAACCTGATCATTTCCGATGGGGTTGAAGAGGGGGTTTGCTTGGATGAGTGTACTTTCTTGGGTGGTCATGAGTTAATTGGAAGAATATACAGACTAATTCATTTCTTTAATTTTAGGTAGAATTCACTTTTATTCAAGCTTTCTACCCACTACAACTCACACAATCTTCCTTTGCCTCGAGGGAAAGCGATCGCACATAGTAAACTGTCTTTATCCCCTCTCCCCACGCCTTCATGTAATACTCCGAGAGATCCTTTGGTGTGACCTTAGCAGGATCGATCATCCACTCAAAGCTGATCGACTGATCAATCCATTTGTAGATCGTCGAGATCATGTCGATAACATCATTCATATCCATGCTCACATACTCTTTGTAGAGCCAGAAGTTTTTGGCATCGAGCTTTGGAGCAATGCGGATCGTCGGTGAGGAGAGATTGGTCTCAACAAAGTACTTTTTGTAAATCGGGAGGAGTGCGGCTGTTGTCCCAACGACTCAGGCAGTAGAAGTATTTGGTGCTGGACCTGTCACATACCCAAACCTGACTCCATACGTTTTCATCCGAGCAAAAAGTCCCTTCCAATCAAGATGCGTGAACTGCTTTTGACCCTCAAAGTCTTCGGATTTACGTCCGAGGAGAATCCCCTTGTCATACTCAGATCCTGGATAAAGCTCAAATGTACCACGTTCCTCAGCGAGCTGAATCGACGACTCGTAAGTGTAGTAAGTATAGAGCTCAAAGAGTTCATTCACATGTTTACGAGCCTCTGCTGAGTCGTAGGCATATCCGTTTGTCGCGAGGTACTCAGCGAGTCCGAGATATCCGAGTGCTACCGATCGGTAACGCTTGGCAGTTCGCTCTGCGGCCTTTACTGGGAATTGATTGAGAATGATAATATTATCAAGAATTCTCATAACAACTGGGTACACCTTTTTGATCTCTTCCTCGGTATTTACCTTCGCAATATTGATCGATGAGAGGTTGCAAGTCACCACATCCCCTGGCTCATATCTGATAACAATCTTCCCGTCCTCGATCGTCTCCTCGATAAACTTACATGGAGAGGTATTCTGACAAATCTCCGTACAAAGCTGCGTCGAGTAGACATTTCCTGCATGTTTATTTGGATTGAGGCGATTGACCGTATCTCGGAAGAACACATATGGCATCCCGGTCTCTACTGTAGTCTTGAGGAAGGTTTTGTAGAGATCCTTTGCCTTGATAGTCTTACGCATGTGGAGTCTGTCGTCCTTTTCGAGCATGAGATAGAACTCTTCAAACTCCTCACAAAAAGTATCTTGGAGTTTTTTGGGGTAGAGCTTACCGATCTCATATGGATCCATAAGCGTCCAGTCACCATCCTCCTGCACTCGTCGCATAAATATATCTGGTACACTCACTGCAGGGAATATATCAAACGCTTTTGCGCGAACATCTCCCGTCTCCGTCTGAAGCTCGAGAAAATCAAATATATCACGGTGCCAGATGTCAAGAGTTACTGATACTGCCCCAAGTCGCTGCCCGAGTTGATTGACTGCTACTGCGGTATCATTGATAACCTTGATCCATGGATTTACCCCTCCTGCAGCTCACTTTATCCCTCGTATCTCAGCTCCCTGTGCTCGGATGTTCCCAAGATATACCCCGAGGCCTCCCCCAAATTTTGAGATCTGAGCAATATCCTCTACCGCGTGGTAAATAGCCCGGAGATCATCGTCAACATTGATCTTGAAACAACTTGAAAGCTGGTGCCAGTTGGTACGAGGATTATTGAGTGCTGGAGTCGCGAGTGAGATCTTCCCTTGTGAACAATACTCATACACTTTTTTTGCGAACTCAAGCCGCTTCCCTGCTGGCTCTGGGATAGCGTAAAACAGAGCTACAGAGAGGTAGAGCTCTTGTGGGAGCTCGTGTACTACTTTATTTGGGTTGAGGAGATAGCGCTTTGAGAGGGAGAGTACTGTCGTATACCCATATCCCATGTCGGTCTCTCGAGAGAGCCACTTCCCTGCCTCGAGGAGATCTGCGTCCGAGTAATACTCCATGAACTTACTGTAATAGTGCCCCTTCGCCATGTAGTCCTGAAAAAACGCGAGGTAGCTCTCAGGAGTATAGAGCTCACCCATAGTCATGTTCCGATTCTTGCAGGCTTGCTTGTAGAGATTCATGAGAGCAAATCTCCCAGCAATGTGCTCCCACGATATGTTCTCAACACTCACAAGATCTATACAGGTTTTTGTGAGAAGCTTGATAATGTCCGAGGTCTTGATCTCCTCGACAAGATTTTTCTTGAAGGCTTCCATAAGTGCTTCAAAAGTGCAAGTCGCGTCGTATTCCGCTCCTGCTATCACAAACATCTTTGCAATCTTAGATGGATCAAAATACTCTTTCGAACCATCAGACTTGGTGACCTTGAGTTTGTTCTTCTCAAACTGCTCAACAAGCTTTTCTTGTTTTTCATCCCGCTGCTCTTGTTTACTCGCCCGATAGATGATGTATGACTTCGCTACCTCAAACTTGTTAAACTTCATGAGATTGCGCTCAACGATATCCTGTACATCTTCTACAGATGGAATACGATTGACAAACACTTCTCCGTATACATGTTCAAGATCTTTGACAATAAAGTCAGTGATCACGGGTACAAACGATGTATCCGTCTCCCCAGCAGACTGAGCAGCGGCGAGTATCGCCGACTCAATACGAGTACGATCGAAGTCTATGAGTTCTTCGTTGCGACGGCGTACTTGAGAGAGAGACATAAGGAAGAGTGAATTATGACAAAAGTATAAATGTTTCTCTCTTGATTTCTTGTAGGAGAGAAAAGTACGAAAACACTACATTTTGTGGTCCACATATTTATCCAAGTACTACATATTGTCAAAACAAAAAGCAAAAAATGTGATCAATAATGTGGGTTTGCGTACGCAGATGCGATCACTACAATATCAGTAATAGAAAAAGTAATTTGCAAGTATTTTTATGCGAAAAAATCATCTCCTGACATATGTTGTTTTCGGATTAATTTTTTGAGGGCAGAGTGTCTTTGCAGTAAGTATCCCACCCCAAACTGATCCTTGATATGAGACTATTCTAGCAACACTCATTGACCGAGCCTCAGCACTCTGGACAAGTACAAGTACTAGGGCTATGGAGTCACTCATTCATTATGAATCTGTTATTTCTCCAAAAATAGAACCCTTGAGAACTTGGTATGAGGCTAACAATGTTAATGTAAATATAATCCCGAGTCTCATGACCGTGCATATTCTCGATTTTGTACTGATAGTCCTTGCGATATTCTTATTCGGTTGGTTCGTCCTCAAGAGTCTCGCCTAATAACTCATCATTCACTCCATCTAGGTCAAGCGTCCCATGAAAGGGGCGCTTTTCATGGTCAGGCACTGCTCACCAGTGCTCAGGATGGTCAAAGTAGCTAAATCCCATCTTTGGGAGATCCTCCTTGAGTGGACCACAAAACTGATGATGATCCCCCCAGAGAGTAAACTCGAGCTTCCAGGCGTGAAGCCATTGTCTCGTAAGACCTACGCCCTCCCTGAGGAGCTCATTTTCTCGGGAGCGACCGTAGATCTTGTCCCCGACGATTGGAAATCCTATCGAAGCGAGATGTACTCGTATCTGGTGGGTACGCCCTGTAAGGAGATCAACCTCGAGAAGAGAGTAGCCATCTCGCCTCTCTCGCACGAACGCGCGAGTGCGGGCAAGTTTTGGGAGGAGTGGGTTCAGAGCGGTCATCCGCTTGCGGTCGGCAGGATCACGCCCAATATATGACTCAATCGAGAGCTCATCCTCAGGGACTTCTCATATCACTACCGCAAGATAGCGTTTTGAGATGGTACGACGCTCGATCTTGCGAGCCAGTTCTCGCAGAGTCTTATCATCCTTAGCGATGAGCATGAGTCCACTCGTATCTCGGTCAAGCCTGTGCACGAGTCCTGGTCGCTCTTCACCTCAGATGACAGAGAGTGGACCGAAGTGATGGAGGAGTCCATTGACGAGAGTCCCAGACTTCCCCCCTTCTCCTGGTACTGGGTGTACATTCATCCCGGGATCTTTGTTTATCACCGCAAATCCTGTGCTATCGTAGATTACCTCTATATCCATGGGCTCAGCGCCAAACTTCGCGTCCTCTACTTTCCACTCAATGGTGATAATATCGCCCCGAGAGACTTTAAAATTCTTATGTGCAACGATCTCCCCTACGAGCACAGACCCCTCTACAATAAGTCTCTGTACATACGAGCGACTCATATCAGCAAAAAGAGCCGACAGGTATAAGTCGACTCTCCGCGAGTTACGGGCATGTATATAAACGCAGAATTGACTCTGGCGTGAGACTTTAGTAGGCAAAATCTCGTCCATAGGTAAAGAGCTCCTCGTCTCGAAAAAATCTTAGCACCTCTACTGCTGCTGTCTCAAGTGAGTCAGACGAGTGAATCAAGTTATTATCGATAGACTTCGCGTAGTCACCTCGAATCGTCCCAGTCACCCACTCATTCTCAGCAGTAAGACCGCACATCTTACGTACTACTGCGACAGCGTCGTGTCCCTCAATAGCAACCGCCACGATCGGACCTGCGCCCATGAAGCTGACAATAGCTGGATAAAAAGGCTTACTCGTCATGTGAGAGTAATGCTCATCACAAAGGACCTTATCCATATTCATCATCTTGAGTCCAGCGATCTTAAGACCCTTTTGCTCAAATCGAGTAAGGAGAGTACCAACAAGTGATCTCTGGATAGTATCTGGCTTAAAAAGTACAAGCGTTCTCTGCATATAATGAAGTATCAAAAAAATAGTATGCATACTATAGAGGAACTCACTACAAAGGCAAGTCTGAGTGCAAAAAAGTCAGCTCGCAAGAGGCTAGAAATTAAAAACATCCACCACCTTCCCACTAATATCTATTGAGTCCGTCTCAGTGAGGACTATAGGCATATGCTCACTATCTCGAGAGTCAGGAAGGAGATATATATCAGAGCCCTCATGCTTCACACGCTTGACGGTAGCCGCCCCATTGACGATACAGAGGTAAGCAGCAAATGGATTATCCACACACTTTATACTCGAGTCAATCAGGACAAATGCACCATCAGAGAGATACTTCCCACGGATACTAAAATTATTCATCGAAGTCCCCTGGAGCTTCACACAAAAGTATTTTTTTACATCGCCTGAAAGGGCAGTGGGTGATATGAGGAGCTTCCCCTGATCGGACTCGTCAGCATAAACGAGTGGTCGACCAGCATTCGCAAACCCGAGTATCGGTACCGGGATCGCTATCTGCGAAGCGATAATACGATCCCCGAGGCGAATAGAGCGATATCCTCTCCCTCGCGATATAAACCCCTTTTGCTCGAGATAGTCGAGGAACTGCACGACTGAGTGCTTGCTCCGCAGGCCTACAAGTCCTTGGAGCTCATCGAGAGTCGGAGACTCGCCATGAGACTCGATATAGTCCTTTACAGTGTCAAATACTTTTTGTTGTTTTGGAGTGAGCATATATACAGAGTTATGTACAGAGTATATATGTAATAGGGGGCGTGTAAAGGGAAAATTTCCTACCTCAAGTACTTCCTCTTATTTGCGTTGTGCTCATCGAGCGTAAGACCATAGTAGATCTGCCCATCTGGCGCATGGAGATAGTAGAGCGCCTGAGTTTTCTCAGGGCTCATAGTAGCGATCCAGGTCTGCCTGCTCACACTTGCGATCGGTGTAGGTGGAAGACCTGCAAACTTGCGGGTATTGTATAGGCTCGTACTCGTGAGTCACTCTACGATACTCTTGGGGGTACAGGTCGACGACCCGAGCGCGAGAGCATAACAAATAGTTGCGTCCGCTCCGAGTGACATACCAATCTCGAGCCTACGGGCGAGAACTCCTGCTACCTTTGACTTCTCAGCAGGGTCACGCTCCTCGCGCTCAACAATCGATGCGAGCTTGAGAGTATTATACCAATCTTTACGGCCTGCAAGCTTGGAGTATATTTGTTTATCAAACTCTGCGAGGAGTACACCGAGAACTTCCTCGAGCTGCGCCCCCTGTCGCACCCGATAGGTATCAGGAAAGAGAAATCCCTCAAATGACTTTTTATCTGATAAAAATGGGTACTTGGTGATGAGCTTTGGGAACTCAGCAGGACGAGCACCCACGAGGTCTCAGGCGAGCATGACTCCAAGCTCAGCGAGATATGGATCAATATCATAAATGTTCCATCCCGGCAGGAGGGTAACAGTGAGATCGGTATGGAGTGGCTTTGCGAGAGAGTTCGCAAGTACTCATCTCAGGGTTACACCCTTCTCTACCGCAAAGGTCCCCGCCTTTGGCACAAAGTCTGCAGCAAAAAGTCGACGATACAGAGATACTCGCGTATCTCCAGCGTCTACTCAGAGAATACGCACCACACTCGAAAAACTTGCACCAGTTGGTATTACAATGGGTCAAGACTTCGTAATAGTGCCCCCGAGGCTCCACACATAAGCAGCTCAGAGGATGAGTGCACCTAGTACGAAGAGGATGAATTTTTTCACGATTTATCTAGAAGCGCCAGTACTCGTAGCTCCAGTTGCACTCACTGACCCCGAGAGACTCACTGACCCTGAGAGTGACGCCCCAGTGAGAGTTGTGAGAGCACCTAAATTTTCTTTGACCGCTGATGCCGCCCGAGAGAGATCCTCTACACTTTTGACCACTGCCTGGGTTTGATCTACTTTTTGTTCGATAGTCGAGCGAGTTGTCTCTACCACTGATCGTGCACTATCGATCGTAGTCTTTGCATTATCAAGAAGACCACCAGTATTATTTTTGAGATCAATAAGGGTATTAGAGATATTGTCTGCCTGGCCCTTGAGTGATCGTATTTGCTCATTGAAGCCTGGCACACCAATGAGACTTGCTACTTCATCAGCTTCTTTTGGAGCAAAAAATACTGCGAGGACATAGAGTCCTGCAACTAGGAGAAGAGCCGAGAATATTTTAGAAATCATTGGTGAAAAGGTCTTGTGCAGATACAGCGCCACCCTTGAGTTTTGTATGGAGTGCGACGATATCATCGTCCTTGATAGCTTCTTTCTTTTTCGGATTTGCAAGTGTTTCTATAGCTTCAGCCATTACCGTATCAACACTCATCATGTGAGAGAGGATTCCATTTGAGAGTTCAATATTCATTGAGCTTATATTTTGTCCTGTATGCCCGAGTGCTTTCTGGAGATCTTCGCTATTTTTGAGGAGATTGATCTCAGCCTTGATGGTACACTCATCATGGCAGTGTGGGCAGTGCGTAGAGAGCGCAACCTCATGATCAGTCGCTCCAACTACCGTCACATCCCGCTCACTGATGTGATTATTACAGTTGCGACAAGCAAAGTGTGCGATCGTCGTATCTACAATACTTTTGAGGATGAGGTAGTTCATGAAATAGATTTACAATAGGTATTGTACGAGATTTATGCTATTTTCTCAAGTAAAGCGCGCACTCTTTGGATTGACAATTTTGGACCAAGAATCGCGAGACATTCAAAAGCTCCTGGAGAGAACTCCTCTCCCGAGAGCGCGATTCTTAGTGGCCAGAGGATCTGCCCATTTTTGTGACCTGCAGCAGCGATCCCAGAGATCATATACACCTTAATCGCTTCGCTGTCTGCGTCATTTGGCAAACTCTCTAAGAGTGAGAGTCCAAAACTGAGGAACTCCTTAGCTTGAGTAAGTGACTCGATCTTCATCTTCGCGTTTACAAGAAGCTCTGGCTGCTGTCTTGCCTCACCATAGAAGAATGTTGTAAGCTCAGGATAATCCGAGAGTCTCTTGAGTCGTGTTTGAAGCTCTCGTACGATCGCAAGATTACGGATCTGGCCTGCTGGCTCAAAGGTGCTTGTATAAAAGTCCTGCTGATACCGAACGAGATACTTGGTAAGTCGATCTAAGAGATCTTGAGCTGGGAGTGCGGTGATATACTGCGCGTTCATCCAGTCGAGCTTTACTGGGTCGAGGATAGCTCCTGACTTTCACATGTTTGTGATCTCAAAAGCGCTCACGAGCTCCTCAAGAGAGAATATTTCTTGGGTAATTTTTGGATTCCAGCCGAGAAATGCAACAAAGTTGAGGATCGCCTCGGGGAGATAGCCTTTTTCGAGATAGAGCTCGACTGCAGTGTCTCCTGTTCGTTTGGAGAGCTTTTTACCATCTGCCCCCATGATGTTTGGCATATGGGCGTACTCGGGGAGAGTGACCCCGAGAGCTCTCGCTGTGAGAATCTGCTTTGGAATCGAGCTAATCCACTCCTCGCCTCGCATCACATGTGTCACCCCCATGAGATAATCATCGATCACGATCGCACCATGGTAGGTTGGGAATCCATCCGTCTTCTGGAGTACTTGATCCTCTACCTCGGTCGTATTAAACTCGATCTTCCCTCGTATCATATCCTGCATCTCGATTTTTTCCGCCTTTGGCACTCGTAGTCGTATAATATATGGCTCACCTGCGTCTACTCTCGCCTTTGACTCCTCGTATGGCAGATCACGACAATGACCGTCGTATTTGAGTGGAAGTTTTAAACCCTCCTGCTCGGCGCGCAGAGTATCGAGCCGCTCTGAGCTACAAAAACAGTAGTACGCACTCCCCTTCGTAACCATTTCATGGAGGTATTTGCTATATATATCAAGCCTTTCAGACTGCTTGTATGGCCCATTTCCGAGATCATGACTCGGCCCCTCATCAGGCGTGAGCCCAAACTCATCGAGTATAGTCAGGAGATTTTCAAGTGCTCAGGGCACAAAGCGACTCTGATCTGTATCCTCTACTCGGAGCATAAAAATACCCTGGTGCTTGCGTGCCCAGAGGTAGCAATAAAGTGCAGTACGCAATCCTCATATGTGGAGGTATCCGGTCGGTGACGGAGCAAATCGTGTTTTAATCATGCGGGGAGTATAGATAAAACTCTCACAAAATAAAGACGTTTAGCTCGCTAAAACCTGAGCTCAAAAACTTTCCCTCGACTATAAATAGTTTTTTTATCGAGTGAGACGATTGCTGGAAATATCACATCACAAGATCGAGCATCAGCGGTAAATGCGAGATCTATCGCACACGGACAACTCGAGCAAGTAGCTCGTCCGTAGAGAGCTCAAACATCTTTTGCATACCCAAGTCTACATGAGCCACCTACTCCTGGGAGAGTGAGAGTAGAATTCAGACTTCCAAGGCTCGAGATAACTGACCTTGTCGCTGTATTTGTAGGTGGAATATAGACCGTTACGTTCGGACAGCCCTTATTGTCTTTGAGTCCAAACACAGCCGGGCAGAGATCATCTCGGTTGAGCACTCCATCTCCATCAAGATCAGCGTTCTCGTCAAATACTAGTACAACTGAGGCAATAGAAGTTGCTCACTTTGAATCTCTTACCGTCAGGGTCACAGGCCTCACTCCCCCTGTCTCATAGAGGTGGCTTGGATTTGGATCAGTACTAAAAGATCCATCCGCAAAGTCCCATCGGTAGGTATACGGCCCTGTTCCTCCGTTAATCTGACTACTAAGGTTTACTGTAGAGGGCGCAGTCGTGGAGAGTACATTCGCACGGATTTGTACTGAGAGTCCCTGAAGTGATCCGGTAGGCACAGGTGTACCATCACGTACTTCAACTGAGGCAAGAGAGGTACTTGTTACTCAGGTCGCCGGGTCTCGTACCGTAAGTCTCACGAGCCATGTTCCATTCCCAGAGAGTGCAAAATTAGATAGACATGCTCCCGTACCCGAAAGTCTCGTCCCATCCTGCGCTCTTGCAAACTCCCATGAGTAGATATATGGACCCCCTATTGTCTCCGTACGCCCAAAAAAAGTATAACTCGCAGCACTCGCGGAAGTGAAGTTACTTACAGGAGTACTTGTACTACAGCTTGCTCACGCATCGAGTATCCGTACTTCAGAGGTGAGACTTGATGGAGATTGATTATTTGGAGGATTCGATCCCGTATTTGGACTTGTAGGAGTTTGAGTGTTTGAGGAAGGTTGAGAAGAATTTGTAGTAGAGGAAGGAGAATTTGAATTTTGCCCGTCTGCCGATCGTAAGCTACACATATTTATCCGAAATATTTTTGCTGCCATCTGCACGAACTCCCGCTTGGAGATATTTTCATTTGGCCTGATTTTGCCATCACTCGGAAGTGTGATCATACCAGACTGTACAGCCTTTTGCGCATATCCATACCAACTATCAGTTGCATCCGCTATAGTTAGCGTACGTGCAAAATTTGCTGTGTTCCGAGCATTATCCCATAGACCTGCTTGACGGAGTAATACCGCAGCTGCCTCAATGCGGGTAATTTTATTGTTCGCACAAAATGGAGTAGCAGTATACGACTCACCATTCTCACATTTTGAGCTCCCATCTGGTCCTATTACGTACCCCTCAACAATCCCCTGCTCTTTTGCGTAGGACACACAATAAAAATTGGGATTTGCCCTTGCAAAATCTACAAAGGGGAGTGAGTTATACTTAATAATATCATCAAAAGTCGGCGATAAGCACTTTTTACATCCGACTCAGACAACTATAGAAACAAAGTCATCACGATTGATGAGGCTCGTAGGATTAAATCTCTTATTTGGTGAATCAGGGATTACTCCACGCTCATAGAGTGATACAAGATCTCCATAGTAGTCATCGCTCGGACTCACATCAGTAAATGGGAGATCAGCCGCAAACGCAGGTATACTCACAAAAAATACGAGGAGGGCGAGGAAAACTCGTTTCATGCAGAGAGTATAGTGGAAAAATCAACTAAAGGCAAACCCTTGGAAGATTACTAAAGATTGAAGGTTTAATTCTTTCAAAGCCGATACTCCACAACCGCCCCAAAATCGAGCTCCTCTGGTCCCGCGATCAAGTCTTCATACGAGATCTCATCATACTCATCGATCTCAGGCGCTTGGATCTCACGGCGGACTATCAGGGTGTCGTCCTCCATTTGCATCACATACCCGAGGAACTCTTGCCCCTGAGCTGCAAGAGCATTTGCAGCGTACACTTCATCCAGGATTACACTGAGTTTTTTTAATCGCGCACGAGCTGTATCCTCGTCTACTTTCTGATCGAGCTTAGAGCTCGCAGCCATTGGCTCATCATGATACTGGAATACTCCCACACTCTCAAACCGAGACTCTCGCGCAAATGCACAGAGCTCCTCAAAATCTGCCTCACTCTCCCCGGGGAATCCTACTATAAAGCTCGTGCGAATAAACGATCCGGGGGAATTGGACCGGATAAACTCCATGAGCCTCGCAATATGCGCCTGATCATAAAATCTCCCCATTCTCTTGAGCACATTCGCACTATAGTGTTGAAATGGGATATCAAAATACGGGATAAACTTTGTGAGCTTGGTGAGTCGTTCGAGATGAGCAAAAGTGAGTGTATCAGGGTAAAGATAAAAAAGCCTGAATCTAAAATCCCCTGTTATCGCCTCAAGTCGCTCAAGCAGCTCAAAAAGTCGTGGCTCGCCATAGAGATCTGTCCCATAGCGAGTCGTATCCTGACAGATGATCTCGATCTCACGAATCCCTGAGTTCACCATTACTGTCGCCTCTGCTACAATATCCTCGATCTCCCGAGAAGTCTGGCGACCTCGAATCTTTGGGATGATACAAAATGTACAGTTATTATCACACCCCTCCGCGATCTTGAGGTACTCATATCCAAATGGTGCATGGATATACGCTCGCACTTCGTCTCCCTTCCAGATAAACGCCTTTTTACTGAGCTGAGATCCTCCAATAGACTCGAGGTACTCGCGGAGCTTCCCTTCTTTAAGACTTGCAAGTCCCCCTTCTTTAAGGCGCTTAAGAGCATGAGCATTAACTCGCCCCTTGACCTCTTCACCGAGGAGAAGGCGCTCGATCGCTGCATAGTCGGTAAATGGGAGGATTGCGTGCAAGTGCTTGAGGGAGGCGAGAAAAGCGTCATCCTTGACCGATACATAACATCCCATGAGGATGACTTTTTTACCGAGATCATCAAAATGCTTGAGGGTCTCTTCTGACTCCTCACGAGCCGACGAGAGAAATCCACAGGTATTTACGAGTACATACTCGACCTCGCTATCCTCAGGAGTATCAAAATACTGGATATCGAGCTTGTCCGCAAACTTAAGAATTTGCCCAACTGCAAACTCGAGGTCTACGAGATTTTTGGAACAACCGAGATTGACGGATGAAAAATGAAAAGATGGAGCCATGAAATTGTTTTGACTCTATATATCCGAAAAGGGGCAAAAGTCACGGGGAGATACAAAAAATCTCCCGAAGAGGGAGATGGGTGAGAGTTATTTTTGTATAGCTGGGGGCATATACTGAACTTTGATATTTGTGTAATTTATATTCGTTGGAATGGTGTTAACTCATCTATTTGGGAGAGATAAATCTTTAGTGAAAAATTCTGAGTGTCAGCCTACTACTTTTGTACAACGCAAACGTACTTGATGACTCAGGCTATTAAGAGAAGGGGTGGTCTTTATGTTACAATTCATTTTATCATAGCCTTTAAGCTCAAATGCCTGGCCAGAATTCTTACCTAGGAGATCGTTTGTGAGCTCACTGGATATGATATTTAGTACATGATCTCTAGCGCCAGGAGAACTCAAGCCGTTACTCATAAGAAGCCTACCTTCAGAGGGTATATCTTTTGCTCCTACTGAACCCGCTACCAAGCTCGCTGCGAGACCAAGACCGATAATAGTATTATTCATAAAAAAAGTATGAGGAATCTATACATTTATACTTTGCAAACTACATTAGTCAATATTTTTGTATCATTCCCCTCACCCACTCTCCCAAACTCGAGCCCGCAGCTGAGAGTTGCGCGGGGATAAAGCTCGTCTGCGTGAGCCCTGGTATAGTATTGATCTCAAGCGCAACCAGCTCACCACTCGCCATGAGAATCATATCAGTGCGTGACATATCCTCCGCCCCCATGAGCTCATGTGTGCGTAGTGCGAGACGCTGAATAGACTCCGTCATCTCTAGATCAATGAGCGCTGGGGTAATCTCTCTGCACACTCCCGGTGTATACTTTGCCTCGTAGTCAAATAACTCCCCTTGGGTCAAGATAATCTCCGTCGGGGGCAAGGCTCGGACTTGTCCATCCAAAAACACCACTCCACAGGTGAACTCGCGCCCTACGATACACTCCTGTAGGAGGATTTCACCGAACTCAGTGAGCCTATTTCTGAGCGCAGACTCGAGCTCAGCACGAGAGGTCACCTTTGTGAGTCATATACTTGAGCCCTCATGACGAGGCTTGAGGATCATAGGATATCCAAGTGCAGACTCCGCATGAGTGCAAAGTTCAGAGATATTACTCGCCTGATCTACGAGGAGAGTCCTCGGAGTTCGTACACCATGGAGTCCGAGATATTTGCCCGCTTCGTACTTATCATTTGCGAGTTTCATAACTTCTGCGGGTGAAAAAACACTCGCTATGCCCGCCGAGTCGAGAAGAGTTCGGAGAGTTCCATCTTCTCAAAATTCACCATGAATAATCCCAAATACGAGAGAATCCTGAATCCTTGGGATTAGCTCACTCCAGATATACCCAGTACCGAGCCCGTCCGTATAAGTCGTACCGTCCGTTTGATATGAGGTCACTGAGTATCCACTCCCAACGAGCGAAAGCTCGAGAGCTACGGCTGATCTCAGAGATACTGCCCGCTCAGACCCTGGCCCACCAGTGATGATGGTAATATTACTCAAAGCTCGAAGGTTTGAGGAGTGGGAAAAGTATGACATCTCGGAGATTTTTCTGACGCGTGATGAGCGCCAGAAATCTATCTATTCCAAATCCGAGGCCTGATTGACATGGCATCCCATGCTCCATAGCTCTCACAAAGTCATAGTCTGCAGAGGTTGCCTCTTCGTCTCCCGCCTCGATAGCGCGAGATTGTTCCTCAAACCGCTCTCGCTGATCGATAGGATCGACGAGCTCGCTGTACGACTTGATAACTTCCCACCCATTGATCACTACCTGAAACTGCTCAACGATACTCGTGTCTGCGTCGCTCGAACGCGCAAGAGGCTGCATAAACTTTGGATAGTTGTAGAGAATTGCTGGACCCGTGATGAGGGGGCGCACTTTTTTCTTGTAGAGATAGTCGATCATGACCGCGAGTGAGAGCTTATCGAGATCTGGGATCTCTACCCCGGTCGCTCGGATCGCTCCTCGCATCTCGGACTCTTGCCCAGGAGCATATTCGCGGATATTAATCCCTGTTTTCTCGAGTATCCTCTGCGCGTAGTCAATACGCTCCCAGGTAGTTGCAAAGTCTACATCTCGGACGATTCACTCTTTGTCCTCGATCTGGATCACACTCGGGAGCTCAAGTCTCGTGAGGAGTGTACGGATCATACGCTCGATGAATTCCATATTATCGAGGTAGCTCCAATACACCGCATAGTGCTCAACCATCGTAAACTCCTGCAGGTGAGATGGGTCAGAGCCCTCGTTTCGAAAGTCTTTTGCAATCTCAAAAACTCGCTCAAACCGTCCAACGGTCGCCATCTTGAGAGACGTCTCAGGCGAGATGCGCAAAAATACATCCGTATCGTAGTCATTGTGATGTGTTGAGAATGGCTTTGCTGCAGCTCCAGACGCAGAGTTTCCGAGGATGGGGGTCTCGATCTCGATAAATCCTTCTTCCTCGTAAAAGTCTCGAAGTGCCTTGAGAAATCGCGATCGCAAGAGAAACCTCGCATAAGTATCTTCATTGGAGATGAGGTCGAGGTATCGCTGACGATAGAGTGCCTCGACATCAGACATTCAGGACCATTTCTCTGGGAGTGGACGGAGCGCCTTCGTAAGAGGGGTGAACTCCTCCACGAATACGGTGAGCTCTCACTTTTGCGTATAAAATGGTTCACCTGATACCCCGATGAAGTCCCCGAGATCGAGCATCTTCTCTGCGTACTTAAACGCTGAGTAGCCATCTGGATATGCCTTTGGATCAGCCTCGAGAGTAGAGCGCGAGTTCCCCTGAGCGTCCGTGATCAAACACCTCTTTTTGGAGAACATGAGCTGTATCTCCCCCGTCGCGTCCTGGAGCTTAGCAAATATAAGGCCCCCCATAGAACGTTTGAGAATCACACGCCCTGCTATACGGACACTCGGTGCTGACTGCTCGAGAATCGCCTCAAGATGCCGTGGCTCAGTCTTTGCGACTTGTACTATCACACTCGCGTTCGTATGTGTACGATCAAATCTCTGCGCAAAAGAAGCAAGTCCCATGGCTCGCATAGTGTTTACTTTGCCAGCTCGAGTCTCAAACTCATTTGCTGGATTGATAATATGGTCAGTCATAGTAGGTAAATTATGCGCTGTATCATAGGGGAAAGTGGGCGATTTTCAATGGAGCTGTAACCTACTTCTTCAATATATTCACAAAAGTCTCACTCGGGATACTCACCCGCCCGAACTGTTTCATTTTTTTCTTCCCTTCTTTCTGCTTTTCGAGGAGCTTACGCTTTCGGGTGATATCCCCTCCGTAGAGCTTTGCTGTAACATCCTTGCGAAGTGCTGATATATCCTCTCGAGCGATCACATTTGCCCCAAGAGTCGCCTGGATCGCGATCGAAAATTGTGCCTTTGGGATCTCTTCCTTGAGCTTTGCGCACATACGACCACCGAGAGTACGAGCCCGCTCACGATGGACGATCATAGAGAACGCCTCAATTTTCTCTCAGGCTACAAGGATATCCATCTTGGCGAGGTCATCTTGCTTGTACTTGATAAACTCGTACGAGAGCGATCCATACCCACTCGAGAGCGACTTAAGATCATCATAAAAGTCTCCCACCAGCTCCGCAAGTGGTATTTCATATACGAGCACAGCACGACTCGCATCGAGGAAATACTGATTTTTAAATACTCCACGGCGCTCCTGCGAGAGTTGCATGAGATTGCCGACGTAATCCAGCGGGGTAATAATCTCGATCTTCGCAATAGGCTCCTCAATATACTCAAAAGTCCCAGGTGCTGGCAAGTCCTCAGGATTACTAACGAGCACTGAGGTATAAGTACGATCTCCGACCACAAACACCTCCGGACTCCCTCGGGGATGCAGTGCCGCTTTATCTCATGGCACAATCACCTTATAGGTCACCTGTGGAGAGGTCATGATCACGTCCATCTCAAACTCCCGCCAAAGACGCTCCTTGACGATATCGAGGTGGAGAAGTCCGAGAAATCCACACCGAAATCCGTGCCCAAGAGCTGCTGATACCTCATGCTCAGTCACGAGCGCTGAGTCATTAAGGGTGAGCTTTTCGATGCTGTCCTTGAGTTTTGGATATTCGTCTGTATCGACTGGATAGACTCCTGCAAAGATAAATGGAGTGATACGTTTGAACCCCTGTATCGAGCGCTTTGCGAGCTCATCTCCACGAAACACCGTATCCCCCACTCGCGCATCGGCAATTGTCTTGAGACCAGTCACTATATATCCGATCTCCCCCTCTTCGATCACTCCAATAGGATTCCACTTTGGAGAAAAGCACCCCACCTCGAGCGCTTCTATACGAGCTCAGGTGTTGATGAAATCGAGTTTATCCCCCTTGCGAACCGTCCCAGAAAAAAGCTTCACATAGATCACAACTCACTTGTACGTATCGTACTGAGAGTCAAATATGAGCGCTTTGACACTCGAGTGGTCATGGGCAGGATCCCCATGGAGCACTGGAGTCGAGTCAATAGTCAGTCACTTTGGCTCAGGCATACGGTCTACTACTGCATCGAGTACCGCCTCTACATTGTCCCCAGTCTTCGCAGATACACAGATGATCTCCTCTCGCTTGCAGCCAAGGAGTCGTACCACCTCCTCACTCACTCGCTCAACATCCGCAGAAGGAAGGTCGATTTTATTGAGGACGGGGATGATCGTGAGGTCATTTTCAAGCGCGAGATACACATTTGAAAGGGTCTGTGCCTCAATCCCCTGCGTTGCGTCCACTACAAGAATAGCTCCTTCTACCGATGCGAGTGAGCGAGATACCTCATACTGAAAATCCACATGCCCCGGTGTGTCGATGAGATTGAGCTCGATCCCTCGCCACTCCATCCGCACAGGAGTGAGCTTGATCGTGATCCCCCGCTCTTTCTCGATATCCATCCCATCGAGGGTCTGCTCGCGGATATCTCGCTTTGCAATAGTCCCCGTGATCTCGAGCATCCGATCTGCGAGCGTAGATTTGCCGTGATCGATGTGGGCGATGATACAGAGATTGCGGATAGACCTGAGCATGAGAAGTGTATATATTTTGGCTGATTGTAGCCAAGAATGATGATTTTGAAAACCAAATTGACTTGGGTTTTTTGCGAGTATTATCTTGGGGTTACTCTATGAATACGCCAAAGGTCAATACTCCACGAACTCAAGAAGATAAGGGAGCAGCACTCGCACTCATTTCTGCAGCTGTAGAGACTCAGAAGGCTCTTTTAATTCTTGCAAAAAAGATTTCTACAATTGCAACTCCTACTAAAGAGTTACCTCCTCCAAATTACAGCGAAACTATCGACACTGCGCTTAAACTCGATCAAGAAATCAAATATTTTTTCAATTGGACTCATTCTTTCAGAACTCTACTCTCGGGTGCAGACGAATCTGAAGTAGATACAAAGACTCTACTCATAGACCAATGATTTAATGATTATCTCGCAGAATTCTCAGAGTTATCAAAAGTTCTCGACATATTCACCATTAGTATTTTTGCGAGTATGGAGCGCAAGGAAATACCGAGTGATCTCAGTAATCGTGAAAATACTGTCTGTCACGATATATGTGCTATTAATTTTGGTACTTCGATATCAAAACTTATCGACTTACAAAAGCTTATAAACGCACGAGAAAAGCTCGATAGAGAAAGTCCGGTGAATAATATCAGCTCGTTCCGCAGATTAATAAGTAAGTGAGTTACAGCAATGAAGAGAGACTCTGCTGAAAACTGGAGGATGATTTGATATAGATGGATACAAGAGCTCACTGAAGTCGAGCTAGCACTCGAGGCAGTACGGATACACAAAGATCATCTTGATAATAAATGTTCGGGACCTACCAGGCATGTCGTATATTCACTCCTTCTCAATTAGACTATGAAAAATGCTTTCCGTGAAAAAGTACAGACTCTAGCCACTCAAACCTCAGAGCTTCTCAAGAGAGCAAAAGCACTCGATAGTATGCTCGATCCACACCTCGATGATGAATCAGCAGACAATGAAATTGCAGTAATAACTTGTGGGGTAAATGAACTTGAAAACTCTCCAAAAGTTGAAATCACATCATCTACAGACACTCCTATATATAGAGAAGACTCGAGAAAGGCTAGGAGTACTTATTGCGACTACAGATCTACGCCGAATACGAATAAATTTAGCAGTTACCTTTAGGAAAAATAATTATTCAGGGGTAGCACTTTGGTTTGATAATTTTACCCATCACACTCAGATCGGAATTCTCGATACTCTTATAGGCGATCTACGTAAAACCATAGCTGCACGACACTTAGCGATTTGAGTTAAAAATTAACCTATCTCCCCCCGCACCCCCGCCACAAACTCTCCCACCGGAAAGTCACTCACAAACGAGCGTTTAAACGGTATTTGAAATGACGGCAGCCAGAAAGAGTGTTTCCAAATATTCCCGGCAAGTCGCCCATTTGGAAGATGTGCAAAGGCACACTCCCAAGCCCCCCACCGGTAACTCCGAGGTACAGCTCCTGCGAGAAGTGGCCCCCATACCGCATGATTTCCAAACGTAAACACACTCACCGAGTTGGTGTGTGAGCGCATCATATTAATCCCACCACCATCTATTCCCATCACAAACTGATAACCTGCGGCATGGTCTGAAAGCTCGGCAAAACTAAAAGCCCTCTCTACAAATATAACATTTTTGGGGAGGTTGGTCTCGAGCTTGAGAGCCCCTATGATGGCAAACTCATCCGCATCGTGGATGTGTATCTCTTGTTCTGGGAATACTCTCGCAAACTCCCTGGCAAGACGAGACCAGACGGTGACCTCAAAGTTGCGAAACTCCTTCGCACCGACAAACAGAAGAATATTTTTGGGGGTGACATCAGGGTACTCTGGGTAAAATCTCGTCACTTGTGAGTACACATATGAACGGAGATCAGGTAGACTCAAAAAGTCAGAAAATGCTTGTATCTGCGCCTCAACGAGCTGTGTCCCTGCACTCCCTGCAAATCTCTCAGAAGTCGTCGCGTCAAACAAAAATGAAAATGGTCCTCGGTTTGAGCTCATCCAATATGCGTTATGATACTCGCTAAACTCCCCGATCATCATCTCATTCACACTATCTACGAGATCTACAAAAGCCACTCGCGAGCGCATTCGCCCAAGTATCCTCGGTGTAAACATCACGAGAGACCGCACACACATGCACAGTGTCCGATAAATAGACCTCGTGTAGGCGTACCGCTCTGCCGTCGAGCTCATGATCACCTCTACTCCCTGCATCGACCCAAAGGGCTCGAGGATAGCATGGTTGAGGCTCGAGGAGAGTATTCGCACACTCCCCTGCCACCCGTGCGAACGGAGATGATCGACCAAACACTCAAAAAATGGCCTCGAGATCACCGCGTCTCCAATACGATCCGCACGATTGATCACAAGGAGATCAATGTCCTCGAGAGTGATCGATTTACTCACGCGGACAAGGAGTCTCAGTTTCCCAAAAAGTGTCCAGATCGTATCGAGCACTTTGTAGGCGAGGATTTGAAGGTAGACCATACTAAATAAACTCAGATAAACGCTTTGTGCACTCGGTGAGGGAGAATTTCTGCCCCTGACGGATACACCCATCCCGCAAAGTGCTCACATACTCAGGAGTCATCTCCCTCACAGCTCGGGCGAGCTCCTCAGGAGTACATTCAGGTGGGAGCATGATCCCAGTCTCGGGACTCTGCATCGACTCGAGAAATCCACCCTCCGCGACCGTGATCATTGGAACTCCCGAGATGAGCGCCTCGATCGTATTGAGTCCAAAATCTTCATTTCTGGAAATATATATCCCAGCAATTGCCCGACGCGTATAGAGCGCGACCTGCGAGTTATCCTCGAGTACCTTGAACTCAATATTTGGAGCTCCATCAGCGAGTGCTCGAAACTCGTCTTTCTGAGGATCGTTTGCCCCATGGAGGAGGAGGAGTTTGTGATCAGGAAGCGGCTTAAAGGCTCGGATCACCGTATCTACGCGCTTTGCGTGTGCGAGTCGTGCTGTCGAGAGATAGTAGTTACCACGAGACTCACTCGGCTCCAGAGGATAGAACTCTCTCGCGTCGACTGGTGGATAGAGTACCTCAACAGTGATACCTGGGGCGAGAGTCCGCAGAGTAACCGCGTTTTGCTCGGAGTTTGCGAGGATCAAATGCATACTCCTGAGATCCCAGAGATACCAAGCCCGAAGCGCCGTGAGCATCACTCCCGCAAAAGGTCGTGCATACCAGGATATTTTTGCAAGATATTGATCTCGCTGATCAAACAGATGTCGCGAAATACTATGTGCGTAGTAGACTCTGCGAGCACGGGGTGCCCAGAGTCTCGCACTGATAGCCTCATTTGAAAATATCACCGTATCGTAGCCCCGCAGTACAGAGGCTCTCAGCAAAAACGAGAGCTTCATACCGATAAATCCCACTATCCCCCGCTGAAATCTCGGGTAAAGTGCCGTCATCTGACCTTCAAAACCCATAACTCTTGGGTCAAAGCTCGCCTCTGAGAATACTGAGCTCACGAGATCTGCACCGAGATACATTGCTATCTGTATATTCATCCGCTCCGCACCTCCACGCACAAAAAAACTATCATGCACGATAGCGTATCTTTTGCTTGGTATTTTAAGATCATTCATATACTGGACACATCGTAGTGATCATCTCCAAATAGTAAAGATGTCTAAAAAGACTCCCGCTGTCCAACCAGTAAATTCACTCCCCAAGAATACAAAAGTCGCCATTATTATGGACTGGCTGAAGGATTGGGGAGGAGCTGAACAGGTATTTTTTGATATACTCGAGATCTATCCAGACGCTCATATCTATACGAGCACCTTTGATTCCGTGAGATTCCCGAGCCTTTTCGGGCGTGTACGGGAGAGTTTTCTCGGGCGAATACCCTTCGTACGCAGTCACCCCAAGATGTTTCCATTTTTACGACCCTACGCATTTGAGTCGCTCGATCTGCGAGAGTACGACATTGTTATCTCGAGCTCGAGTGCTGAGTCCAAATGAGTCATCACCCTTCCAAATACTCTCCATGTGTGCTACTGCCATAGCCCCACCAAGTACTACTGGCACAACTCTCACGCATACCTCGAGCATCCTGAGTTCGGATTTTGGAATCCTATTGCACGATTCCTGATGCCGTATTTTTTTCATAAAATGCGTATCTGGGACCTCACTGCCAGCACACGGGTTGATAGATTTATCGCGAACTCAGAGCATGTAGCAGCTCGCATCGCCAAGTACTATCGCAGATCATCTACGGTTATATGCCCGGGAATCGACGAAAAATTTTATACTCTAGGAGATGAGTCACAAAGAGGAGACTTCTATCTCGCAGTGGGACGCATGATCCCATACAAGCGGTTTGACCTCCTTGTCGCGGCCTTTAATCAGAATGGACTCCCTCTTGTGATCGTCACCAGTACTCGCACTCGACTCACTCGAGAGCTCATGGCAATCTCGCGACCAAATATTACTTGGTGCCTCGATATATCCCACGAAGAAAAGCTCTCCTACATGCAGCGTGCTCGAGCTTTTATGTTCCCACAAGAAGAGGACTTTGGCATGGTACCGATCGAGGCTATGCTCTGTGGCACACCAGTAATCACCTTTGCTCGCGGAGGAGCTCTCGAAACTGTTACAGATAAAGTAAGTGGCGTATTTTTTGACGAGCAAACTGCTGAGAGTATTGCCTGAGCAATCACTCAGTTTGAGTTACTTACTTTTACACCAAAAACTGTGCGTAATGTAGCTCTCCAGTTTACTCGAGCGAGCTTTCAGGACAAAATGCGTACCTACATCGCAAAAGAATTCGAAAAAATGAAAAAGTCTCCTACACTATTTCATATAAACCCCTAGCCTATGTGTGGCATCTTTGGATATATCGGAAATGCCGAGAGCATCTGAGCAGAATCCATCATTCTCACTGGTCTTGCAAAGCTTGAGTACCGAGGCTATGACTCGGCTGGCATGGTAGTATTTTCCTCGCTCACCGGGTGCGACCAGTTTAAGGCAATTGGACATATACAAAGCCTCACCTCACTGGTAAATGAGTCCAAAGATCCCCTCAAAAAATACAGATCTTGAATAGGGCATACGCGGTGGGCAACCCATGGACGGGTTACCCTCGAAAATACTCACCCCCACACCGACGCAAAAAAAGAATATTTTGTCGTACACAACGGTATCATCGAGAATCATGCAAAACTCAGAGCTACCCTCAAAAAACAGACTTTTTATGGAGAGACGGACACTGAGGTAGTAGCAAAGCTCCTGGCAGAAACTCCTGGCGAGACACTCATAGCCCGAGTACAAACTATTGTCCCAAAACTCCATGGATCTTTTGCCCTCGTCATCATGGCAGCACAAGACCCGAGTGAGATGATCGGGATCAAAAAGTGAGGTCCTCTCATACTCGGTCGTAGTAAAAATGGTACATTTTATCTCGTGTCTGACGCAAATGCGATCAGTGGACTCGTCGAGAGTGTTGTATACCTTGAGGATGGAGACATTGTCCATATACAAAACGGGAAGTACACCATCGAAAGTCTCGGAGATCCCATAGTGCGCCCTCTCATAAAGCTTGCACATCATGCAAATTCGAGCGAAAAATGAAAATTTGAGCATTTTATGCTCAAGGAAATCTACGAGGCCCCCGAGGTCCTCACAAATGTTTTTCAGGGGCGAGTAAATTTTATCGATGGGACGATCGCAGCTGACGCGTTTCTCGATATCAGAGAGCTCCCATTTGAACGGGTAGAGTTTATAGCGTGTGGTACCTCATATCATGCTGGACTCCTTGGGAGTTACTGGATCGAGGAGCTATCGGATCTCGATACGGGGGTGACAATTGCGAGTGAGTTTTTTAGTCGTACTCCGAGAGTGAGCTCGACTACCCTGTTTGTGTTTATATCTCAGTCCTGAGAAACTGCCGACGCAATCGAGCCACTCAAGTGGCTGAGAGATCAGGGGGCTCATACTTTTGGGGTGGTCAATACTGTTGGCTCAACTATTGCGAGATTGACTGAGAGTGGGATTTTTACTCGAGCAGGTATAGAGGTAGGTGTAGCCTCTACAAAAGCCTATATTGGACAGATCTGAGCGCTCCTCATTATGAGCTTATTTTTTAGTATTCAGTCCTGAGCCGACTACAAGGTATACCGAGAAATCCTCGCTGGCATCGAGGAGCTCTCACTCCTGGCAGATAGTGTGCTTGAGAGTACCCATGATATCAAAAAAGTCGCTCACGCACTCGCAGGATTTGAGCATATGTTCTTTTTGGGTCGAGGCCCATCATACGCTATAGCACTGGAGGCTGCTCTCAAGTTTAAGGAGATTACTTACATACACGCTCACGCATCACCTCTCGGTGAGCTCAAGCATGGCCCACTCGCGCTCATTGATCCGAGGTGTCCTTGTGTCGTATTTCTCCCTGATGGGGCTGGTTTTGAGCAGGGGCTTGTATCTATTTCTGAGATCCAAGCGCGATCTGGACGAGTATGTGTCGTGTCTCAAAGTCCTGTCCCGGGTGCTGACTGGAATATCATTCTTCCAAAGTGTCATCCAGTATTTTTTGGATTCCTTGCCGCTATAGCAGGACAACTCCTCGCCTATCATGCCGCACATATCCTCGGACGAGAGATCGACAAACCACGCAATCTCGCGAAGAGTGTAACGGTGCGGTAATGATACGAGCACTGTTTTTTGACCGCGATAATACACTCACTCTTGATCACGGATTCACCTTTAAGGTTGAGGATCTTGTTCTCCTGCCATGAGCTCACGATATCATCTCCTACGCAAAATCTCAGAGTCTCCTCATTTTTCTCATTACCAATCAGTCAGGGATTGGTCGGGGCATGTATGGTCTCGCGCAAGCAGAGGAGTTTAATAAGGCTCTTGAAGTGACGCTCGGGATACAGTTTGATGGTATAGGAATATGTCCTCACCTCGAGTCTGATATATGTACTTGCCGTAAACCTGCAACCTGACTAGTCACTCCGTTCATGCAAGAGTACAGTCTCACTCCTGATGAGTGTATATTCATAGGCGACAAGGAGATTGATGTGGAGTGTGGACTCGCTCTCGGCATGCGAACCGCAAGGATAACTCGAGCAGACACTCTCACAAATGCACACTTTCAGATTGCAAGTATCGCAGAGTTGACTAGTCTCCTTGAGTAATATGATCATTTCACTCATACGATTCATTGACGTTTGGATTCTGCGAGGAGTCCTTTTTCTCCTCCCAGTATCAAATATAAACACTCCACCGAGCTCCCCAAAGTGTATACTATTTATACGCCTATGGGGCATGGGGTCTGCAGTTCTGAGCCTTCCTCTCCTACAAAAACTCAGGAGCCTCTATCCTGAGGCTCGAATAGATATTCTCGTAACTCCAAATACTCGAGGTATTTTCACTCGCACTTCACTCGTAAATGGGGCTGTTATCAATCTCTTTTCTCTGCAGGGTCTTTGACAAATTTTTCGAGCATTCAGGACATACGATCTCGTAATTGATACTGAGGAGTATTTTAGTGTCTCTTCGCTCGTGACCTTCTACTGCGGCAAATATCGTATTGGCTTTGACACCATGATCTCTCGAAAAAACGCATATCATAGAGCAACCGCATTCAATGCGATGCAACACTTCTCAGATACCTACCTAGATCTCCTGCGGCTCAATACTGATGTGCATTTGCCTCTGGTAGAGAAACTCATCCCAATAGAATTTTCTCATGTTGCCAGAAATACAGTTGAAGAATATATCCAGAGTCTCCCAACTCATACTCATATAATCGGCATACATCCGGGTGGCTCGACTACTGCGCCTGAGAGATTTTGGTCGACTGCCCACTGGGTCTTTCTATGTATAGGTTTAATGGTCAAATACCCAAATACACTCATTCTCATGACTGGTACAAAGCTCGAGAAAGTAGCCCATACAGATATTTTGAATGCGCTCGAACACCAAGAGAGGGTGGTATCAACTATCGGTAGCATCCCTACAGACCTTGGTACTTTTGCAGCACTTCTCACTCATATGGACGCTTATATATCTAATGACTCAGGTCCAATGCATCTCGCTTGAGCTATGAGGACCCCAACTATTGGTCTTTTTGGTCCCAATCTCCCAGTACGATATGAGCCTCTCCCAAGGGACAAATGCATATGACTTTATAAAGGAAATTGAGTCCCTACTATTGATCCTCATAGAGGTGTATTTCAGCGCGATACAGAGTGACTCGTAAATAGAATTTCTCCGAGTGAAGTCTGCAAGCAAGTACAGAAAATTTTTTCAGAGAAATTTTAATTCTTACGGAAAGACCAATTATCTTTTTCTATTTGGATCCCAGAGAATCCGAGAGTTTCGAGGTATTTTACCGTCTCGATATGGGCAGGATTATTTTCAAAAATCTCAACGATCAAATCTACTCAGTCACCAAGTTCTCTCAGAAATTTTTCCATTCATCTGAGCACAGGAAGCTCGTATCCTTCAACATCTATAAGAATCATGCACACATCGTCTGCTTTGTATGCATGTACTATAGAATCATATGGCTTTACTGGTATTGATATTTTATGCGCAAGATGGGTATAATCGTCTGGAAACTGGGTAACTCTACTCCCACCATCATGTGAGTCAAAGTACTCAAATGCTACCTCTCACACGTGATCGGAGAGTCCCATATTTATGAGTGTTACATTATTTTCAACACCTGAGAGAATAGTATTTACTTGTAACATCTTAAATGTCTCTGGGCTCGGCTCAAAGGCGACTGAGTGATACCCATAATTTTTCGCGAGTTCTATCACATAGCGGCCAACATGACTCCCTATATCGATAAATATTTTGTTCTTTTTACTCTGAAATCTCGCAATATTTGCGTCTATCACTATTCGAATTTCCTCCTCATATCCTGGTTGAGTGATCATCCAAGCATTCCGCGTATGAGCAAGATAGGTTCCCCAAGGGGTGGTAAAAAGTATAGCTTTGTTACAGAATTTATATACCCAGTGACTAAAAGTTACTAGTGCTCCTCATAAAATTACGTTTACGATAGTAACAGCCTCTGTAAGAAAGAATCTCCACATCATATCGATTGAATGAGTACTCATCCAGTAGTGACGAGTGAGTCTAAGAATCCAACGTGAATATCGAAGGACTCGATTTAAAAAATTCATAAGTACTTTAATGATAGGTGGATAGTATGAACAAGCTTGCTGATGTCAAAATTCCAAAAGGAATTGTAGTTCTAATTTCTCGTTCTTACTTGCTCTCTATGATTGAGAGATACTTAGAAAGTAGACTAAAAAAATGCTTAATTCTTTTTGAAAGACCAGTTTTCTCTATTGATCTGAAAGGCACTGAAGCCTAGACTCACTACAAAATCGATAGTCTCCTCACGAGCCGGATTGCTCTCAAATATTTCTACAATCATATCTGTTTCTGATGAGAGTTCTCTAAGAAACTTTTTCATACCCCTGAGTGCGTAAAGTTCATATCCCTCTACATCTACTAATATCAGCTTCACATCAGTTGTCTTGTATGTGCGACTCAGTGAATCAAACGGCACTACAGGGATAGATAATTTCTGAGCAAGCTTTGTAAGCTCTGCTTCAAACTGGATAACTCGACTTGATCCGTCGTATGAATCACAATATTCAAAATTTACCTCTCATACATGATCGGATAGGCCTCTATTTATGAGTGTTACATTATCTTCAACACCTGAAAGAATAGTATTCACTTGTAACATCTTAAATGTCTCTGGGCTTGGTTCAAATGCTACCGAGTGATATCCATAGTTCTTTGAAAGCTCAATAACATATCGCCCGACATGACTCCCTATATCTATAAAAACTTTATTTTTATCATTTTCAAACCTGGCAATATTTGCGTCAATAATAGAACGTATCTCTTCCTCATAATTAGGCTGAGTAACTGTCCAGGCATCTGCAGTATGAGCAAGATAGGTTCCCCAAGAAGTTGTAAAAAGTATAGGTTTGTTACAAAATTTATATACTCGGTGTTTGATACTTACATCGATACCTCGAAAAAGGAAGCTCAAGACTGAGATAGTCTCATTCAGGAGAAATCTCCACATCATATCAATAGATCTTGTGCTTCCCCAGTAGTGTTTAAGGCGTATAAGAAAATCTTTTGAGTAGCGAGCAGCACGTTTAAAAAAATTCATATAACTATAATAAGTCTTTGATGCTATGAACAAGACTATCAATGTCAAAGTTCTCAAAAAAAGATTTCTCAAGTTCTACCTCAAAACTCGGAAGAAAAAAAGATTTTTTACTCAAATATTTCGACTTATGTGAGTAGCCTTTCCTATATCATATATACCAGTTATTTCAGATAGAATTCTCAACTACTTCTCCATCACTATAAGATGACCATACCCGTGCATCTCCCGTAGTATAAATAGTAAATGAGGGTACATTCATACGTAGAATATTCATTCATCCACCGTCTATTCCCACTAAGCATTTTTGAGTGGAAATAAACTTTATAAGTTCAGTAAGTTTTTGAGAGATGTCTTTTATCACAACATTTTTCGGAAAGTTTATATAAATTAGCTCTTTCACAATTTCTCCATCTGGATCATCGATAACAGTTATAAGCTCATTTGGGAAGTATATAGATATTTTAGTAATTATCTCTGCCCAAAAAACTGCTGTAAAATTACGGTAGGGCTTAACACCTACAAAAATAGTAATTCCAAAATAAGTTTCCGATTCTCAGAGAGATAGGAGTTTCAGAGAATAGTTTGTATCTATCTTTTTAGCAATTGCTACTCATTCTATAAATACTTTCTGTAAGAGAAGATTATAGCTCGAAATGATATTGATCCCATCTACTGTATAAAATTTTGAATAGCCATTATCTATAATTCAGGAGCTTAGAGCAAGATTCGGCCCAAAAATCCGCATAGAAGCATCATCTAAGAGTAACCTCGCAATTGTAGTTGGATCGCTTACTAGATCCAAGAACGCCACATTCCCCCGTGGGAGGCGTTTGTAGACTAATTTAAAAGTTCTTAAAAAACTTCTAAATCCATTAATAAGATGTTGAGAAGGTTGAATCACATAAGAATTGAGATCTTTTTGAATCATCTTGACCTCCACATTCTCATATTTTGAAAGTGGTTCTAAAATCCAATAATTTAATTGAGAACTCAAAATCTCAATTGAACCAATAAATCAATGTTCATTAAGATAGAAAATAAGTGACTCTATCCAGATATAACTTATAACAGCATCCCCCATACGATCACTTCGATTGATGATAATTTTATCAATATTCAGTACAGAAATCTTGCGAGTATCTTTGAACAGAAAAAAACATTTTCCTATAAACTGAGCTATTAAAGCAAGGAGATAAATAGAAAAGATCTGTATTCGAACACGGAAAAATTTATAGTTCATTACCCCCCAAATAATTTCCTCCAAATCATCCGACTCGCTATCCGCAGTGGCCCTCAGTGTCGTTGTCCCTTAGCGAGAGTATATTCATCGTAAGTGATGTTCACTGGCACTTCGGCAAAAGTGAGACCATGAATCCTCACCTGTTCAATGAGCTCGCTCGCATACTCCATCCCATCCATTGTGAGTTCAAGATGTACTAGGGATTTCACTGCGATCATGCGATACCCATTGTGGGAGTCAGTGAGTTTTATCCCTGAGATCATCCAAGTAAACATCGTCCCTCCCCAGAGGATGATGCGTCGTCCGAGTGGTACATTGGACGCAGTCTTGGTGATAAATCTCGAGCCAAGGACCATGTCGAGTTTTGGATTTGCCTCAAAAGCATGGATAAACTCTACCATATCCAAAACTGAGTGCTGGCCATCCGCATCAAAAGTCACGATATAATCAATACCAAGAGTGGTCGCATTTCGCCTCACAAACTCAAATCCTGTCTCAAGAGCCGCTCCACCTCCACGATTGTGAGCATGGCTGAGAACTATGGTATTTGGGTAGGATTGAGCAATTCTGAGTGTATTATCTCTTGACCCATCGTCTACAATCAAAATTTTGGTAAATCCAGCCCCAGTGATACTCTCGATCACACTTCAAATACGCGTTGCCTCATTGTAAGCGCGTATGAGAAAGAGGATTTGACTGAACTTTATTTTCATGACGGTGGATTTTGGCGAGACTCGAGGAGGGCTACCTCTCGGATGAGACGAGTGATGTCTTCTTTATTTTTTTCGGTTTTGTCGAGGAGGAGGAGAACAAAGTAAAATAAGAAAATAATACCTGCATATACGAGTACATCAGCCCCTCTCGGAAGTCCAAATATATGCCCAACGAAATCCCTCAAAAATGGAAAAATACTAAATATGAGGAGACCCATACCCACTCAGATGAATACCAAAAAGTGGAGCGCGTTAAATTTTTGACGACGAGATATGTCGAATGCCAGGATAAATATAATACATCCTGAGAGGATGAAGAGCGCGTCGAGGAGGGTCATAGTGACTATTTATGGAGTGTATATTATCCAGCCTCGCGCAATCCACCAAATAAAACTCTCAGAGTCGTGTTTTATACTGAGTAAGTGGTGAGAATCTTGCGAATCACGGCTGAGGTCGAATACTCTCCTACAATTGGATGAATCACAAACTTCCCGCCATATGCAGCCACTATCGGATACTCTGGAAGGTCCTCGAGCTGATAGTCCCCTCCCTTGAGACAGAGATCAGGCTGGAGGGCAGCTATTGCGTCCACCGGTGTATCTGTATCAAATACATAGACGTAATCTACACTCTGGAGCGCGAGGAGCATTCGAGCTCTAAAATCCTCTGAGTTTATCGGGCGCCCAGGCTTTGACGCAAAATATGGCGAGCTATCAGCATTAAGTCCTACTACTACAATATCACACTCGGATTTGAGGTACTCAAAGTTGGCGATATGCCCTGGATGCATGATGTCAAAACATCTACCCGTCCAGCCGATAGACTGACCTTTGGTAGTGGCCTCTTGGCGGAGTGATTGGAGTTCGGCAGGAGTGGTGAGGAGCATGGAGAGAATTATAGGGAAATTGAACGAGAACTCAAAAGTCTACGAAAGAATTTTACAAATCACAACAGAAGTATATTCTCTTTGGTTAACCCTTAATTATTTATGAACCGCATTTCTTTTAACTTTGAAGGAACAACTACTGCTATAACTGGTGGATCGAGTGGGATTGGACTTGCAACTGCTGAACTTATCGCTCAATCCTGATGAAACGTAATTATTAGCGAGAGTAGAAATCCAGAGAAAACTCAAACAGCCCTCACTCGCATACTCAGCGCGAGATCTTCAAAAAATAGTAGTGTACACGCACTCCCATACACTGCTGAAAACGAGGCGTCTGTAAAAGAGTTTTTTGAGAAGATACCAGTTGGACGACTCGACTATCTTGTACATAGTGCTGGAATTTCCCCTGATAAAGCATTTAATGAACAAACTGCAGCTGACTGGAATAAAGTACTCAGTGTAAATATGACCGGTACCTTCCTTGCAGCTAGATATGCTCAAGAAAGAATGAAATGACAAAACATAGTTGATGAGGTACGAGGGAAAATCGTACTTGTTACTTCAACGAATGGAATAGACAGCTATGGAATATTTTCAGCCCCTTACGATGCCTCAAAGGCAGCAACCAACAACGCAGTTCGTAACTTTTGAGAAGCATTTCATAAGGAGGATAAGATTGTTGTAAATGGTATCGCCCCAGGATGGATAGATACGGAACTCAATAATACCCTACCTGCTGACGCACGTATTGAAGAATCTGCAAAAATATGGTCTGGGAGATTTGCTACCCCCACTGAGCTCGCTATAAATATACTTGCTTCTCTGACTCTTCCCTACAAGTCTGGGAGAGTTGATATGATAGACGGCGGCTACAGATAAAATCTATTACACTTAACAACTCCCATATGGACTTCTACGCAGAAAGCATCAAGATGCACAAAAAATATCAAGGAAAACTCGAGACCGTCTCGCGCGTCCCAGTTGTCACCCGAGAAGATCTCTCACTCGCCTACTCTCCCGGAGTTGCTGAGCCTTGTCGAGAGATCGCAGCCGACAAGTCCAAGGTCTACGACTACACCCTCAAAGGGCGCACCGTCGCAGTTATCTCGGATGGATCAGCGGTACTGGGACTTGGGGATATAGGGCCTGAAGCTTCTCTCCCGGTTATGGAAGGAAAATGTGTGCTTTTTAAGGAATTCGCAGGACTTGATGCATTTCCGATCGTACTCGATGTGCATGATATAGAGGGTATTGTCGCAGCAGTCAAGGCAATTGCTCCAACTTTTGGAGGGATCAACCTCGAGGATATTGCCTCCCCAAAGTGCTTTGAGATCGAAGAACGCCTCAAGGCAGAGCTCGATATTCCCGTCATGCACGATGATCAACATGGAACAGCGATAGTAACACTCGCCGCGCTCATCAACTCGCTCAAAGTAGTAGGAAAAGATGCAGACAAAGTACGAGTAGTTCTCTCTGGACCAGGAGCAGCTGGTACTGCGGTAATGAAACTTCTCTCCCTCTATTGAGTGCGTCATATCATCGCATGTGACAGCAAGGGGATGGTATCTCCGAGTCGGACAGATCTCGACTCATCCAAGATTAAACTCCTCGAGTTTACCAATCTCGAAGGTCGCTCAGGATCTCTCGCCGATGCACTCGTCGGAGCCGATGTATTTATCGGTCTCTCAGCTCCAAATGTGATCAATCGTACGCATGTCGCAACTATGGCCGCGGACGCAATTATATTTGGGATGGCTAACCCAACTCCAGAGATCATGCAGATGAGGCTCGCGCCGGTGGCGCTCGCATCTGTGGTACGGGACGCTCTGATATGCCAAACCAGATCAACAATGTGCTCGCATTCCCAGGAATATTC
>JAYWGH010000013.1:0-8442 GCA_043778375.1 bacterium
TGGATCGGCTGCCCACTTGACCCGTGAGATGAGTTTTTGTCCAAATATTGAGACGAGGAGGAGCACTAGTCCGAGCCCCACGCAGTAGGCGAGGAGGTAGACGAGTCCTATAGCGAGATCTACCGGGAGCACCGTTGCGAGTATGAGTGAGTAGGTGGGTGAACAGCTCGAGAAGACGGGACCAAGAGCAGTACCTGTGAGGATGGCTCCGAGTATGCCTTTTTTTTCTCCAGATTTCTCAAGTCCTTTTTGAGTATTATTTTCAAAGCCTGTCCAATGGGCTATGGTTGTCCAGATATTTGGGAAGAGACTGATAAGACCAAGTCCGATGACGAGTCCTCCAGAAAAGTAGGTAAAAAATACTGGTGGGATACCGATGAGGATAGAGCTTACCTTGATGAGGAGGGTGAACGCAAACACTGAAACCATCAGAGATCCAGCGATGAGATACGGGCGGAGTCGTCACTTGGCAAGCGAGCCCCCAACGATGATCGGCAGGAGGGGAAGGACGCAGGGGGCGAGTACGGTGAGTATTCCTGAGAGGAATGAAACGAAGAGGAGGGTCATGAGAGTTTGGTTATGAACTCACTCTAGTATCTCGCGCTAGGTTAAGGAGGGGTTAAGAATATTACAGTGTCTTGAGATACAACCCAAGCTCATTAAGCGGTATAGTTGTCTCCTCCCCTCGATAACGTATACTCACAGTACGATCGGTCATATCTTTTTCACCGATGATGAGACAAACTGGCACTTTATCATTTTCCGCACCTCTTACTTTCTTTGCGAGTGATTCTCCTCGATCATCTGTCGTATACCTGATCTCGTTAAATCTCAGTGGTACCATGAGATATTCCTCTTTCAAGATTGCCTCGATCTCAGCCACAAAGGGTGCAACACTCTCAGTAACCGTGAGAATTCGTACCTGCTCAGGCGCTACCCAAAATGGAAATCTTCCCGCATTCATCTCGATCATAAACGCCATAAATCGATCAATCGACCCCATGAGCGCCATATGGATGATCGCAGGAGTTTCCTCTTGTCCATTTGGTCCCACATACGTGATCCCAAACTTTGGAGCAATAGAGTAGTCGACCTGAATAGTCGAAAGGCTATCTTCTTTCCCATTTACATTGCGCACCTGGATATCGATCTTTGGACCATAAAAAGCTGCCTCATTGATCGCTTCATAATACTCCACTCCGAGCTCATCAAGTACTGACCGCATAGCTCCGATAGCGTCTTTCCACTCTTGAGTTTCTTCTCCGTATTTTTCGCTATTGTTCTCAAAGTCTGGCAGTGAGAATCGTATCTTATAATCCTTAATCCCGAGAACTCCATAAGCCCGCAAGAATCTCGCAAGCGCCTCAGAAATTACCTCAAAAAGCTGAGATCTCATGCAGTATACATGGGCGTCATTTTGGGTAAATCCACGCACTCGGATGAGACCCGTCAGAGCTCCTGATTCCTCGTATCGATACACAGTACCGTATTCCATGAGACGATACGGGAGATCTCGGTACGAGCGAGGCTTGTGGAGATAGATTTGGTGGTGCATCGGACAATTCATCGGCTTGAGATAGAACTGTTCTACCTTGCCGTCTTCGGCCCCCTCTCCCTTGAGATTGACCATGTTGATAGGTGCAAACATCCCATCGGCGTAGTGGTCGAGATGCCCCGACTTTTTGAAGAGATCAGACTTACCGATATGCGGAGTGTAGACATATTGGTATCCTGCTTTTTCAGCCTCGGTGAGCATATACCGCTCGAGGATCTGTCGGAGTTTTGCCCCTCGTGGGAGATAGAGAGGGAGTCCTGCACCAACTTCATTCACTACAGTAAATAGCTCCATACTCGCACCGAGTGTACGATGATCTCGCTTCTTTGCTTCTTCGAGCATTTTGCAGTGCATATCGAGCTCCTCTCGGGTATCAAAAGCAAGCACATACACTCGTGTAAGCATCTTTTTGCTCGAGTCACCACGCCAATACGCCCCTGCGAGTTTGTCGACCTTAAAGCTATTTTCATCAATATCGAGCGTCTTTTCAACATGAGGGCCAGCGCACATATCAACAAAGGCGAGAGTACCATTTTGCGCATAGTTCTCATAAAATCCTATCTCCATCTCACCACGAGCTGCGAGATCCTCAAGCATTTCGAGCTTATAGGACTCACCAACAGACTGGAGATATACTCGCGCTTCTGCGACAGACTTGGGAGCTGACACAAATTTTTGGTTTTGCTTGATGATATTTTTCATCTTTTTCTCGATTTCCTTGAGATGACTCTCGAGGAGGGCAAAGTCTCCAAAATCAAAATCATAGTAGAGTCCAGTGTCGATATCAGGGCCGATAGCCATCTGTATTTGAGGACCATAGAGAGACTTGATAGCTTGGGCGAGGATGTGAGCGAGTGAGTGACGCTTTGTGGATATTGGGAAGGGCATGTAAAATATTAATAAGTTATTTAAGTTTTTTGATTTCTTCTACGAACAGTTGAAAATCAGTTAGATTTCAAGTACTTTTTTGCCAAATATTATCTTTTGATAAAACATCATCAATTGCATAGACATTTACTTTTTGAGTTAATCAACCTACAAGAGTGTAGGCCTTAAGACAAGTATTTAATTTTTGACTATAAAATAGTTCATATAATTTATGTGAAGATGTATAAGAACTTTGCCGATTTTTAAATTCATCTTCTACCTGGGGTATATATTTTGCACATTCTTGTTTTTTCTTAAATAGATTATCCTGCTGCTGAATTTCTAAATTATTAACTTGTTTAGTGTTACTATCAGTTCAATCCGTACCACAAGAGGAGAGGAGGAATACTGAGACTAAAGCAAGAGCAAAGTATTTCATGTTATTGGAAGATTAGATATTTAACTTGTTTGTCTGTTCCAGCTTTCCAGTTTTAAAAATCCCCCGATCTCTCGGAGGATATCACAAAAATACCTCGAGAGTTATGGGAGGAGGGTTGATGTGACAAGTTGTGCGACCATGGTGGTTGGTGAAAAACAAATTTAGAATATAGAATTTTACCGGGGAGTCAAAAGGAAAGGCGCTCGTATTGCTACGTGCGCCTTTATCGTAATCCGGCCTCCAGTCGGATACGCGTTGGTTAATTGATCAGTCAACCTTTTTTAGAGGTGACTGGCGAAGGGCTAATTGCGGAGATAGCGCATGGGCCAGCCAGAACTGGTATCAAGCGTTATGTGTAAACGATGTTTGCGAGCGAGTGCAAGCGTTCTCTGGAGCAACTTTTCCAGACTATCGATCATGGACTGTTCGAGCTTTGCGCCCTCTTTCAGAAGAGCAAGACCTTTGTTGATCTGCATCAACCGATTCCGAATAATGTTTCGTGCTTTTTTTGCAGCATCCAACATATTCTTAGTCCGGCTTTTTGCTTGAGCAGTTTTTGCTCCAGTGTATTCGCTCGAATTCATGTCTATTTTCCTTATTTTTCCCTTGCAAGGGGTTTTGTTAAGCCGCCTTGTTTTGAGGTCAGCCACTAGTTTGCAATTCCAGTATACGTATACTAATGAGAATTCTCCTTTGTCAAATATTAAACGCTAATACGCAACTTGGTCAATAGAACTTTATTGTCGGTAGAGCCTCAGTCTGGTAGTCTGGATGAGATGTCAGCAACTCCCGAAACGCTCCTCAACACCCCAATTCTCGAAACTCCCAGTTCATCGAGCACCTTTTTTAACGCAGTGCGCGCTCGGGTAGATCAGGTCTTCGATAAGCACATAAAGCCTGCAGAGAAGTCCTCCGACAACCAGGCAACTCGCGATACTCGTGCCGACACTCGTCTCGAGCTCAAGCGCCTCATCACAGACCTCAAGTATCGCACAGAACGTACTGCGATCATCCTCGGTACAAAGGGCGAGCAAGAGGTATTCATGGCAGATATTGATGCACTCTTTGCGAGTCCTGAATCATTTGCGCCACCTGGTCTCACCAAAAAACTCGAGATCCTCATCGAGCGCGAGGTCACCAAAGGAGTTACTCGGGCAAGACGCATGGGACTTAGTGGAGCTGTGAATATCCTCACACCAGACTCCGCCGATGTACGATTTAATAATCCCCTTCTCGAGGGTCGCACCGCTATCGTACCGATCGACCTCCACCTCTCATTTTGACCGGAGGATACTGTAGGCTACGCACTTGAGCGAGCAAGATCTCAGTACAAGAGTCGATTTAACGCTATTATTATCCTCGAAAACTTTAAGCAAGCAGATAAGACTCCGCGTGGTATGCTCAAGCTCACCACTCTAAAGGAACTAGATCCGAACACTCGCTTCGCCGATATTGAGATGGATATCATCCCTCCATTTGCAACCCATCGCACTCCCCGTAAAGAGGTAGAAAAATCTATGGACTCTCACGGGATCAATATCTGGCCAGTGGTCGACGAGACAAACTGAGAAATGATCGGGACTATCACCCAAGAGTCCGTCGTGATCCAAGAACTCCGCTATAATAGTGCCCTGAGCACCCTCAGCCTCTCAACTGATATACAAAAGGAGTTCCTCCGAAACACTATCGTCGGATAGGACTGAGAGGCACACAAACAAAAAGTCCGTATGTGCAAAAGGCTATACTTGTGAATGAACACGGCCCACATACGAACTATTTTTGGTGCTTGATATCCGCCTTCTTCTATCAATGCGAGTCAGCCACATTTACCCTGTTTTTACAAGACTAGGGTTCTTGTTTCAAGTTTCCCTTGTGAGGAGACATTGACGATTTTATTTTTAAAAGAGTGAACCTTTATATTTATTTGATGTCTTTGGGGTGGGAAGGCCACCTCGTTATGAGCAGCTGACAAAAGTATTTAAACATGTAATACTTATACTGTCAAACTTTTTGTACTTTTACTTTTCAAGTGCCTGATAATGCCCGCTCCACTCGGTAGCATTTCCTCCCTCAAGTGCCTTTATAGTACGCTCAAACATCACTTTAGATGCTGGATCACCATACTCTCGATCAAGCCTCTCAAACTCATCTCGTGCGAGACCGAACTCTCATTTTTGGTACAATCCAAAAGCCGCCTCGTATTTGCGGATGAGTCCGAGTGTCTCAGGACTGACTCACTCTCTGTGCCCAATAAGCTCATAGAGGAGGACAGATTTTTCTTTCCCTTTTACCATCACTGAGTCAAGGAGTCGGAACACAAAGTGCTCAGATTCATCTCTCGCGATCGTCTCACCTACGATAATGAGTGTTCCGTAAATTTTATTGATCCCCTCAAACCTTGAAGCAGTATTCACCGTATCCCCGAGCGCTGTATACTCGATCTTCTTACCGGCAGAGCCGATATTCCCCACAACCGCAATCCCCTTGTTGAGCCCCATTCGTACCCGGATTTCAAATCCATATACTTCTTTAAACTTTGCATTGATACGAGCTATCCCCGCCTGCTGGAGGAGTGCTGCTTTGCACGCGAGGTAGGACTGTCGAGGCTCATGTACAAAGGCCCCCCAGATCGCCATTACCGCGTCGCCCTCATACTTATTTACAAATCCTCGCTCATGGATGATAATATCGGACACTTCCTTGAGGTAAATAGAGAGAAATCCTACAAGCTCCTCTGGCTCCATCTTCTCAGAGAGAGTGGTAAATCCCTCAATATCCGAGAAAAATAAGGTCACCTCCTTGCGAGTCCCCCCGAGTTTTACTTCTTCATAGTTTGAGAGTACTGAAGTCACGAGATCCTCAGCAAGATACTGAGACAGGGTATTTTTGAGGAGGCGTTTCCCCTTTTCCTCATAAATATACTTGTAGGCAGTGACCGCGATCGCGATCATCACCACAATAATGATGATTTCAGTAGGATTTGAGAGGATCTTGGACGAGAGACCAAAAACGACGAGATAGAAGAATGCCCCTATGGTTAGCGCGATAAACGAGTAGACCAGCTGATAAATACGATTTTCAACATGCATCAGAAATATCGTCAAAAAGAGTGCAAGGAGGATGATCACTGCGTACTCTATATACGGAGCAACATACGAGAGGTAGTTGCCTTCGAGGACCGTATTAATAAAGTTTACATGAACCATTACCCCGTACATGATCCCGAGTGGGGTATTAAACACATCAGGGAGTGCAGTTGCAGTCGTCCCGATGATAACGATCTTGTCCCGTACAAGAGCTGGATCAAAGGTGTTATTGTATGCGTCGACAAAAGATACTGCCCGAAACCCCGATTTTCGACTCACATAGTTGATGAGTACTTCGCGGTTTTGCGCCTTGGCGAGTGGGAGATACGCCTGCGCCCCGCTATGAAATCTCGCAAACCCTGGGTATTCATATGGATTGTTCGAAATAGTTACCTGAGTACCGCTGAGTGTATCAAAATATTTTCGAAGCACCGCTAAAGAGAATGCCTCGTATCTATTGCCTTGCCGATCTCGCATACTCGGGACTATACCATACACCATCTGGTTTACTGGGTCGAGACTCGGCTGAAAATATCAAACCAGTGACGAGGATTTCGCTAGCTCGTCTGTAGGTGGGAGAATACTCTCTTCTTCTCATGGATACTCGAAAGAAAGCCCAAGTACCACATTTCATGCTTTTTTGATGGACGCTGCAAGCTCAGTATCCCCGGCAGCTTTTTCTGAGAGGAGGACATCGAGCCCGATGACGATCGCTCCTGCATCATGGAGATGGTCAATCGCTCGCGCGTAGTATTCTCGTTTGAAGTCTTGCCATCTTCCAAGTCCTCAGGCAGACTTATCGGAGAGAGTTTTATTGTCGATTTCTATGATTGTGACTCCCGGGTGTATTCGAGTATGTTTGCCAGGTATATCGAGCGAGAAGAGGATATTTCGTATTCCGAGATTCGAATAGTGAAAAATGCTCGAGAACGGGAAAAGGTTTGAAAATACCAAAACGAGTGAAAGGATGACGAGCGTAATAATCCCTGAGAAGAGGAGCTTGTTACCGGAGAGATTTTTACTAGCCATGATTATTTGTTTGTTCCTTTAAAGAGATTATCGATCGCGTCGGTCGCCTTTTTAACGGCAGCATCGGTAACAATCTTTGCATCCTCAGATACATTAACTGTAGCGGTCTTTATATCATCTACGGCTCAACTAAAAAAACAGGATCCAAATACTTCTATGTTTAGGTCCCCCTTCTTAAAATTAGCGAGTGCCTGATTAGCCTGTTCAATTCTACTCGTTGGTAACCCCTTCTGAATACTGCAAAGTGTCTTACTTGATGAGGAGCTTCGAGCAAAGTCCTGCATTCTATTTTTAAGTAAAGCTGTGACCTCAGGGAGGTTCTGATCGATTGTCTGCCAGCTATCATATAGGCTTCCTCGGGCAAATATTTCTTGATATCGTTTTGCCTCTTTTGCCGGGAGAGTCTGCACGAGGGCGTCTTGAATGCTCGATTTAGCGGCAAGAGTAGAACCGGTGAGTGAGAGATTGGACGCTCGCTCATAGAGGGCTATGAGCTCGCTGGTGTCCCGAGCACTCAGGCGCTTTGGATCAATGATCACCGAGAGAGCTCCATCCTTTACACTCGCACTCACGGTGTTGCTAAGGCTATCAAGCCCGAGCCATGACCGCAGGAGATCCTGAAACTTCTCAAGTTTTGACTTACTATTTGCGAGAGCAATGAGATCTGCTTGCAGCTTTTGCACTCGTTCAGACTGTATTACAGCGTCCCCTACGGTATTAAAGCTCTGCCAAGTATCATCGAGCGAGCTGCCAGTGACCACCTCAAAGATATCTCTTGTACTGACCGCCTTGCCCGCTGATACGGTGGTGAGGACTTCTCACTTTTCCCCCTGTATATCGACTGCATGAGAGCTCGTATAGAGGTATCCCTTATTGAGATTGACCCCAAACTCTGTTCCTCGGACAGCCGCTACCTTTTGATCATGATCAAACCGCTGCTTAAAGCTCGAGCTTGGATCCAACATTCGGGCTATATTTGTCCAGGTTTTCCCCTCACTCATCGAGATCTCCACCTGAGTCGATCAGTTTTGCTGACTCGAGAGCTCGAGAAGAGAGATATTTGTATTTTCCGAAAGTCGCGTAACTGATCCATCCGCCCAAAATATCACTGCAAGCGAGGATGCGAGAGTGCGCACCCGATCATTTGGACGCAAAAACTCTTTTTGGTTTTCCCTAAGAGGTATTTTTTGGGTCTCATCCCGTCATACTATAGTCGTCCCAGCAGTACACAGTACATATGGCTCAATCCGCTCTCTTGGGAGCGCGCGACTCTCACTCTTTGAGACATCCACAAAGAGCAGTCCAGTGATCGCGCTGAGGAGAGTGATGAGTATGAGAGGAATACTAAAGCGCTTTAAATAATACGAGGCGAGCATAAAACTTAGGAGAAAATGAAATCATCGGTATTTTACTCTAAAGATCGCCTACTACAAGCATGCAATCACGTTTCCAATTTGTTCTCGCGG
>JAYWGH010000014.1:0-2822 GCA_043778375.1 bacterium
ACTCTTGAGTGACCTGATACTGGAGAGGGGTGAGAATCTTGCGAAGCACCTTCTCTCGAGTCTCAGGATCTTTTGGGAGCGTATTGTGACTCACGGTGCCAGTTGAAGCCTTACTCGGCTCAGTCTTTGCGAGTTCTTCTAACTCTTTTCCCCAAGTTCGCTCGATATATCATTCGCGGCCACTTCATTTTTTATACATGGAATACCGGAAGGACGACTTTTTGTAGTAGTCCTGATGGTAGTCCTCAGCTGCAAAAAATGTGGTGAAGTCCTCGACCTTAACGACAATGGGTGCGTCAAACTTTTTAGAGCTATCGAGTTTCGTGACATAGTCGTTAGCTGTCTTTTTCTCTGTAGCCGTACGCGTATATATTGCTGGAGTATACTGGAATCCTCTATCAGCAAATTGACCATCTCCTTGTGTTGGATTGATCTGCGTAAAGTAGAGCTCTACGAGCTTCTGATAGCTAATAACTGCTGGATCATATGTAACCTCGACTGCCTCCCGGTGCTTGGTGAGTCCAGCCCCAACTCGCTCATAGGTAGCATCAGACTCAGATCCTCCAGCATAGCCGGCTACTGCTCAGGCGACTCCGTCTTGAGCCTCAGATATACCCTCCATGCACCAAAAACATCCTCCTGCGAAGTACGCTTTTGATACCTGAGCTCCACTTGCGAGAACTGTTGGTGTTTTTTCCATATGTTTAGTGGTAAAAGAATAGTACATCCCCGCTGCGATACTCACGATTGCGAGGAGAATTTTTGATGTATTGGTCATGGGTAAGATTTAACCGAGGATTTCCTCTATATTTTGTGCACCTTGTTTCTTTGAGATGAGATTACCATCCTTGTCGATGATCACAGTAGTGTGCTGAGAGCGTACGCCGTATTTTGCCTTGAGCTCGGTGCTTGAGTCGTAGTCAACTTTGAGAATGAGGGTATTAGCTGGAATAGAAGAGAGATTACTCGTGATCTCTTCACTCAAGTTTCGGCAGCTTGGACACCAAGGAGCGTGAAAGTAGAGGACAACTTTTTGACCCGCGGCGAGGGCTGTTTTTGCTCTTGCTTCGCTGTAGTCTATATATCCAGTTTGACCGACGACTTTCACTTCTTCTTTTTTCATTACGGGTGAATCAGTTTTCATCATGGTATCATCCTTTTTCATCATTGCATCGTCTTTTTTCATAGCATCATCTTTCTTCATTACAGGTGAATCAGTCTTCATCATCGTATCTTTTGGCGCTTCAGTTTGTACTGGACTCTGTGGAGTTGGAGTCGTTACTGTTGGAGCACTGCTGAGTGTACAGCTCGCAAGGAGTACTATTGGAGCGAGGAGGAAAAGAGTTTTCATAAGAATTGAATAAGAAGTAGTGATATGAGTATATCCACAAACATTAACAACTCATTAAGAGTCCTACAGTAAAATCTCACTGATCACGACCGAATCAGTCCCAATAACGAGGCTTTTAACCTCAAGAAACACATCTATATGATATTTTTGGAGCTCAGTTTTCGGGAGCTTTTTCATAAATATTCCATGCTTTTTGCCGAGAGAAAGGTGCATCCCGAGCTGACGCTCGTACGCATTTACATCCGATAACGGGGTATGTCGAGAAATAGCAGGATTAAATCCTACTCCGATCTCACGGACCATCACTTCGCCGCCTTCGGCGTCTCGGATCATCTCCATGATTGCAAGAAAATCCTTTGGGTGAGTATCATCGTGGATAAATTTTCCAGCTTCGATTCGTGCTGTAAATGGGGCACAAAAGATTACCTGGAACTGCATTGTCGGATACCCAAATATTCGCACCTCTCAAGATACAGAGCTCAGGTCAACTGCCTCAGAGAAAGCCTCTCCGATCGGAAAAGTGCCACCACGGATACGAGACTCACTGTAATCTCCAGTATTTCCTCTAAACTCCTCAAGTTTTCCAAATACGAGTCTCTCACCAGTCGGTGCTACAATGGCACCAGTATCATGTGCTTGTCTGAGAGCATCAAGTCTCTGTGTTGTACGTGTATACTCAGGGGTGCGATACTGGAGAGCCTCGATATAGGTCTGCGTCTCTGCAGGCTCAAGGTACCCGAGATGATTGTGCTCTACGCAGTGCACTCCGTGCTGTCCGAGCTCGAGACGCACTCTAAAGTCCGAAAGTCTGAAGTTTGTCGTCTGGATCATCACCACCAGGGAGTCTGCAGGGAGAGTTATGAGGAGAGCTTTGAGCTCCTCCGCGCGCTCGGGGTGAGCCTCTACGGCGTATGGACTTCCAAACTCACTGTAGCGAGCCTCGGGGAGTACCTCACGATAGAGCTCAGTGAGCTTGCGAGATGCAGGACTCTCAAGATCATACACGATTACATACTCGCCCGTGATAGGGCCAATATTTTTGTCGATGATATCTCGTGTTGGATTGTACATGCCCCTAGAATATCTTTTTATCGAGGATGGCAAGAGATTTGATCTCGCGGGAGAGGAGATTGCCGAGAGTAGTCTTTGCGGGTGTGGAGAGAGTTTCTGCTACTTCGCCGTAGTGGACGGTCATAGAGCGGATTTTATAGCGATCTGTATTGCGCAGTATATCGAGCTTCCCCGCTACTATTTCGGTCGGATGGACGAGGTATGCTCAGGCGATTCATTCTCCTTGGCGATTGGCGGCGAGGAGTCCTATGAGTTGCCATACACCGTTACGGCTCGTGTATCCCTCGATAGGCTTCATGTAAAATCCTACGAATCCGGGTACCTGTACTTTTACAACTCCTCCTGATTCCAGTATTGCGACGAGGCTATCTCGTCGTGTGTATTCTTCAGGGAGAACCCC
>JAYWGH010000015.1:0-8135 GCA_043778375.1 bacterium
ATTTGAGGTGGACAGAGCGAGCGCTAGCGAGCTCGAGACAGGGGTCAGGTCTATTCTCGAGGGAGTGCTCACTATCGGATGAGTCGAGCTTCGAGTGGACATTCACTCTGGGGACAACTGGGCGACGGCGAAGTCTTAGATCAAAATAGAGCTCGCATATCCATACGCACTTTTGGCTGGAAAATTCCCCCCATTATATCGAGCAAGCGCTTCAATATATGTACCAGCATCAGCATTCTTTAATTTTTGAGTACATATTCTTATCCAATCATCTGATCGAATAACAGGGGCTCAAATACGAGAGCGGTGTTTATTTATCACTCCTACTTCCTGAGATGAGAATCCAGTAATTTTTGCAAGAGTTCTCTCATTTTCAATTTTTTCATTTTCTACATCTTGTTTGAGTCCAGCAAGATAGAGCCCACCGAGAAAGAGATTCACCTCTGGATCAAAAATAGCTCTACTGAGTAAAAGTATAGCTTCCTTGGTCTTTCATTTTTCTATTCCCTCAATTGCAGATCGAGTATCTTTTCCCAGAAAATGGATATGAAAATCTTTTGGAAGTGATTTCAATATTGGAACATACCGTACATCCATTCGCTTAAGAAAATCCTGTTGTGTTACAGGCATAATCTGAGTAAGTCCTTGTGCTCACTTAGGAGAAACCAGATGTGACTGACCTCCTGTTTCATTGAGTACGAGTCGTTTTAAAACAACAGGATCAAGACGAAATCCTTGTGCTGTAGATCGTATAAGTGACTCTAACTGATTTGAAAATCGTGGAGTCATCCCAGGTTGAGAAAGTGAGTATTGAGATAAGTAACCAGGAGTCGGGAGTGGCACCTGAACGTCAGAATTTTTAATTATTCTATGAAAATATGATTTTTCCCAGTTTAACTTTATAGGATAAAAATCAACCTGATCCATAGTCATATGGGCTCTGCTCGTTGTAGATATTACCAGGAGTGAAGCTGCACTCTTTTGTAAAAAATTTCTACGACTCTGTAGTTGCGGGCGCTCGGGTGGATTTGCGTTCATAGTATGGGTATTAATTTTAGAGAATGCCAGTAGAGCATAAAAGCCTTTTTGAATCAATTTTATTTCCCTCTTTTTTTGGATACTATAGAGCGCACAAATTATGAGCACTCCAGAGTCCAGAAATCACCTCCTTTACGAGGTGCTTGCCCCCAAAATTCTCGCCCACATCGAGGAGTTTATCGTCCCCACTTTTGGCCGAGTAGGATTTATGAGTACCGAGCTCTCCCGAGATGGTAAATACCTCGATCTATTTTTTCGGGCTGATAGCTGGGGCAAGCCTCTGCGAGAGTCTCTTGCGCGCGCAGCTCCTGCCCTCAAGTCACATCTCGCGACCTCTCGTATACTCGCCCGCATGCCGATACTCCGGATCAAGGAGTATTCAGGGGCTGAGCAAGTACTCGATATTCTCCACGAGCTTCGCGCCAAGTCCTCTATCAAACCTATCAATGAGCAGGAGTAAATTTGGCTCATTTTTTACTCGTATATTTCGCCAAGTTCGCAATATCCGCTTTGCCCGAGAGTCCAAGATCGAGCGCTCCAAAAAATACCTCTACAGCGGGAGTACTCCTCAAAAACAGAGCTGGTTTGAAATCTATCAAAAGGCAAAGAGGGGTGCGTATTTCAGACCATTTTATACCTCATATACTCGAGTAAAAACGAGGTTTGGCCTCGCACTCGGGCTCATCGGCGTATTTCTCATCGGGGCGAGTGGATATATTTTTGCTTACTCGCCATATTTTCTCATTTCCCCAAATCGAGTATTTATCACCGCGCTCGATGATACCTCGGATATCAATATTGCGAGTCGCTCGATCGAGCCTATTTATGGGACCTCTCTCTGGCAAGTGAGTAGGTCAGAGGTCACAGCCCTCATCACCAAGCTCCAAAAAAATATTGACGAAGTACAGGTGGATCATGTCTATCCAAATACTCTCAATATCCTGATAAAGTCAGCGCCACTCACTTATACAGCGAGTATTCCTGGGCTCACCACAAAATCCTACAATCTCACCTCTAATGGTATACTCATTCCACTGCGAGCGGGTGATAAAAAACTTCCGAGGCTGAAAATTGTAAATCCTGATATTCTTGACTCTACTTTTCTCGACTTTAAAGAAGTGATCTCCGCCTCGACTATGCGGCGCATCAAGGATATTTCTGATATTCTCGCGGCCGATCTCTGAGTAAAAGAAACAACACTCATCGAGTATTTTGCGACTGAAAATGAGGTACACTTTATCGCAAGTACAGGAGCAAGGCTCATATTTATACTCGACAGTACTCTCGAGCGTCAACTCCTCGGACTCAAGTTTGCTCGTGAAAAAGAGGCAAATTTTCTCACAGCAAGTGGTACAGTGTACATAGACGCTCGCAGTGTAGGTAAGATATTTACCTGCAAAGACTCGAATCTCTGCCCTCGTAATCTCGTCAAAATCTATGGTACCGACAACTAGTCCACTCCCCTACTCCGAGATCGCTCGCACTCTCGCATGGTACGAGTGGGAGATCACTCTAAGTATCATACTCATCGTAGTATTTGGGGCCTATCTCCTCGTGCGATCTTGGCAGAAGTATGATAATCAGTCTCTTTTGACTCCTGTGACACGAGCCCCAGACGACATATCACTCGAAACGCTCGTCTCACAGATACACACAAGCTCGAGTCGTGAGGAACTCTGCAAACTCGGACGACTCGCTGTAGAGTCAAAATATCAGATCACCCTCATCCCTGGGAGATCGATCGGGTCGCAAAAAATACGAGGTCCCGCAGGGGATATCCTCAGAGAAATCGAGGTCTATGAGTACGCTTGAAGTCTCAAAAATCCTGATACTCTCAGAGAGCTCCTCATCGCTCACTTCCAGTAGTATGCAGCTCCAGTACCCTATCGCTCTCTGGCTCCTTCTCCTCATCATCCCACTGATCTGGTCGTGGATTCGTGCGAGAGGATTTGTGGTATTTGGGAGATCTACGGGACAGATATCTCGCAGTATATGGTGGAGCACCCGAGGGGCAGAGCTCACCCTCCTTTTGGTCCTCATCGGAGCTCTCGCGTCTCCTGTTGTCCTCGAAAAGAAGGTTGATCCTCTGCTTGAGGGTGTGGATATCATGGTAGTGCTCGACCTCTCCAAAAGTATGCTCGCGGAGGATATCACCCCAAATCGCATCACCGCAGGCCGAACACTTCTCCAGGACTTTGTCGCCAAACGACAGAGTGACCGTGTGGGACTCATTGGGTTTGCTGGGAAGCCATTTATCCTCTCGCCCCTCACCTTTGATCACGCGGGGCTCTCTACTATTCTCGGGCGTACAACCGTTGATACGATCCGCCAAGAGCTCCCTGGGCTCTCAGGCACTGCCATAGGGGACGCTCTCCTCCTCGCTCGAGAAAGCCTAAACACTGGACTCCCGAGATCCAAGGTCATCCTCCTTGTGACAGACGGTGAGGTAAATATCGGTATCTCTCCCGCGGAGGTACTCCCAAGCATCGTCAAAGACCGCATAAAGATCTACAGTCTCGGGATCGGTGATCCTGCGTGAACCGAGCTCTATACGACAAACACTCGAGGAGTGCATGAGTACTTTACCGAGGTAAATGGTACTCGTCTGCGTGCTCGTGTTGACGAGGTACTCCTCTCAAATCTTGCAAATGCAACTCAGGGGCTCTACCAAAACGCCAAAAACTCTGAGGATCTCGCAAAAACTCTCCAAAATATCGATACTCTCGAGCGTAGTGAGCTCACTGGGAAGACCAAGACTATCGTGCATAAGCTCTCGCTGTGGCTCACAACCTGAGTACTCGGACTCATCATCCTCTGGCTCGTACTCTCAGGGCTCGATCCAACGAGTAGCTTGCGTATTCAAGTAGGATCTCGGGATGCTCTGAGTCCACTGAGTATGGGATATACACTGATTCCATATAGTGCCCCTCTTCAGAGGATTTTTCTCACTCTCTGAGTCATCGGGCTCATGAGCATACTCATCATCGCACCACTACGATCTCTCCCTCAAGCACCTGTAGCCGTATGGATCGATGTATCGAGGAGTATGGGGGTGAGAGATGTAACCGATGAAAGCAGTAGACTCACTGATCGACTCACTCTCGCAAAGCTCATGACTCGAGATCACATAGTTGCGTTCCCTCCTGGAACAGAGCTGAGTCTCGGAGTATTTGGAGGCGATAGCCTCCTCCTCACACCAAAGACACTCGATCGTGAAAGTGTACTCGCGAGACTCGAGGGTGTGAGTATCGGGATGTCACCAGGAGGAAGTGCTCTCTCGAGTATCCCAAGTGATCCTAAAACCCAGAGACTCATCCTCACCGATGGTGGAGATCTGGCTGATCTGCCAGACTCCCTCAAGAAGGGGGACTCTCTCATGCTCATTGGGTCAGCTGAGGGAGGACCTATTCCAGTAGAAAACTCATTTTTTGGGAGTACTTACATCACCGAGAACGGAGCTCCTGTCATCAGTCGAGTCGATGGGAGTCTCATACAAAAAAGTAGAGCAAAAGCTCTGGTACGCCAGATCACGAACTATTCAAAATCTGATACAATAACTCGTGGTGTACCTGCTGGAGCTTTCCCGATCGCACTGTACTGTATACTCCTCGCACTCCTCATACCCACTCGCACTCGCCACCGTCATGAGTAAATACACCCTCCTCGCGCTCGTGCTCGTCCTCATCTGGACACCCACCCTCCTCTGCGAGTGGTACTTTGATCGTGGAGTACAGACGAGATCAGTGAGCGAATTTAACTCGAGCATATGGCTCAAGTCGAGTACCGAGGCTCTCGCCAATCGTGACGCTCTCCTCAAGGCTCTCCCCAAAACTCCCCCAAAGACCCCCGAGCCATCACCTCCGGATACCCCTAAGAGTCAGTCGAGAGCGAGTCCAGGGACTAGTACAAACTCAGGAACGGGAAGCACATCTCAGTCAGGAGGCACAAATACTGGGAATACTCTCTCAGGCAGTACAAATACCGGGGGCACTCAGGCAGAAAATACAGACTCGGGAGCTTCTTCTCAAACGTGAGGACCTAGTCAGTCTTTTGATACCTCGAGTACTCCTGAGCAGCCAACATGAGACTCAGGATTACAAGACCGAGCAGCGGCACTTCGCGAGCTTCAAAAGAGCACAAAAGACTACTTACGACCAAGCGGCAAAAAAGATCCCGATAGTACGAGATCTCTCCTAAATGAAATTTTTGGAGGAGGGCAAGAGGGAGAGTCTCGCGACTACTAAACTATGGAGTAAGAAGAGTTCCAACCACTTCACCTGTCCCGAGTCTGTCTATATCCTCGATACGACACACAAATACTGGGAGCCCCTCATCTCGCGCCATAGCGAGAGCGCTCTGATCGAGTACTCGCAGATTGCGCTCAAGCGCCTCTTGGAGAGAGAGAGTATCATATTTGGTAGCTGTTGGATCCTTTGCTGGATCAGCTGAGTAAACTCCGTCGATCTTGGTCCCCTTGATGACCATATCACAGTCGAGCTCGAGAGCTCGGAGTACCGCCGCTGAGTCAGTTGTAAAATATGGATTCCCCGATCCTGCTACTGCTACGATCACTCGTCCTCGATCTAGATGTTTCATCGCACGACCACGGATAAAAAGCTCGGAGACTTTGTTGATCTCGAGAGCCGACATAATACGCACTTCTTGCCCCTGCTGCTTGATCGCGTCACCGAGAGCGATCCCATTCATCACCGTCGCGAGCATCCCCATATAGTCAGCGCTCGACCTGTCAAGTCCACTCGCAGCACCTGCTATCCCTCGAAATATATTTCCTCCACCGATTACGATCACTACTTCTTTACCGGTAGCTACGAGTGCGACGATTTTCTTAGCGAGAAACTCTAAAAACTGTACATCTATTCCGTATTCAAGGTTGCCTTGGAGGGCTTCACCTGAGAGCTTGAGAAGGTATCGTTTTGCGGTTGCAACAGAGGGGTGTGCCATAAAGATTATAAAAAGAAATAGAGGAGAAACGACGAGAGGATCAAAAGTACTACGACGAGCGATATGAGGATATAGAGTACAAATTTACTTGTGATCACTTCTTCTCGGAGGGTGAGTACCTCTGATTGTGCGTGCTTTACATCCTCATCAGTTTTTGCTTTGGCAGACTCGAGGAGAAAAGTCTGTTTTTTGTACTCGATCATAGAGACTGAATTTTTGAGCTCACTCTCCGCATGACCTGCTCGGTACGAGAGGTCCTGAATAATACGATCTTTTTCTGCGATCTTGCGCATGGAGTCTTCGTAGAGATCACGATAATCTGCCTGCGGTCGTTTGCGGGTGAGAGTATGAGACGGAGTAACTTCATCAAATATCACAACTTCAGGAGCCTCGGTCTCTCTGGGGGTCGAGCGCACTGAGTCAGTAGGACGCACGAGCTCTGGATCGCCATCTTTGATCATGATGATATCCTCATCTGAGAGAAGAATAGTTTTTCCTTTGCGCTTGGAGCGAATACGACCGGATTTTACATACCGATCAAGGGTGCGAGTAGATACCTCGAGAGTGAGCGCCGCGGCTTCGCGGGTAGTGGTGTAAGACATAGTGCCTAAATCTTATACAATAACCCAAAAAAACAAGTTTGTGAGAGTGGGAGACTACTCCACATCATTTGAGCTTGAGCCAAGGTTATATTTTGTATTGAGTCCAAAGAGCGCAGTACGAAAAATTTCATAACGACTGATGGCGCTGGATCAGTATGCAACTCACTCAATTCCAGTTGGAAATTTAAGTGCTGTTACCGGTATTCACTTTTTAAGGAAAGATTCTTCTATGAGTCGCAAGAAAAATCCTGGACTGTTAAATGAAGATCAAACCCTAAAGGCTGTATGCTTATCTTTTGATCATTGTATCTGCACTACCTGATATCCGGATTCATGTGGCTCAAATGAGAGTACGCAAGCTGGATGGGGGACATTATCCTTCTCACGACGATAACGCAGTGCAACCGCCTTACTCCCTTCTATGGTGAGCTTTGAAGCAAAAGCCGAGTTACTAAACTCATTTGCTGCATGCTCTGCTCCTCAGAGTATTTCTAATACTAGTCTAATCGGATCAATTGGGTGACAGGCAGAGTTTCGAGGAGTCAGTGAAAACTCATGGAACTCTGGGACGACTATACTTGAAATGTTCATTGCTTGGATTTTCGGTATTAAGAAAGGCTATACCCCGTAATCCCAACAATAGAAAAAGCAGTGGAATTAGTACCAAGAGAAAAATTAAGACTCGTATTTCAAGAGCTATCAGAGCTCATATTTGAGTGTGTCAGATATCTCGCCGGAGCACTCTCTTTCATGTACTTTGCTCATATCGTTGCCCCATCCGCGGAGATCAATTTCCACTTTCCTCCTCACACAAATGTAAAGATATATATAGTTTTAGCAGTTGTAATCGTTAATTCAGAATCCACAAGAGGCTCGTTTTCCCCTGCTTGAAGTTTCGCCTGAAGAAATGCTTGAAACGGATGAGGAATAGCCTCAAGGATAGCAGCAGTACTATCTACTACATTTGATCCAACTCATAGTGCATCAAAAGACTGACCTGGGGCAGTAACTCCTGTTGTATGTAAAACCGCTAATCCTATATCCATAAAAAAAATGGTTTAATAAAATATATGCGGAATTGCATGATTTGAGAGTATTCTTGCCCACCAATCGTCAAGACTTTGTGTTTTTGAGAGACCAACTGGGATAGCTCCTCAGGATATTTTTGGTAAAAGATCGTTATGAATGATTCGGGCAAGAGCTGGAGCATCGAGTTTTTTAAAATCTCATGGAGCAGCGATGAGTTTTCGAGCTACTCCCCATGCAACAATAATTTTTAGAATGTCTTTTACATATTGTCCGGCGTCAATTACCTCAACATACGGTTTTGGTCCTTGAATATTAGCGACTACCATTTGTATGAGTCACTTCGTTCATTTTCAAACTAATCTTGCAGTCCAAGAAGCTGCCGATAGTCCCAATCCAGTTACTACTCATGCTGCAGATTTTCCAGAAGGTTTATTCATAAGAATTGTTAATTTACTTAGTATTTATAAAACTATAGATCGAGTTGTCAAATTTACTGCAAAAGTC
>JAYWGH010000016.1:0-33135 GCA_043778375.1 bacterium
TAGACGCTGAATTTCCAGGTGATAGGGCGAGCACGTGTGGCGGACTCATGCAGGCGATCGATCTCACCCAAAAAAAGCATAAGTGACTTGTGATCCTCCATCACTGTAGTAAGTGTGGTAAAGAGATCACTAATATCCCCGCTCCAGATGATGAGATCGCGGAGTTTATGATGCGACTCCCGGATATACGATTGCAGAGGCAAAAGGGGCGAAAAGCGGTAGATATTTACTCAATTTAGGTATGCGAAATTGAGCACAAAACCTCTGGGATGTAGCAGGACTCCAAAAACCTGCCACTCCAGTAGTCAGAACGTCACCTCCAACTCAAGTTAGTCGGGTACTTGAGCGTACTCTCGAGCTTGCAGACAGAGCAGAACGAGTAAGACTCCAAATGATCGAAATAGCTAAAAGAGAGGTAAACACTGCACTTGATATACAAAGGCGGAGTACTATTGAGAGAATAGTACAAGAAGCAGTAGAAGGGCTTCGAGATAAGATGAGTACGCGATTTACTCGGAGTATTGGGAGGCGTAACTCTGTTGCTGAGTATGTAAATGATTTGAGTTTTTCACTCATGTGAGACTGTACGCTTGGTCACTATAAAATCTCCTTCCGTCTTGTGAAGGAAATATCTGATACCACAGGTCGCTATGATACTCTCTATATTACTGATGGGTACTCGCAAGAGTCTATAAAAGAAAGTCTCAGGAATAAGACACATAGCGGTGTATATGTCCTAACATGAACTATTGTTTCCCTCATTATTTTCCGAGCTATTAAAGATAGTTTCTACAGATAAGTAATCCCAAATTTGAGTCCATAGGCTCCTCAAGTATGACACAACACATGTACGACCAAGTTATCGAGCACATCAAATCTCTCACCTCCCCAATCGTCATCGGAGTATCAGGCGGGATTGATAGTATGGTGCTTCTGGCACTCGCTCTGCGTGCTAAGTCTGCGAGCGATATCATAGTGGTGCACATCGATCATGCTATACGCCCAGAGAGTCATCTCGATGCGGAGTTCCTGAGAGCATCCTGCAAAGGGCTCGGTGTTGAGTGTGAAGTCATACGAGTGGATGTCCCTAATCTCGCTACGAGTAAAAAGATCTCCCTCGAGGCCGCAGGCCGAGAGGCACGATACGCCTGCTTTGAGCGAGTGCGCGCGTGTCACTGAGCCTTGTCTATTCTCACAGGGCATCACGCGGGGGATCAGGCAGAGACAGTGCTCCTCAATCTTATCCGTGGAAGTCGACTGCGTGGTCTCTCGGGTATGCAGAGCACTCAATGAGTCCTCGTGCGTCCAATGCTCACTCTTTCAAAGTCAGATATCACTGCGTATGCAACTGCAGAGACAATCCCTTTTGTAAAAGATGCTACGAATACCGATACTGCTTATCTACGCAATCGCATCAGACAGAATATCCTCCCGGAGATGGCACTCATCAATCCTCGCATAGAGGCGACTCTGTGTGAGCTCGCGGAGTATGCTCGAGAGCTCGATCAGGCTCTCGAGGGTCTCATCGGAGTGTATCTCACAGGTGAGAGCATCAGTGAAAAGGAGTTCGCTAGTCTCTCCCCTCTCCTCCAACGAACCCTCATAGAACGGCTCTACGCTCGAGCTCATAATGAGAGTACGATCGGTCTCTCGAGAGGCAATATTGATGAACTTTGTCGATACATCTCTGAGGCTACTGGTGGCACGAGCAAGGATCTGGGAAAACTCAAGCTCACAAAAAAAACACGAAAGGTGTACTGGAATTATTGACAATAGAGTATTGCAAGTATAGTAGTAATGATGAAAACATTTCTCCCCTATATTTTTGCAGGCAGCCTGAGTCTTGGAGGATGTACAAATGATAAGGGTCCCCCTCCCCAACTAGAGTATGCAGAGAATTGAGTAATCGCTATACTTGTAGAGAAAGTACGACTCAAAGTAGGGAACTGTAGTAATGAAGCAACAGTCCTAGAGCTGGCACAAGAAGGTATTGATATACACGAAGATGAGCACTGACTTACTGCTTCAAAAGTACAAAAAATATGTCTGACTCAAGAGATAGAGCCTTACGAGGGTGTAATATTTATAACTGACCGTGGTCACTATTTCAGTGTAAGTGGGGCAAATAACTCCAAGTATAATAAACTCCACTTCGCTCCGAGTCTTATCTAAATATCACTCCCTTGAGCCCCTCTATCTCAGGAATTCGTAGATGCCCTCCGCTCTCGATAGTGTGGAGCTCAGCCGTAGGGATCTTCTCTCGGATATAGAGAGCATCAGCGTACGGCACGACCTCATCATCGAGTGCGTGCCAAATATGAATATTCTCGGTCCTCCCTGCTATTGCCTCCCAGTCCGCAGGTTCAGTAAATGAGCCCTCATTATAACATGCCGCCATGAGATGGAGTTGCCGTGCTTTGAGGTTTCTTTCAGTCAGGTACTTGATGAGGGAGTTCCCCCCGAGTGAGTGACCTATCAAAGTGATCTCCACATTGACTGGCAGGAGCTTTACCAGACGATCCATGTAGAGTCTCCACTCAGTATAGTGTGCATTTATACCACTCGGAAACTCTGGACTATAGACTGTATAGCCACAACTCAGTGCCTCTTTTTTAATTTTACTTTTCCAGCTTTCGGGGCTGACCTCTTGAGTATATTGTTCTATCCTGTAGTCCTCGGCGATATAGCTATATGTACTCATTGTGGGTCTTCCAAGAGTGTCCCCCATGCACGCAAATGAGTACCTTTTTCATATTATCCCTCGATGACTGTTTTGGATTTCTTTGCAGACTTCTTGGCTACAGGTACGACGAGCTCTCACGTTACTCCCCCATTCGGGAGATGCTTATCAGCGATCTGATTGGCGATTTGCTGTTGTGCGAGCATAAAGAGTGTCCCGATAAACCAATACATTCCAACTCCATACGGAAAGTAAATAGTCGATATTCCGATCATCAAAGGCATCCCATAGAGCATGAATTTATTCATAAGATTTGGGTCTGGCATCATAGAGTTTGGATCTCGAGTGGAAGTATCTATCGCGGGCTTGCCACGCTGAGAGAGCCAGATCTGTGCAAATTGTGTAAACCCAACTATGAGCGCAAGACCCACTCCGATCACTCCTCCCATCTTGAGGAGATCAACTCCAAAGAAAATGTGCTCGATACGAGTGATATCAAAGTCTTTGAACAAAGTATAAAAATAGTACACATTACTGTGATCCTGGATCGAGATGAGCACCCAATAGAGAACAATGAGTATGGGAGTCTGGATGAGGAGTGGGAGACACGAGCCGAGTGGATTTACCTTTTCTCGCTTGTAGAGCTCCATGAGCTCCATCCCCATTTTTGCCTGGTCTCACTTGAACTTTGCTTGGAGAGCTGCAATCTTTGGCTGTATTGCCTGCATTTTTCGAGCAGATACGAGCATCTGATGCTGAGGTACGAGGAGAATAATCCGTACTATGATCGTGATCGCGATAATCGCGAGTCCGAGCGAGTGACCTGGGAGATACTCTATAAGTCCGATGAATAGATTGAGAACTGGAGCATAGAAGAGTGTGGCGAGAAGTGATCGAAAGAATCCTCGTTCCTGTACTTCTACCGTAGAAGTAAGTGGCTCAGAAATCCCTGGGAGTGCCAGCTTAAACCCTATATTCCCAGGCTTGGTGAATATCGCCGTGAGTGCCGTAAGATCGATATCGCCGCTGGATTTTGCTCCTACTTTGATATCTCTACAAAACGCTCCGTCACTCTCGGTAGTGGCAACTGTACGGAGATCCGCGAGAACTGTGAGATCCCGACAAGTATTAAAAGCGAGCTCTGTATCAGAGGGATTTTGTACCGTAACTTTTGGATAGTTTGGGACTACCGTACTCGTCTTTGAGAGCACAAGATGAGGAGCAGTCGGAGCCTGCTTGGTCTCTGGCTTTGGGAGAAAAATATTGAGGAGTAGTAGACCAATAAAGGTAACTATGAGTATATTGAGGAGACGATCTTTCATGGGAAGTTTTAGAGTTTTGGAGACTTGATAGGAGTGCGGTGCACGATGCGTACTGGAGGGACAGTCGAGGCTCCAGCAAATACTTTGCGCAGGAGATGATCTATATCAGCCTCAAACTGGGCAACCATCGCAGAGTCCTTACGGTTACAGATAATTCACTTTTTGACGACTATCGCGACATCAAGTCCAGGGTTTGTGAGGTATTGCCTCGTCAAATCATAGAAGTTGCGACGATAGAAGTTGCGATCTACACTCGTTTTTGCGACCTTCCCCGAAAGGATAAGACCAAAGCGCGAAATCTCAAGTGAGTTTCGGATCACATTCGCGATCGCGAAATTTGAAAAGAAAGGTTTTTTATATTTTAAAACCTTTCCTATTTGATTCTCGGTAAGACGAAACGCCTTTTTGATCATACAGACTACTCAGCTACTGCCTTCTTTGCGGTAGTTCCTTTTGAAGGTCTAAATTTCTGGCTAGAGCCTGGGTATCGCACCACTCGCGCTGTACCTCCAGCGACAATGTGCATTTTGGATTTACCATTCGTCATCTTAAATCGGTTTGGATAACTCACCGCAAGAACATGTCGACCCTTTCGGCGTCGAGCTGCAATTACCTGAGATCCACCCTTTGTAGTCATACGAGCAAGAAATCCGTGGATTCGGAGTCGTTTTCTTTTTTTGAACTTACCAATCATATTTAAAAATTTATGCGCGAATAATAGAGAAAAGTACGCTCAAGTCAAAAGGAATTGCTCTGAGAGTGTAATTTTGCTCACGAGATTTTGGAGAACGACAAGTTTGACTATTCTACAGATAATTTTACTCCCCTATGCTAACTCTCCCCGTCGCTATCGCCCTTTGATTTACTCTGCTTGCATCGTTTTCTGGGTATATATTTGCCAGACGCCACCTCAGTAGTACTTTTCTCGGACTCCTCATCGGAGTTGGCGCTGGAGCGATGACGAGTATCTCACTCACACATATCCTCCCCGAGGCAGCTCTGAGCTCGCAGTATGCGGGAATAGCATTTTTTATAGGGTTTTGTCTCGTGTTTCTCCTGGATTACTTTCACTGTACGCATCCGCACGCTGGTCATGAGGAGGCTCATGACCACAAGGAGCATGAGCACTCACATGCTCGGCCTCGATCGGTCATGAGCTTTATAGGACTATTTGTGCATACCGCATTTGACGGAGTTGCAATCATGAGTGCTTTTGGAGTCTCGGTAGTCACAGGATCTATCGTCACATTTGCGGTCATCATCCATCAAATACCCGTTTCTCTCGCACTTGCGGGGATAGCGGTATCATCAAAGTATACCACGAGGCAAGTACTCGCACTCTTTGGAGCTTTTGGTGGATCGGTGATACTCGGAGCACTCATCCTCGGACTTCTCCCACTGGGGGCATATGAGCCACTCATCCTCGCAGTTGCAGGAGGAAGTCTCCTCTATATCGGAGCCTCTGATCTCCTCCCAGAGCTCCGTGGACACTCGAGTGCGGGGGTACGTGTGATACTGAGCTTTCTCCTCGGAGGAGCTATCCCGATCATTGCGCATCTCGCCCTCCACATGCACTAGAATCTTCTACTTTGACCACTCTGCCTGACGAGTGAGTGCATTTTCAGCGGCGACGGATTCTGCCTTTTTCTTACTGGTACCTGCACCCTCCCCGATCAATCGCTCTCCATAGTACACCCCTATGCGGTAGATTTTATTGTGATCAGCCCCTATCTCCTCAAGGACACGGTAAGTTGGAGTTGTCATATCCCAAGACTGGATAATCTCCTGGAGGTGGGACTTTGGGTCTACATGGAGCGAGCTCGCGAGGATGGATGGGAGAGTTGAGATCACATGGGTATGTATAAGATCGCGAGCAGCATCAAACCCAGCATCGAGATAGGTACATCCGATAAGCGCCTCGAGCACATTTGCGAGGATATAGGGGTTTGTAGCTCCTCCAGCCTGCGCCTCGCCGCGAGAGAGGAGAATGAGACTCCCAAGGTCAAGTTTTGAGGATATATCAGCAAGGTTGCGCCCCCGCACGAGCGCTGAGCGAATATCAGTGAGCTTCCCTTCTGCGGCATCTGGGTAAGCACGATATAAATAGTCGGTCGTAATCAGCTCGAGGACTGCGTCACCAAGGTACTCCACTCGCTCGTTACTCTCTGCGAGCATATACTCGTTGAGTGCTGAGCGGTGGTAAAACGCGAGGCAATACGCAGCACTCTGTCGGTACGGAATTTCGAGAGAAATGAGAAGTTTTTCTATTTTCTCTTCAAATGCCGACTCTTCAAACTTATTGGATCGTCGCATACACTATGGGGTTACTGTGGATCAAAAAAATAATGGCGCTCGTGGAATAATCGTACTCACGATGGTAGATTTATCATCTCGAACTTTGCCAAGGACTCCATTTACAAGCTCTCGAGACGCATCATCAGAAAATCTCTTTGCGAGCTCGATCGCCTCATTGATCGAGACTTTTTCTGGGACTTGCTCACTCTGGAGGTAGAGCATCTCATAGGTCGCGATCACGATCGGGAGGAGGTTGATGAGTGGCATGATCGCTACATCAAACTTTGGGGCATAGTGGGCAAATATCGCGAGAAGTGCCCCCTCGTGGCGAATAATACCATCAAACATCTCGATAAAGTAGGGGTCTTCATACGCTTGTCCCACAGGCATCGTGTAGTAGCTCACTGCAAAGTCCTCACGACTAAAAGTATCGCCGAGAACTGACCGCGCGTAGAGGGATTGGAGGAGGAATTCTCGAGTCTCACGACGGGTCAGTTTGCGCATGTTCAAGGTCAAAATAATACGCAACTATTATAGCGAAAACGGTGAGAGAGCAAGGGGATTACTTATTTCTAGGGCTTGAGTGGGATTTGTATTTTATACCCCCCTGAAGCTCAGAGCTCTTTTGCAGTATTATTTATAAATAACTGAACCATACTTATCCCCATCTCAAGAAACTCGGGTATTCCCTTCGGATTATAAATAACAAAATTTCATATTTCTGGCAAGAGTGGTCCACTACGAATTTCTGCTTTTGGGAAATGAGCTATGATAGTTCGAGCCATTTCTTCATAAAAATCTGCGGTTTCAAGAGCAAGTGGCACTCTATTTTTATCTGGTTTACTTGTAAGTAAAGCAGCTAATTGTATTTGTACTGTCATGTTAATATATGCAGCATCTCAGGAGTAAAGAGTAAAATTAATATTTGGAATAAGTTGAAAAATAGTGTCTTTCACTTTCATAACCACTCTCTGGAAATGAATTCCAATAGATCTTGTTTTGCCACCATAAAATTTCTGGTAGTCATTTGGAGTTTCAAGATGTTCTCATCTGCGAATATCTTTCCAAAACTTGGAATGCATTCAAAACTCTTGAGTCACATACTTACCCCATGATATAACATTTGTGAAATCTATTTCCGCATAGGTGTTAAAAGAAGTCTTATTTTGTAAGAGTGCATCTATACTTGGATCTCGGGCAGTTTTTCTCACCTCTATTTTAGGCTTAAAAAGTACAGGTATCTGCTGAGTATTACGATCAGGTATCATCGGAAAATCAGATGGTAGAAGTGCAGCAGTTTTACCAGCAATAGCTGCAGTAATGGTTTCATACCTGAACTGATAACTTAGAGTTCCCGATACTGGATAACCAGCAAAAGTGTTGGATGAAACTTTTACCTGAAATACTGATGGCCTTCATGTACTATCATCCATTCAATTCATATCAATATACAAAAATATTACTAGTCAAACTATCCTATTCTCGACTTGCTTTTTTGCAACAAAAAAGAGGCTAAGGCCCCAACTTAATAACGAGTAAAATTATGCTCGAACTTTTGTTACCTTTGGACCCTTTGCTCGAGGAGTGTAGACCTTACGACCTTTGTACTCACCTGTTATGGGAGATGCAAAGTGTGCGAGTCCGAGGACATTACCGAGCTTATCGTATTGGAGAACAATAGAGTTCTTGATCTTGCGAGCCTTTTCAAATAGCCACTTACCGTGACGTTGTCCTGTCTGGACTTTGGAGGCTTTTTTGGGAGGTGCGAAAGTCATAGGTCTGTTATTTAGTGCGCAGATATTAGAGAATGTGGGTCTTTTGTCAAAAGAAATTTTGGGCGCTTGGTGAGTCTCTCGAGCATGTAAAAAGCCGCTCGATGTACGAGCGGCTTTTGGGTCAAAGCTCCTTGCGAAGATGACTTAGGGTAGGGTTAACACTCTTATCGAAGCTTAATTCGAAAACTTGTTACCCCTAACCTAACTGGCTTATCAGGCGGCATAAGCCTCCTGATCTGCTCTGTCAGTGCTTTGCTAGCAGCCAGCTTAGCCACTTCAGTCTTTTTTTCCACTAGCAGATCCTGAAGCGCTTTTTTTGTTTTGGCTTCTTTCGCTGCTGATTCAGTTTGCACGAGTATCTTTTTCACAGATACCGCAATACTCGGGTGATACATTTCTATAGCCACGATATTCGCTCTAAGAAATGAGGCTTCCGCTTCGCCTACGAAGCCGTTTTTACTAAAACACTCCGTCATGAATCTAGCCTTACTGCCGAGGTCTGGATCTACGACATGAATGGTGCGAGTAATTTTTGCCATGATCACCCCCGCACTGGCTTCATAACAGTAACTGAAGTAATCCACTCAAGGAGTTCTCTTGGCGCACTTTTTAGTGCCTCAAAGTTTTCCTGTAGCCAGGCAATAGCTTCAGTACAAATAACTTTTCCATTCAGCATTGCTGCGTGGATTTTTTTGGCTGCAATCAAGGGATTTCCGAGCGCAGATTGCTCTGCAGAACGGAGGTCGCGGAGTGTGAAAACACCGTCTCCTCGCTGATAGTTTTTCTTCTGTGCCATATCTCATTTCCTTCTTTTTTGTTTACACCTTCAGACGGAATGTCTTCCAGCAAAAACATATTATTCAGACAATTTTATTGTCAAGTGACAACGCTCTCAAAACAGGAGTAAACTCTCCCTAGGAGTTTTTTATGAGTTTTGAGATATAAAATCCTTCATAGTTCGCATCTGGGAGTATCGCTACCCCATGCTCATCTGGGACACACTGTGCTCCGAGTACTGTGAGATCTGGCACTTCCAAACTAAACCCTCGGTGTGTACGAGCAACTGCTGATATAACATCGCGGTTTTCCTCGTGACCGAGAGTACAGGTAGAATATACGAGTACTCCGCCTGGAGCGAGAAGCTCGAGAGATCTCGCAAGGAGCTTTTTCTGGAGGTCCGACCTACGCAGGAGATTGGCAGGATCGATATATTTCCATGGCTCATCACGATCGACAGAAAGTCGCCCCATACCCGAGCACGGTGCATCGAGGAGGATCGCACTAAAAGTCCCAGGCACCAGTCCTGCCATGTAACTCAGGCCCTCTTGCCTAACGATCACAGTATTGGTCACCCCTTGGAGGACAATATTATGTCTGAGTATATCTGCTCGCACTGGTGACTTCTCAAGTGCTATGATCTCGCCAGTATTCGCCATCATCGCCGCCATCTGCGTAGTCTTAGAGCCAGGAGCTGCGCACACATCGAGCACCCGTGCCTGAGCACTCGGGGCGAGTACCTTAGCCGGGATCATACTCGAGAGAGACTGGAGATAAACGAGTCCCTCTCGAAAAAGTCGTGACCCCTTAAACGCGTACTCATGCTCTCGTGCAAACTGATACGCTCCCACAATACTCGGGACAGGAGTGACTTCAAAGCCCAGGAGTGCTATGGCAGCTGCGAGGTCTTTTTCGCTGATTTTGAGGGTATTTCGACGAAAACTCGATGGACGAACCCCCTTAAATCCATGCAATATTTGCGTAGCGATCGCAGGAGAGTAAGATCGGGCGAGAAGTGATTGTACAAAAGAACGAGACATACCCTCATTACACTCAAAAACCCCACACTTGCAAACTATTGTCACCCTCGATTTTCTCGTCCCAATTATTGATAATTTTGGGGATCTCGGATTTGCGCTCGAGCTCGCTCTCGGACTCACGAGGTGTGACCCCAGTATCCGAGTACGCATTTGGAGCCAGAGTCATGAGCTTTTTGTGCAGATGCTCCCAAATTGCCCCCAGGACATAGAGTATCACGATCTAGGCGACTATAATCCCGAGATCGAGAGTCCTCTCGCATGTACATTTTTTGGGTACAAACTTGGGCAAGGAGTACACAGTCATAAACGCATCCTCCAGTTTGACTACCTACAGTTTGCAGGAGCTCCAGACTCACCCTCGAGCAGGGCTATCACCTCTTTTCATGGGACTCAGTATAGCGATAGAGCGCTTGATATTACCCATCTCGTCCCAAGTATTGGGAGTGCGGGTGGAGGGATCGTGCCACGCACACTAGCACCCCTATCACCCACTACAGCCGCTGCGCTCACTAGGGAGAAACTCGCCACTGTATTTGTCTATCCGAGTACCTATACCGCTATAGAGCCCGTCCTGCGAGCGCATCCTGAGTGGCAATTTCTCATACTTGGACAAAACACGACCACGAGTAGTATACAGGACGCAAATCTCTCGTTCCTCCCTTTTCTCCCGATTACTGAAGTGCCAGCGCTCTACGCAGAATGTCATCTCAACATCGTACGAGGAGAAAATACTCTCGTCACCGCGCTCACGAGTGGTAGACCATTTCTCTGGGATATTTACCAGGAGAGTAATGGCGTACATAGCGCAAAAATGCAGGACTTTGTGGACTACTTACCGGGTGACTGCCAGTATCTCGAGGAGTTTATGCGATCACCAGCTCTGACGCTCGAGAGATTGCTTTCTGGAGGTACCCCAGGTAGTATACTCGTCCCCCCACTCCCCGACCTCGTCGCTCTCGTCCAATCCTGGATCACCGACTCAAAATAACTCTATGAAAAATCCTAAAATACTCGATCGTGGCCAGATGAAAGAAGCAAAAATCTGCCCAGTTTGTGGACGACCTTTTACTATACGCAAAAAATGGAAAGACTGCTTTGATCAGGTCATCTACTGCTCAGACAAATGTCGTATGCACAAAAAGTCACCCTCAAAAGTATCCCCAAATCTCCTCCCATGCCCCGTATTAAAGTCGAAGAAGTCATAAATATCACTCGCTCCAAAGCCTCACCTCACAAGATCGGATCGCGAGGAATCCCTCACCGACTCACGCAAAAAGAGCGCATTATCTTTGAGCGAGCCTGTCGAGAAGGCGTTTTGCGCGTCCCACTCACAGGCACACGAGAAAATCTCAAAAATGCGTATTGGCTCTACTGCCAAACACAGGGCAAGGAGTATATCGAGGACTCGACTCCCTAGATCTGACGCCAGTTGATGGCTGCAAAGTATCCAAAAAATCTTGGGAAGTACTTAACTCCAAATTTTGGGCTCACACTCGGATAAGGGAGTACGCAGACGCTTGCTCGACTGTCTGAACCATCGATCGCTTCTCGATATACGGGATTATAGGTCGTCTGGATAGAGAGCTCTCCTCCACTAAATCCACGAATGAGACTCGCGAGATCCCCACGCACTACTTGCGCTCAGAGCTGTCGAGCGTACCCGACGATCCACTCTATCCGCGCTGGACTCATCGGATGTCTCGCAAAAAATCCCTCATCGAGGACAAGGTACCTGTTCTCGGGCTTTATATCGCGGACGAGCGACTCGGATAGGCTCCATGGAGTGAGTACAACCACCTCCTGACCTGAGAGGGACTCAAGTCTTGGGTACGCGAGGAGTGAGGTCGCCTCAAGGGATACACTCGCCTCATCAGCAAAAGGGCTCACGCGAGCAGGATCGGTGATACGCGCCCAGACATCCTCATATGATCCTATGAGCTCTGGGGCTGCAACTCGAGCATATTTCTCGATATTATCACTCGTAAAATAGTACGGCTTTGAGGAAAAAGTCGAGCTCACCCACTGCCAGGACAGGTGATTGACCCCGAGATCCCCATCGAGAAAGTGGTAGTAGCTCCAGTCAGCGAGCCGCCGCCAATGCAGCTTGCCGAAGTGGACGAGATAGGCGGCGAGCCACATACGCTCATGGTTGTGGAGGTATCCAGTCTTTTGCATTTTTTGTATGATCGTGTCGAGCCAAACTCGCCCAGTATTCCCGAGTGCTACGCTCTCGGGGAGTATGTGCGTCCGAGAAATCCCCGTCTTGTCGTCTTCAAGGTCACTCAAAATATGATCTCCTTGAAACACGAGTACTTGGGTAAAATACTCCTTCCAGGTGAGTTCCTTGAGGAGGCTATCTGCCTCGTAGGGAGTATGCCTCGCAAGGAGACTCGCTATAAGCTCAGGAGTGGTGATAACCCCATGAGTGATGTAGGGCGAGAGACGAGTGACCGCTCAGGAGATAAAATTCCGCGAGTTTGCATACTTGGCGGGTGATACTCACTCAAACTGAGTGATAAGTTCGTCGTGGGTAAGGTGAGGGAATTGCATGCAAAGAGTATATCTATAAATTTCTCGGGTCAATTTTTGGGAATCCACCAAAGTCAAAGCAGGCCTCCCCCAGAAAATCTCTCGAAATCTCTGAGCTTGGGAAAAAATCAGGTACTTCTCCAATTGTGTATATTTCTGAGTCACCATTTCTTTTTACAAGATATCCCATTTGCAGAGCTCACTTAAGAATACTATTTATACGAACAGTTATATATGATCATCTTGAGCTATCTCCATATGGGTAGGATTTCCACTGAGAAGATATACAAGCAACTACTTTTGTTGAGACTATTACTATACGCCTTAATCGAAAGGAGTTTGCCATGGCTCCATGTCCGCCTCTTTTTTTTAGTGCCTGTCTTATCCCCTGTATATTATGTTCAGTGAAAGCATAAAAGCAGTCCTCCATTTCTGCAAATCTCTCGAGTTGATTGTACTTAATCACGAGTTGATTTTCAAGTGCGGTGGTCTTTACCTCAACCATATAGCCATTTGGTCCATGATTCAACAAAATATCAGGCACTGAGCCCTGAAACTTATCCACTATTGTAACTTCACTATTCATCTCGTTTCTCCGAAAAAGCTCAGCCAAGTGATCTTCTGCGAGACTTCCGGTAAAATAGGTCGCACTTTTTGTTGCTAAGACTTTTCTGACTCTGTTTCCAAACTCATCAACTGTAAAAATGGCTCAACTATCCAGCTTGTATCGTATCTCCCCTGTCTTAGGATCCGTGAGTATGGAGAGGCCACCTGATGGACAAGAGTTTCTCACGAACATAAGTAAAGAATTTATCTTATACTTAAAAAAATACTTTTCTCAAGTATAACAGCGCCCGCTCCTCGTCGATAAAAAATGGGCTCGTAGCGATCGTTATGTACGCCGCACGCGCAGCGTACCCTCGGATCACCTCACACTTGAGCTCAAAGTCTATGTCGTCCAAGTCGGGTGCAAAGATATCGAGGTCGAGATTGAGAATGAGATTTGCTGGTTTTAGATCGTTTGCGCTCGCCCTCAGTGCATCACGAGCAAGTTCAAGCTCGCTCTCCCCTTCTATTCGTATCATCTCGCCGATGAGTCCAGCCTGGACCGCGGGCACGATGTAGTTGCCAACATTACAGGCGAGATTGGTAAAACTCGCCATATACGAGAGATCTCGGAGTTTTGTAGGATCGATAGTATACTCATTGGGCCAAAGGTCCGAGTGCATATCAATATGCACGAGAGTTACACCTTCACTCACGAACCCTTGCTCGAGAGCTTTCGCCCAAAAAAATAAAGCGTGATTATGATTATCAAAAATAGCGGTAGGGATGCTTCTCTTCCAAGGACTAATATCACCGGTCACGAGATTGTTACGAAATACGAGCCCAATAGTATCATCATGGGTGACAGATAGCTCTGTCTCTACAAAATACTCAAGTCCCTTCCCTGATACTACTCGCTCACCATCAAATGCGATAAATGCATTGCGACCCGAGAGTACCACGTCCGAGAGAGTCCCGCGCATACGAGGAGCAACAGTAATACTCGCGTCTATTGGTATTAGGGCTCAATTCCCTGTATCCACGCTTGTGAGCGTCTCAGGCTTTTGATACCAAGATCTCGTATCAGTTGTCTGCCAATACCCCATACTAGTATCCAAGAAACTTTTTGCGCGCTATAAAGTATGTCTCTGGAGCAGGCAGTGGTGAATAAGGTCCAGCAGAAGCCCACGTATCTATAGCAGTAATTGCTTCAGAAAGTACCTCCTGACTCGAGAGATTATCTGTATCGATCACGAGATCATACTGACCGAGATCATACAGATCAACTCAGTAATACTGTTGATACCGCTGGCTATCAATATATCTCCGTTTGTGAATAGCTTCACACGCCTCTGAGATACTAGTAAATTTTTCGTGTGTACGGTTCTCAGAAAATATTCTCTGGGCAGATACCTCCAAGGAAGCGTTGAGAAAAATAGAAAAACCATGCGGAATAACGAGAAACGGGAGTCTTCCATCTATACAAAATGTGTCTTTTTCGAGCCCAAGTGTCCGAGCTCGTTCTTCTACTAAAAAATCTACCTCCCCACCATCACTTTCTGCAAGTATTCAGAGTTGAGCAAGTGTCAATCCACGTTCTAGAGCAATTTGCCGAAAAAAATCTCAGCTAGAATACTTCTCGAGCTGATAATGGTTCGCGATATTCCTCCCAAGGGTGCTCTTTCCTGCGCCATTATGCCCTGCTATTGTAATGATCATATCTATAAAAATATTTGGTCGAGAATAGAGAGAAGTGCCAAGTTTGCAAGGTGAGAGTGATCTCGCCACCTAGTTTGACATATATTCATACACCTATAAGCGTATGTCTCTTCAAACTATAACCGTCTATAAACATATAAATACTTTGAATATATGACTTTTCACCCCCATTGACTACACTCGAGATATGCAGCAAGTTTTTGAATACGCAGCACTCCTCGAATGGCACAAGGCAAATGGGCGACATTCTCTCCCATGGAGAGCTTTTGCGCATTTGGACACTGCTGCGAGAGTATATAGGGTATGGCTCGCAGAGATCCTCCTCCAACAAACTCAAGCAGAGCGCGTGGTCGAATACTATCAGCGCATGCTCGAGCGATACCCTACTCTTGAGTCTCTCGCAGATACGAGCTACGAAGAATTTTTTGTATACTATCAAGGGCTCGGTTACTACTCGCGCGCTCGCAACCTCCTCGCTTGCGCTCGTACGGTCGTGCGAGAGTATGGCGGAGTATTCCCGAGTGAGACCCGCGCGCTCGTGGGACTCCCGGGGATAGGACCGTATACCGCCGAGGCGATCAGAGCTTTTGGGTACGATATCCCCACTCTCTCGATCGACACCAATCTCGAAAAGATCTTTCGTAGGTACTATCATGGATCTCGCTACACACCCCTCACCAAGGCTGAGCAAGCGAGCATCCTCGAGGACTATCTCACGCTCGAGGGAGTGAGTGCACGAGAGGTTAATGCTGCACTCATGGACCTCGGCGCTCTCTGGAGCAAAAACTCCCTCTCGCAAATAGACTGGGACGCGAGCCCATTTACCTACTGCGAGTTCACTCGTACCCGAGGAGCGCAGGAGATTGCGCCAGTCAAAGTGCGCTCGTATTTTCCGGTACTTGATGCGCAGACTCTAGTGATCATCCACCGAGATCACCGAGAGTATTACTCGTCGGAGTCCTGAGTATTTGCCCCATTTATGCTCGCACCCATGAGCAGTCTCGCAGTCACACCCCTGGATACCAGACACTTTGTGCAGGAGTATTTTAGAGATCGCTACGGACTCGAGCTCTCCGTACGCCCTCCTCGCAAGCAGGGATACAGAGCAGGGGTACCAACTCAGATCGTATTTGCACAAATCCAGTCAGGAGCACACGACTGGAGAGCATATAGCAAAGTGGATGCTCAAATACCTAAGCTTCTCGGACAGATAGATTAAGCGGAACTCACCCCCAATACTTAGACTCCCGGACACCCAAACACCCAGGCAACCAAACACTGGAATTAATAGGGGTTAATCCCTCCGTTTTCTCAGTATTGGGAAAATGAGTGATATAAGCACATATGCTCCAAGTGCAGTAGCAAGCAATAGTACGAGGCTCCCACTCATCCCAAAGAGCTCATTACTCCAAGTGAGAAGTCTTGTTTTCGTGAGGACAAATAATAACCCTCCAGCACTGAGAACAAGTGCTACAAATACTGAAAACCCTACCACAAGAGCCAGTGGACTCAAGAGACTCGCGCGCATGAGCGAGCGTTCCGCCCCGAGAAGCTCATACAGTCGAGCCTTGAGGCTATATATCGGCCGAAGTCCCTCAAAGAGAGTGAGAACAGTGAGAACCGCAAACACTGTTACAAACCCGAGAAAGAGTCAGAGAATACCGAGAATACGATCACTGATGGCGCGGACTTGCTCGAGTACTGCGCGCGTATCTACATAGACGACATGAGGACCTGAGAGGCTCGAGATCCGTTGTTTCTCACGATCTACATCGCTCGAGTTTACCCCGAGAAAGTAGGTTTTAGGAGCTGAGTCAAATGCTCCAGGGAGGACTTGAAAATAGAAAAATGGTTCAATACGCCCCTGAGCTCCCTCTCGCAAGTTTTGTATAACGAGCGGGAACTCTCTCCCCGCGATCGAAAATACGATCGTATCTCCGCGCTTTACTTGTAGCCTCTCTGCAAAGTCCGCCATCACCGATACTCCGTCACTTGTGAGAGTGCTCCCTTCGAGTATTTTTGCATTTTGTAGAGGGCTTGTGGTGATCGAGAATTCTCGAGTAAACTCTCCACTTGGTTTCCCGGACCCCAGATGCTTCGCGAGAGGAGTACTATTCACATTGATGATTCGTCCGCGCAGGATCGAGTAAATATTTTCCTCAGAGTATTTGGTACGAATCTTTATTATATCCGACTCGAGGATATTTGTCGCAAAAAGGTTTACATCCGGAGAGCTCGAGACCTGGAGTCTCTCCCGAAATATCAAGGTCATCGTCAAAAATATACTCAGGAGTGCGAGCGAACATACGAGCGTGACCGTGAGACTTGCGGCCGGCATACGAGGCCGTACAAGTGAGCGCACTCCGTCAAACATACCAAAGCTCTTAGCTCGCAGTGAGGTGCGTCCGAGGAACCAAAATACCCCACGATAGATGAGTCCAAATATTCACGAGAGGAGGGCGATGATGAGGACTCCCAGTCCGAGCGCCAGAAGAGAGTCAGTGAGATCTCAGAGGGTGTGCGCGAGAACCCCGAGGATACCAAGTGTATAGACTCCATACTGGATCGCAGGTCGGACATATGCTCCAAATGGAGGACGCAGTCCTCGCCCAAACTCTGGAGCAAAAACTCCGATGAGCTCTGGGAGAGTGACAGATACGAGGAGTATGATCATCACGATCGCAGTAGAGACTATCGGATCCACGAGGAGAGCGAACTCACTCGTCTCAGGTATCTGCCTCAGGATTTCTATAATCCCCCACCCAAGTCATATCGCTCCTGCAAATCCCAGTATCGCGGTCACGAGTATTACGAACACAATAGCCCCGAGTTGGCGAGACTTCCGCATACCGAGTATCTCGAGAGTTCGCAGCGTAGGGGTGAGTATGGTGAGATATTTTGACAGTGATGAGTAGAGGGTGATGGCTCCAAGAAATGCAGACACGAGGAGGATGAGGAGTGTATATTTACCAAGCTCACCGATGATCTCATTCGTACGACTCGCATTGGTGAGATAAGAGTCTACATCTATAGCTCTCCGCCCAAACTGTGCCTCGAGAGGTGTGAGTGCCTTGTAAAGTCTATCAGTTTGCTCGTCTCCTCCAGTACGGATGAGGAGCTGTCTCTCGAGCCTTGCCCCTCGAGTAAAAAGGGCTGTTTTATCCAGGAGCTCCCGCGATACTATGAGGAGAAATCCCTCATCTCCGAATCCTATACCCAGCTCACTCGTCTTATCTATTTGAGACTGCACGCGGATCTCTTGACCATCGATCTTGAGGATACGACCCAGACGAGTGATGAGATTGGGGGTAGCAGCCACGATCGTGCCAGTACCAGATCCTCCCTCGAGTCGAGTGGTCTCATAGGTCGAGTACATTGGGTAACTCGCATCAACTGCCACTACCTTGACGAGGACAGCCTTGCCTGCAGAGTCAAACAGAGTAGTGTTGAGGGTGACCTTGTCCGCAAGTATGAGCTCCGTCTCAGCTCCAAGTCTCGGAGTGACGATCTCGCGCAAACTTCCAGTAAATCCTGGTCCCGCCTTGACCGCTAGATCTGCTCCGAGAAACGGTCTTGCCTCTCGCGCAACGAGGACAGTGACGTTGGAGATGATATTTGAGATCGTGAGTACTCCTGTACTCGCAAAAAGTATGATCCCAAAGAGGATAAAAAGCGCTCGCGGCGAAGTACGCAGAAGTATACGAAAGAGAGAGATCATGAGCGCTCGAGTAAGTGACAACAGAGTGTACACATCTCACCTGAGAAAACAAGGCTCTGACTAGAGTTTTCGTGCCCTCGGAGCCTCGTGTATAGCTAAGCCTCCTTTCTCATGAGGTGCAAACTAACTTCTGCCTCCTCTTCGGTAACACCAATAGTTTTTACGTCATACCATTCCTTTTGATGAATAATCCGAGTCACGAGAGTTAGGTCTCGATTTTCATAGTACTTATGGAGGATAAGATACCCACTTGCACCAAAATCCACAACTGATAGCCGAACATTAGGGCGATCTTCTATTGGACTTCCATTTTTTGGATGTGTTGTGAGGTAGTCGAGATGCTGTAAAACAGCATCGATACCATCATTCGCTGTGCGTAAATCAAATTGAGCAAGAAAATCGTACAGCCGTCAAAGATCACCTCTAGCTGCATCTGAAAGCTTTAGATGTGACACGCTGGCAGTTGAGCGTTACGATCTGTCCTGAGCTCTTGAGCCCAAGTCTTCGCCTCATCTAAACTGATGTGTAGTCCTGTCGCCTCGTAGTGTACGATAGCATCGTCAACACTCTTTAGAATAACCTGATGAGCCGTGTCAGACTTATTCATCAGAGTTTTCGCGTGGGGTTCTTCTAATGTACTTTGCATAATGCAATTATAGTATGAAAACTCACTCAGAATCAAAATTTTTTACCACATTTCCGTACCTAGAGTTTTTGTGCCCTCGGAGCCTCGTATATGGGGACAAGTCGCCCTCCGATCTTGTAGTACACATTGTAGAGTCCAAACACGGGGACTCGCTCTTCGCGACCGTATCCGAGTGACTTAAAGGTCTTTTGCTGCGTGACTTGAGAAGAAGTATTTTGCATAGAGAGGGATTAAGCAATCTCACATTATCCGAGGGGAAAAAAGAAAAAAAGAAAATGTTACGAAAAATTTTTTGGGTGGGGTAAATCGTATCTATTTTACCCGAAGACATCCGCGTGGGAGCCTGTTCGTTCAAATCTCCGTGATATCAATTTCCTGAGCATAGCTATTTAGTGAGTGAGTCTAAATGCAAAAACATATCTTCCGAGTTAGCAAACTCTCGCACACCTTCTCCTTTCTCGCTCTCTACCATAGATTTTCGAGTTTCGAGATTAGGAATATTCAGAGAAAATGGGATTTCCCCAGCATTCGCTACTCGCTCAAGATAAATACGAATACCGTCTGTAAGAGTTAAGCCATACTTTTTAAAAACTTGGAATGATTGATCCTTTAGTTGTTGGGCTCAGTCGAAGTTGGAGGGTGGTGCTCGATGTCATGAGTATATTAAATGAGAGTTACACTCTCATTGTATTACTTTGTCATTACAAATCAATTTTGTACTTCATAATGTGTTCCGATTGCTTATGTAGTTTTACACTGCAAAGATATAGCTATACTAGCTACTCACATAAACATATGTCACTTCTTACTATACCGTCCGTTCAAGCACAAAACAACTTTGGAACTCTCATTGATACAGCACAAAGAGAGATAGTATCTATCACTCGTCGTGGTCGCTCTGCAGCACTCATCATGTCACCTCAAGTACTAGAAGACTATATTGAAGGGCGACTCGCAATGGCCGCAGAGGCTGAGGGGCTCATGAGTGAAGATGAAACAAGTATTCTCCTCTCTCGTATAAGAAATGCTTAAAATCATTTTCTCAAAACAAGCTGCTAAGTTTATTAGCAAGCTGAGTTCAAAACATGCTAAACAAATGGTTGTAAAAATAGATCAATTTGCAGCGAATCAAGCATCAGTATTGAGTGAGCAATTGCAAGGATTTTCAGCGCTGTACCGCATAAATTCAGGCGAATATCGTATTATTTATCGCATTGAGGATAATCATTGTATACTAGTCATCCTATGGGTAGGTAAAAGAAATGATGATGAGGTGTATAAAAAATCTCAACTCAGTCATGTTAGTTCCTGCAAGCAAAAAATAAAAAGCCCCCTTCTCTCATGCCCTACCACATTTACCTCCTCACTCCACCGAGTCAAAGCTCCACCTACCTCCCCCATCTCATTGAACACTGCGTACTTTGAGGAATACGAGATGGGAAAGAGTATTTTGAGGCACTCCAGTCAAGTGCAGAGAGCTACACATACTACACTTGCTTTACTCTAGATTGTGAGACTGCACAGGAGCTCGATAATTTTTGCGATCGCATCTGTAAAAATATACCCGATAATATCATCCGATACGAGGCAGCAGTACTCAAAAAAGAGATCGCGTATCCTCATTATTTCGGACTCCTCATCTCAAAAATTGGGAAGCACCTCTACGGACCTCAGTATAAGTATACCGAGACAGGTCGCCTCAGTCGTCAGGTACTGCGAGAGTATCACGCAAAATTCTACCAAAAGCAGAAGTTTATCGTACTCGAGCGAGACAATATTCTGCATGATATACCACTCGAGTGATACTGCTACCATGAATCATTTGAAGTAGTTATCAGATGAGCTCGAGAGCATGTATTTGTCTGAGATTATAATCCTGAAGGGCTCCTCGTAAACGAGTTACTCCAAAATCTCTTTGATCACTACATAGAGTATGCGGCTCGATATACTACTGGTGAGTACTTCTCAAATGATACTCTCGCAGGAGAGTTTGAGGATCGAATATTTTTATCAGTAGATACAAAAAATAACCCCCTCCTGAGATCTATTCCTACAGACTTTATAGCAGCGTTTGTGGCGAGTGAGCTTGCGAGATCCGATAACTCGCGTTATCGCGACATTGACGGACCACTGATGCTCAAGTACGGGTATACCCTCTCTGAGAAGACTAAGAAGGAAATTATCGTGGGGATTGGAGGATATTATGAGGGGTGGCTAGATCAGATGTAATAAATTCGAGTAAAGAAATATACGCTCATTTCTTGCCCAAAATTGACACATGCATATAATATGATCATCTAATATCTCCTATATGACCCCTATCATTCTCGACACTATACCCGAAAATACATTTGTCATTAGTTCACCTGAGCTCGGGTCTCAAAGTATAGGGAATAATCTCGGAGCTACTGAAATAGCTACTGAGAGAACTATTGCAGGACGAATCATCGAGAAGGCTCGTGGCGGAGTCGCAAGTGTTATTATTGCCAGTGCCTCAATAGTCGGAATATGAACTTCACCCCTAGAAGCTCAAGCTCAAGCCATGTGAGAAACCACTGCACAGTGCCAAGCTCGTATCATTGCAACTTATGACACTAAGATAGCAGAACAAGTGAGCAAGTGAGAAGAATGAGAGAAACTCCGCCTCATCTTTGTAAAAGCAAAAGAGAAATTTATAGATGGATGTCTCGTAAATGATAAGATTGCAGCAGACAAGCAAACTATTGCAGCAGCAGATCAGAAAATTGCAGCAGATAAACAAGCAATTGCAGCAGCAGATCAGAAAATTGCAGCAGCAGAAAGGAGTACTGAACTTATCAAAGAAGTAGGACTCATAGGAAATAAGATCGCTCTAGGAACTCATACGAGTGCAGATATTAAAAGAATGCAGATTATCCAAGCGGAGCTCAGAGCATTACCACAAACTCCAACTAGAATTGAGATAATAACTCGTATATCGAGTATTCTCAGTCGACTCGGTATCGCATAAATTTGCTATATGAGGATAAAATATAGTACACTAATAGTGTATGACTTCTGAATCCCCAAAACTCAGTACTTCTCCAAATAGCTCGTGAAAAATTCATGAGCTACTGTCCGTTGCAAATGGGCAAGAGCTATCCACTTATCTATCAGGTTTAACTCCTATTGAACAAGAAACTCAAAAAAGTAAGCTTGTACACGCTCTAAATACTGATAAAGAACTCCAAGATTATAAATTAACTGGGGATCAAAATTTGATCAACGATAAAGTGAATGAAATATTAAAAAATTTAGTGTCTCTACAAACAGGGCAAGAGAAGGTACAAACGTTGCAAGTAGTAGAACAGAAAGGGCAAGTAGTAGAACAAACAGGACAAATAAGAGTACAGAAAGGGCAAGTAGGAGAACAAACAGGACAAATAAGAGTACAGAAAGGGCAAGTAGTAGAACAGAAAGGGCAAGTAGATATTAAAGCTGGTATAGAAACAGCTGACTCCCTCAAATCAGCAGAACGAGCTCTCGATGCTAAGATTCTTGGTCTTACAGGTCGTTCAGGGAAAGATCTTATCCCAGACTACTCTACCAAAGTAGCTGCCGCAGAGCGAGAGCTCAGGAGCACAGGCAAAGACCCGACTCTCGCTACCGGTATGGTACTCCTCGCGAGCGAGACTGAGATCATACGCGCGATCCCTCCTGAGAAGCGGGCGGGTATCCCCGATCTCCAAAAGCAGTTTGCAGAGTTCCGCAAAAGCTCGGAGTCTCTCGGTCTTCCGAGCCGATCACCCGCATCGATAGCACTCGTAGAACCAAAGGTAACCCTCGAAGTTTACCAGAAAGTACGATCTGGTTTTGAGCCTCCCACTACCCCCGTATATCTCCGTAATGGGGAGCTCCAGAGTCAATCGAGTCTCGGCCCAAACCGTACATTCATGAATCTTGAGACTGGAAAGCGTGATCGAGAACAGGGAGGACTACGAATCCCGAGTAATGTCCCAGATCCAAGCCCTGATAGTCAGCAGACTCAAGCAAAGATAACCGACAAACAGTCCGAAAAAGCTCAACTCCTTTCCAGGGCCCCATCATACCTCAACGGAGTCGCTACTCTACTTGAGAGGGTTGATCCTACCGTACAGACTCCCCAGTTTTTAGCGCTTCGTCAGAGTCTCACCACCCCAAATACTCAGGTCTCGAGTGCCCAGGCAGCTGGTCTCATCGAGCAGTACGCATGTAGTAGAGAATTTAGTACCCTACCAGAGGCAATTCGTAAGCACTTTCTGGCAAGTGATGGACCGGTAGCAGGATACATAAAAACTCTCAAAACTGCAGAAGCTCGAGAGCAGGATATCGATAATCTGCGTAAAGAACTCCCAGACAGGGAGGTAAAAGATCGTATCTGAGATCAAGACCAAGCAGTAGATGCCAATCTCGGCATGCTCGTGAGACTTGGGTTTAGTAAACTCGGACAAGGCAGTGATATACAGACAAACTACCAAAATATTCTTACAGAGTTAAACATTACGCGCAGAAATACCAATGCGAGTGGTAACATCATCGATACACAGAGATTTAGTGAAAATACTGGTACTGTTGAGCAGCTAAAAAGAGTTATTGGTGCCCTTCTCCCCGAGCAGTATCAAGCAGAGTACACTAGCTCAGGCTCACTCAGTCCGTCAGCTGCAGCATCTCTCCAACTCCGAGGAGTTATCAGCACAGATGAGATCAAAGCAGCGGCTAGCAAGGCGCTTTCGGGAGCTACTGAGACAAAGTAAAAACAATGTATGACCGATAGTACTCTCGTTCTCACTTCATCTCAGCAAGATGACGAACCTTTGCAGACTCAGGCAGGGAGTAAACTCGAGCGGTACTTTACTCAGCGCACCGAGCTTGAATCAAGTCAACCCGTACTCAGTCTCGTAGATATAGACGCTCTCGTACATGAGTATCGCGTGTAATTTGACACAAAAAGGTATAAAAATATACTCTCTTGTGCATGATATATACTATTTCCGATCTCCAAAGCACCTGGTGAGTCAATGGGAATACCCTTCGTAAGAGGATTATTTACCATATCCGCACCAAAAAACTCTTTCGACTCCGCAATTGACTCTACCGTACGACTGACTCAGACCCAGTATCCGAGAGAGAGCGACTCATAATAGCCAATAAGTCCCTCTCCCCATCATACCTGTCTTTTGAGACGGCGCTCATGTATCATGGGATCATATCCCAGCACACGAGCATAGTAACTCTCGCACACCATAGGGCTCGCCATATACAGATAGACCTGATAGACCAGTCTCCCATCATCATCGAGTCTCGCCGACTCCCCCAGGAGATGCTCTACAATCCACTCGGTATAGAGTTTACCCCCGAGTTTACCATCGCAGGCCCTGAGAGAGCGATAGCAGATATGCTCCACCGATCTCCACATACATATTTTGACAATATAGAAGATCTCGACCCTCTCCTCCTGCAAAGGCTTGCAGACGAGTATCTCACTCGGTCCCCACGAGCTAGGGCAGAAATTCATACACTTCTCAATCATGCAAACGAATATACAAGCCTGGTCTAGTGCACACCGCGCTGCGATGTCACTCTTCCTCGTGACTCTCGGGAAGTCTGCATTTTCAAGTGTTTTCGGATTTAAAGGTGGGACGGTGCTCATGTTTTTTTATGGACTCGAGAGGTTTTCGGTGGATCTCGACTTTGACTATCTCAGTACAGAGGGGCACATGAGTGTCGCTCGTGATCTCACTGCATGGATAGGCAAAAATTTTCCAACTTGGGTGATAAAAAATAGCACAAAAGACAATATCCCCACCATCAAAATATTTTGCGACTATGGTCTGGACCGCAAGCTAAAAATAGAAATATCCTGGCCTGTCTGCCCAAACCACTATGAGCTTCGAGAGCTCTATGGTGCACCACTCAAGGTTATGAGAGCGGATTGTATGTTTGCAAACAAGCTCATTGCTGTCTACTCAAGATATACAAAACGAGAACGGATAGCCAACAGAGACCTTTATGATGTAGAGTTTTTTGCCCGCAAAAATATCCTCCCAAGCAGTACTGTCATACGCTGCCGTACTGCCCGCATGGAGATAGGTGCGATGAGCACACGAGAGTATTTGGTTTTTCTAAAGCAGTTTCTCGTGACAGAGCAAAGATCTATTGAGCCAAATATCCTTGATGGTCTCGGAGATCTCATCGTATCAAGTGCCGAGAGACAGCGCCTCCAGAGTCATCTTTTTGGTGATGTGCAGGGCTCTCTCGCACGCCTGATCGACCTCAGTAGTGAGTAGTGCATACTTCCCCTTGAGTAATCCCTCCGAGACGATAAAATAATTGCTCTCAATCTCCCATGATATTCTCCCTCTCAGACCTCAAGCTTCGATGGAGTCTCAAAGGTAAAAAGCTCCAGCATCGCATCCACTATCATATGGGGACGGGCGAGCTCGTGATGATAAAAAAGGATCTCTTCTCGACTATAAGCCTAGAAAAACTCGAGTACTTTGACTTTTGTGCACTCGCAAACAAAGTCGTCACCCCGTCGTATGTATCCTTTGAGAGCGCGCTCATCCACTACGGAGTTGTGTTCCCATTTAACGATCGTATCAGCGTGGCATACCCTCTCTCCAAAAGAGTAAAGCTCGATATACTCGGGCGCCCCTCACTCGTGATCCGAGCTGAGGCACTCCCTACAGAAGTCCTCGCCAATCCTCTCGGGATCACTCAGATAGATGGAATATTCATCGCCTCACGAGAGCGCGCTGTGGCAGATATCCTCCACCGATCACCCGAGTATTGGTTTGATAGTCCTGAGTCGATCGACCTGGAGCTCCTCGAGACGATGACCTGTGTATACACTCCAGTATCCGAGACCACTCCTGGAGTGATACGGGATTTTATTGCAAAGATGCAGATGCTACGCTCTGCTGCAGCTACTCAAAAATAATTGCAGACCCGTTTAGTCTGAGTTTTATCCAGGTAAATGCAAGTATAACCCGTAAGGATCATTAGTGAGTCAGTAGCAGAGTAAATTACCTCTGCAGACCCATTTAGTACGAGTTACCCCCCAAGCTTGATGGTACGACCAGCGCGAGCCGCCACCACTGGGTCATGTGTGATCATTAGGATCGTACTCCCTGTCTCGCTGTGGAGCTCCTCAAGGAGACTCATGATGCGATCCGCATTGATGCGATCGAGGTTACCAGTTGGCTCATCCGCATAGAGATATGGGAGTTTACCCACAAAGGCTCTCGCGATTGCGACTCGCTGTCTCTCCCCTCCCGAGAGGCTATCTGGATACCGATTTGCCTTACCCGTGAGTCCGACTCGCGCGAGGATCTCCTCGAGATCATACGCCCGCTCTACTGATCGATTGATATCGAGAGGGAGCTCGATATTCTCCCGCACGGTGAGAGTTGGGATGAGCTCAAAAGTCTGGAATATATATGCAATATTCGCTCCTCGAAAGGCCGTAATCTCCTCACTCCCTCGGAGTCCCGTAAGAGAGCGTGACCCGATCATAATATCTCCCGCATCTGGAGCAATGAGCCCACTCGCAAGACCGAGCAGGGTAGATTTACCAGAGCCCGATGGCCCCATAATGGCAACGAATTCTCCTGTCTTGATCTGAAAAGAAAAATCCTTAAATATCTCAGTAGTCTCGCCAGCTACGGTATAGGACTTATAAACATTTGAAAATTGTATCATGAGTTATTTGGTAATGAGTGAGTTTTTAAGGAGTGAGTCGAAGACATTTTTGGCAACTATTGCATACCCCTCACGAGTAGGGTGGATACCGTCCCCAAGATTGAGAGCAGGTACAGCCGCGACATCCTGGAGAAAGAACTCCATCAGTGGCACTTTGAACTCGTCAGCAAGTCGTGGGTAAATGCTCTCAAACTTTGCGCCATACGCTCGTCCGAGATTTGGAGGAGCTTTCATCCCCGTCAGGAGAGTAGGAATACGCAGATCCACGAGTTTTTTGAGAATTGACCGGATATTTGCCTCGGTCGTACTTGGATCAATGCCCTGAAAGGCATCATTTGCCCCGATCTCCACGATCGCAAGAGTCGGATGCTCTACAGGATCAGTCCCGATCGTCCAGTCGAGACGAGCAAGGAGCTGCGCAGTCGTATCTCCTGATATCCCTGCATTTCGTACGCTATGGGAGTATCCCTCTGCCCGCAACAGTGCCTCGAGTTGCACGGTATAACTCTCCTCAGGTGGGAGATTGTATCCTGCAGTGAGGGAGTCGCCAAGTGCGAGGATGATAGGGGTTTTGCCGTTCGTAGGCATTACAGGAGTTACTTTCTCAGGAGTACTCCCGCATCCAGTCAGGATCATAGTAGTGAAGAGTAGAGATAAAAGCTTGATCATAAATGGTTTTATGCAAATACTCTGCGTCTGAGCATCACGAGAATACCAATCACTGCCCCAAAGTAAATACCACCCGCCACATAAAATGGCAGCACATGCGCATGGGAGTACAGCACGCCCGCAAGAGTCGGTCCGATAATATTCCCTACACTCATCGCCGAGCTATTGAGTCCGAGGTACGCACCTACTCGTCCCCCAGCGCGAGCCGATATGAGGGCTCCGATCGCGGGCATGATGCTCCCATTTCATATTGCTAAAAGTGGGGTCAAAAACCAGAGATACAAACTTGCTGGTGAAAATGCAAAAAGTGGGAGGGCAATAGTGAGAATACCAAACCCCATAATGAGGAGTGGCACTTCTGTCATGTATCGCCGTACCCATCGCATCGCAAGTCACTGATAGAGTATCGCTGAGATCCCCACTATGATGAGAACATACGATATCATCGTCGCACTAAAGGCAAAAGTATCCGTCAAATACTGTCCCGAGAGACTTTGGATCGGGGCAAATCCTACAGCCGAGAGAAATGTGAGCGAGAGGAGGAGTATAAATCTCGGACTAAACTCTATCTTTACCGCCTCTGCCTCTGGAGTCTTCACCCTCACCGGCTCTGGAAGGAGAAGATAGATGAGGATGAGGTTGAGTGAAGCCGCTACCACTCCCGCAAGTGCTACTATGTGGAGTCCAAAAGGCGCAAGAATCCCCCCAATTGCAGGTCCCACCAAAAACGCAATTCCAAACATCGCGCCAATGAGTCCAATATTTTTGGCGCGATCAGCAGGAGCTGATATATCACTCATGTACGCCTGGATGACGGCGATCCCCCCTCCGGCGAGTCCCGCGATAAACCTCCCAATGAGAAACAGTGGAAATCCACTCGCAAGCAGTAAAAACAAGAATCCTCATATATTCGCACTTGTCGTCATCATTATCGCAGCTCTGCGCCCGAGGGTATCAGACCATTTCCCAAAAAAGAATCCCCCGATAAATGTCCCAAGCGCAAATACCGCCATACTATACCCAACCCACTCCCCTCCTACGCCAAACCCAGCAACAATCGCAGGAAATGACGGGATGAGTATCCCAAGTCCCACAATATCCAAAAATGCCGTGAGGAGTATGAGCGGGAATTGGAAGCGCTGGAAGCGCTTTGAGAGGGAGAGATTCATATAAAAAGATGCTGGATCATATTCAATGCGAGCCAAAAGTACAGGGACGAGATTTTAAAATGAGTTTGGTGGATCAGGATTTTATGGCTATACTCCCCAGTTATTTCTAAATCATCTTATGACCCAATCCACCTACCAAGACGGTATCGCTCTCGCTCACCGCGTCCTCCTCCAAACTCGCCACCTTCTCACGCTCGCCCAAAAGCAAGTCGGTGAGACAGATCTCACTGAAGGCACTGTCCTCGAGGCAAAACTCGCCCCAGATATGTTTGCCTTCGCCAAGCAGGTACAGCTCGTCTCTGACAACGCCAAGGGCCTCTACGGTCGAGTTACGGGTCAGGCAGTTCCGAGTATGCAGGATACTGAGGCAAGCATCGACGAGCTCCTCGCTCGCATCGATACTACCATTGCGTATGTCTCTGGTGGTCACGCGGTACTCAGCGACTCTGAGATCGAAAGTCTTGCTATCTCGTTTCCTTGGATGCCCGGCAAGCAGATCAGTGGCCACGACTATCTCGTAGATCTCGCGATCCCAAACCTGTATTTTCACTTTTCGATGGTGTACGCGATCCTCCGGGCTCAGGGCATATCAGTGGGCAAGATGGACTACCTCGGAGATGTACGATTTGTAGACGCCGCCTAGTTACCACTCTCACTCATGACCACTGCACCTGCACTGCGCATTCGCAATCTCAAAAAAGTATACGACAACGGATTTGAAGCCCTCAAAGGCATCTCTCTCGATATCCCAGTCGGAGGATTTTACGCGCTCCTCGGCCCAAACGGAGCCGGTAAATCTACCACCATCGGGATAGTCACCGGGATCATAAATCCAACTGATGGAGATATCGAAGTATTTGGGGTCAATACCAAGGACGATCCAGTCTACTGCAAGAGTCAGATCGGGGTGGTGGCGCAGGAGTTTAATTTTGGGATATTTGATAGTGTACTCGATATTGTCATCACTCAGGCTGGATACTATGGTATTTCTCGAGCCAAGGCTCTCCCGATCGCCGAGCGCAGGCTCAAGGAGCTCCTCTTATGGGAAAAGCGAAACGATCAAGCTCGTACGCTCTCTGGAGGGATGAAGCGCCGTCTCATGATCGCACGCGCCCTCATCCATGAGCCACGACTCCTCATCCTCGATGAGCCGACAGCGGGAGTGGATATAGAGCTCCGACATGGGATGTGGGAATTTTTACAAGAGCTATCCGCCTCTGGAGTGACAATCATCCTCACGACGCACTACCTCGAGGAGGCAGAGGCACTCTGCGATCGCTTGGCGATCATCGACCATGGGGAGATCATCCGCGAGGGGGCTATGCGAGAGCTCCTCTCTGGGGCCCAAAACGAGACTTTTATCATCGACACACCAACGGGAGCTGAGGAAGTGATCATCTCGAGCCCAGAGACGATAGGTGCGGTGGTTGCGCGGCGTGTGGCGAGTGGGGCTCAGGTGACAGGAGTTCGCAGTAAATCCAATCGCCTCGAGGCACTCTTTCTCGAGCTTACTAATCGTGGGAAAAGCGGACCAACTGCCAAAAAATCCTCACAATCGCCAGATAAAACTGTAGCCAAAAAGTCTCGTCCCCTCAATAAATAATTAGTTCACTATGACTACGAATGCTCTTTGGATTGCTTTTGCTACTATGGCTCGCCGAGAGGTGAGTCGTATTTTCCGTATCTGGACGCAGACAATTCTTCCACCAGTCATCACTACTGCACTCTACTTCCTCGTTTTTGGAGGATTTCTCGGCTCTCGGATTGGGAGTATTGGCGGAGTGAGTTACTTTACCTTCATCGTACCTGGACTGATCATGCTCGGAGTGATCACCAACGCGTTTAGTAATGTCTCCTCAAGCGCCTACATGGCAAAATTTCAACGCAACATCGAGGAAGTACTCGTAGCACCTGTTCCTGCCTGGATTATCGTGCTCGGGTACTCATCTGGCGGAGTGTTGCGTGGACTCATGATTGCGGGGATTATCACCGCAGTGACGAGCATATTTATGACGCTCCCCTTTGTGCATGTTGGGATCATCCTCGCGTCGATACTCCTCACCACGCTCATGTTCTCACTCATGGGACTCGTCGCAGGACTCTACTCAAAGAGCTTTGACCAGATGAACATTGTCCCAACATTTGTCCTCACTCCCCTCACCTACCTCGGTGGAGTATTTTACTCGGCAGGAAGTCTCTCAGGATGGGCGAGCACTCTCACCCACTGGAATCCGATCTATCATATCGTTGACCTCTTCCGTTACGGATTTACGGGAGTTGCGAGCGTGAACCCTCTGATCGGACTCTTAGTCCTCCTCGTCGGTACACTCGCATTTGGAGGGTGGAGCTACTGGATAGTGAGCTCGGGGAGAGGGTTGAAGGCGTAAAAAACTTCGATGCTATAAGGTCTTAAATTTATTTTTCAAAAATAAACTGCACAATCTTCTTTGCCAATTCTAATTTCATTTTCAAAGTTGTTGGTTCTTGATAAAACTCAAAAAGTAGAACATAAAAATTAAAACTGACTTCTTTTATCTTTATGAGTCGTTGTTTTGGCGGAGGAATCCAAATTTGTTGAATATCAAAAAAGAGTTCTGTGAGGGAAAAGATTTTGTCAGTAAGTATAAGATTTGCGCTTGTTGGATCGATAATAAGAATTGTCTCAACATATTTTAAGGCATCATCAGAATCAAAACGAAATTGTTCAAATTGATATTCATCAATAGGTTTTTTACCAATATTCAAGACTTCCTTAATTTTTATCTTTAAACGATCGATTGTACCATCTCTATCAAATAAAATCTTTGCAACTGCCCAAAGTCCTGCTGCATCATCTTTATTACTTTCCCAATAATCAAAGGCTCCTTTCTCTGTAGAATAAATAATTTCAAAGGCTTGCCCACCTCGGTACTCAACGGCTCGACTGTACCCCTCAGTTAAAATCACAACTAAATCAACATCGCTATCAGAACGATTATTACCACGTGCTCAAGAGCCAAACATAATCACGCCCAAGACATTAGTACGTTGTTTTAATTCTTTAAGAAATATTTTTGTTTGCTCGTTCATAGCTGTTGAAATCTATTACCTACACCTCCCATAATCAATACACGAATAATTATTCATCCTCGAGTTATCTCGTTTTGTCCTATAGTAGGGAGCAACATACGTACCATTACTGCGAGTATAGCCTTTTACATATATATCATTGGGGCTTGATCTACTACTACGAGCCTCAACATATGGACTCGTGAGTACAGCTACTGAGCTCGATACAGAGAGAAATAACAAAAAAAGAGCAAGAATTTTCTTCATAAAATATGGCGCTAAAAAGAATTACTTATAGTGAGTATATCTAGCCAAGCTCAGTCCCGAAAAAGATCTCTAAAAAACTCCCCCTACTACAGGGAAGTCTAGAAATTATTTGGAGGAGGATAAGAGATTCGAACTCTTGGAACGATCACTCGCCCGCACCCTTTCCAAGGGTGTGCACTCGACCACTATGCGAATCCTCCGCATACGAAAGTTATATGCAAAGTGAGCGTTCTTGCAAGCGAAAGTCTCACCAGAGAGACCTTCTCGGGCTTTAAATTTGGCAAATTTGCCTATAATACTGCCAACTATCTATAAATCGTGCGCATCTCCCATAAAATCATCCTCACTCTCCTCGCGCTCAGTGCAATCGGAGGATTTTATGTATTCGCCTGGTGAGTGACTACCGGAGCTAATTATCAGGTACATACCCAGATACGCAGAACACTCGTAGATCACCCTGAGTTCATCCCGACAGCGAGTGCTGTGCGCCTCACGAGTGCTGGATATGACGCGCTCATCGCTGATATGTACTGGCTCGGAGCTGTGCAGTATATAGGAGCAAATGCGGTGAGTGCTGAGTACAAAAAATACCTCGGCGTCATGCTCGGACTCATCACCGACCTATCGCCGCATTTTACCTACCCATATGAGATAGGACTCCTCCTCTTACCAGAGACCAACGATCGCTATGAGTCTCGTACTGTCATCGACAAGCAAAAAAGTATCAACGACGCTATCGCACTTGGGAAAAAGTGAATGCTCGCGAACTGTGACCCTGCAAAGCTCGAACGAATCAAGGATAGATATGATCTCACTGTCCTCTTTGCGGATGAGTCCCTCAAAAATCCATGCTCGAGCGCCATGCTCCCATACTATCTAGCGTACGCTTCGTACTGGTCCAAAAAAGATCCTCTCGAGGCGTCATACTACTATCGTATAGCAGGACTTCAAAGTGATGGACCCACTGGAGCGCGCATTATGAGCGCTATCATGCAAGGGAAGTCCGGTGATCGAGAAAAGGCTATTATCATGTTTTTATCTCTCGCCGAGACTATCGAAGGGGGCAAGCAGTCAGTCTGCCAGGATGTCACCAAACAATTGCGTGAACTCCTCGTGCCCGTTTTTGAGAAAAAACAACCACTCACTCCAGCATTTTTAAAAGAAGTCGAGCGAGTCCGCCAAGCGCTAAAATCAGAGCTCGGTGAAAAGCAGGAAGAAATAGAGAAGTGAAATATCT
>JAYWGH010000017.1:0-2701 GCA_043778375.1 bacterium
TTCCCCCCTTTTTCTTTTGACAACCCCCCCTTTTCTCATACCATACGCGAGCTTTAAATTTGCCCCTTAACACTCACGCACAAGAAGACAATAATCTTCTTGAGAGAACATAATACAAAGAGTACACAATACAATGAAAATCCTCTCTTCAATCTAGTCATCTCGCGACCGAGATAAACGAAAGAAGAAGGTCATGATATGAGATCCTATATATCTCCCAATATTCATCCCCAAGAGCATACTTCGCAAGAAGTATGCTCCCAAAGACAAATACTGAGAAATATATACTTATATCGCGCTACGTTTTAAAGAGTTTGATCATAGCTCAGGATGAACGCTAGCGGTGCGCCTAACACATGCAAGTCGAACGGTGATGGAAGTGACACAGAGTGATGAACAGTCAAAGTAGAGAGAATAGAGTAATAACATACTCCATTCCCCATACTCTGTCCTTCTCCCTTCTGTGTCACTTCTTGATCAGTGGCAAACGGGTGAGTAACGAGTTTGTACCTACCCCAAAGTGAGGGATAGCCTATCGAAAGATAGGGTAATACCGCATATGCTCTTAAGAGTAAAGCCGCAAGGCGCTTTGGGAGGGGCATGCTTTCTATCAGCTAGTTGGTGAGGTAATAGCTCACCAAGGCAATGACGGATAGCTGGATTGAGAGATCGGCCAGCCACAATGGAACTGAGACACGGTCCATACTCCTACGGGAGGCAGCAGTGAGGAATCTTCCACAATGGGCGAAAGCCTGATGGAGCGACACCGCGTGAAGGATGAAGCGTTTACTCGTGTAAACTTCTTTTCTGTGGGAAGATAATGACGGTACCACAGGAATAAGGGGCGGCAAACTTCGTGCCAGCAGCCGCGGTAATACGAAGGCCCCAAGCGTTATCCGGAATCACTGGGCGTAAAGAGTTCGTAGGTGGAGAAGTAAGTCAGTTGTGAAAGGTCTGGGCTCAACCCAGCACTTGCAACCGAAACTACTTCCCTTGAGTGAGGGAGAGGTAAGCAGAACTGTATGAGTAGGGGTGCAATCCGTTGATACATACAAGAATACCAAAAGCGAAGGCAGCTTACTGGAACTCTACTGACACTGAGGAACGAAAGCGTGGGGAGCGAAAAGGATTAGATACCCTTGTAGTCCACGCCCTAAACGATGGATGCTAAGTGTCGGGGTAACCCGGTGCTTTAAGCTAACGCATTAAGCATCCCGCCTGAGAAGTACGGTCGCAAGATTAAAACTCAAATGAATAGACGGGGACCCACACAAGCAGTGGATCATGTTGTTTAATTCGACACTAAACGAGGAACCTTACCCAGGCTTGACATCGAAGGAATCTTCCCGAAAGGGAGGAGTACCCGCAAGGGACCTGAAGACAGGCGCTGCATGGTTGTCGTCAGCTCGTGCCTTGAGGTGTTCGGTTAAGTCCGTTAACGAGCGCAACCCATGTCATTAGTTACTATGTCTAATGAGACTGCCTGAGTTAATCAGGAGGAAGGTGTGGATGACGTCAAATCAGCATGGCCCTTATGCCTGGGGCCACAAACATGATACAATGGTCGGTACAATGTGTAGCCACTTCGCGAGAAGGAGCCAATCACCAAAGCCGATCTCAGTCCAGATTGGAGTCTGCAACTCGACTCCATGAAGTTGGAATTGCTAGTAATCGTGAATCAGCTATGTCACGGTGAATCTGTTCCTGGGTCTTGTACTCACCGCCCGTCAAAGCATGGGAGGTGGTTCTACTGGAAGTCCGCGAAGGAATATTGCGGCCCATGGTAAAATCACTGACTGGGCTTAAGTCGTAACAAGGTATCCGTACGAGAACGTGCGGATGGACTATCTCCATTAAATTTGTATTGCAGACCTTCCCAGGCACTGCACTCTCTCAAGAATCAATCATTGTCTTCTGGTGCGTGAGGCGCAAGAGCTAAAAGCAAGAGATCCGTTGAGGGTCTTTTTTTGTGCCTATCGGGTAATGCTGATAGCTCCAGTAGACTTTCCATAACTCCCGTTGATCCTCGCGTACAGATCCTGGAGTCCTATTTGTGGATAGTTGTGACTCCTAGGGTTTGGATCAATGAGAGAGACTATTTGACTCACAGGATCATACCCTCTTATAAGATTGTCATGCAAAAATATCTTCTCTGGAATAGTGAGATCTCACACTGCATACTCTATCCAGAGGAAGTTTTTCTCATCGAGATTACTCTCGATCCATTTTCAAAAATTCTTATAGGTTTTCCACTTACTGGCAGGGTGAGACTTTGCTGAGAGCTCAATTGACTCTGATTCAAAAAATCTACTGAGCAAATTTGTGAGATCCATAGTAGATACTCCTTCATCAAAATTTTGCTTTGTGAGACTCTCGTAAGTATTTGTGTAAATATGCCCGAGAGTGGGATCTATTTTTACTCCAAATACGACTGCGAGAGATTCTTGATCATAGACTTTCCCTGTATGCCGGAAGAGAATCATCTGCAAACAAGACATCGCACAGAGGTATGGCTTTTGGTAGAATAGCGTGTAGGTATTTTCCATATTGGGTGCTTATCTATTCTCCCGCGCGTACTCTGCGTAATTTCCCATCTCAAAGTCCCAAGCTCCCGCCGCAGGATCGTATACATAGATGATCTCGTATTCAGCGTCCTGTTTTTGATAGTCGCGGGGGAGGTAGGGCATATACCCGAGGTCTA
>JAYWGH010000018.1:0-7670 GCA_043778375.1 bacterium
ATAGTTCTTTCCCACTATTGATGAGGCTTCCTGATCGGTTCGACCACTATTTTCTACAGCTTTATTATTAAGGCGAAAAGAAGGGAAAATCGGGGCAGTAAAGTGTAATAGTTCATTGTAGTGAGGCGGTCGCTCAAAGATGAAGTCAAATAATACTTTAGCTAGCTCCTCGCTTTCTACCTCTCTGATAATCGTGTTAATATTTTCCATTAGTGTCCGAGCATATGTTTTAAATTTCTCTTGATCGGTGAGTTGCTCAGTTGGCTTGTTTACCTCTGAGATTGAGAGTTCCTTTTGTATTGTTTCAAATTCCTCATTCTTCTTGTCCAAGATAGATTTTATCGCCATTGTCTCAACTTTTAGCGAAAGTCTTTCAATTTCAGTCAATAATTCTTCGGTTCTTTTTTCAAGTAGTGATTTTTTTCGTTTTAATAGCTCTTCAGAGTTTTCCTCTCTTTCATTAAATTTCTCCCACTCTCTCCCAATATATTCCTCAAAAAAATTAATAACTGCAGGCTCGGGAACGATAGCGTCAAAATAATCAAAGATTGTTTTTTCGAATATATCCCTCGGGCAATTAAAAGAGTACCCCGTCTTAGTGGGCTTTGGAAGCTTTATTCCAGATCGAGCTTTATCGAAGGGAACAACGCAATGGTAATTTGGATATTTTTGCCCGGATCTTCCTTCAGAAAAAGAGCCTTTCACGAAAATTTCCCCATATGGAGAATATACTGCCTTTCTATATACGAAATCTGGCCGATGAATAGTTCTCGGTCTTTTTGGCGCAGGGATATTTGGGAGATTTTCGTTTTTATGAAAAATTGAGTACTCCCCTGTCTCTTTATTTTTTAGGATACGAATATCTCAGCGGTTGGCACGGTTAAAAGTCTCGATACTCACTAATCAGTCATATTTTGCCCTTATCGCTAGGTCATTTGTCCATTTTTCGCAAACTATACCTGCGTACTTAGTATATCTTATCATCACCTGAAGCTTTTTCGCTGTCATCTGTTTCCCGTTCACTCAAAGCTGATTGATGGAACCGTCAGTATGGACTACCTTTTTCATGCTAGTCCGCGTCATAAATCAAAGATGGTTGAGTTCTTTGGCTATCTCTTCGTCTGATTTTATCCCTTCAGCCCTAAGCTCAAACATCCGTACTATGAAAGGAGCCTCAGTTAGATGCGGTATTTGAATGTTTCCTTTCTGTCAATATTCTGGAATAAAGACTCTAGCATTTTGAAATCCATAAAGTGCCTCTCGTTGATGAAGTCCCATCTTCGTATACTCGATTTCTTTAGGAATGGTTCGCAGAAGGATAGCATCCGCCTCGTCCGCTGAAGCGGTAGCCTTTAAAGCTTCTGTAGTTCTAGATCCATTATTACGACTCCAAGAGTAAATACTCATATCAAATCCTCAGATATCTTCTATACGAGCCACTTTATCTCGAATAATTCATTCCTGATCCCGGAGTTCTACATTAGACTTTAAGAGTGTCTCTTTAATTGAAAAGTATACCTGAAGTTCTCAGCGTGACATACGATCAATTTGATACACATAGCAATATCCGACATTATTTTTTTGGATATACTTAAAAAGACTTTCTAATCATTCTCTAGATGCTGTCCTTCCACTAAAGGCATCTGTAAAAACAGCCACTACTTTCAAACCCTTCTTTTCGCAAGCCTCACGGCATTGTTTTTCCTGACTTGAAAGACTTATTCCATCTGTCTGTTTCAAAGAGGAAACACGGCAATATATGACGGCAGTATCCGTTTTTGGTACCTTTAAGGACTTACTTTTTGTTGTCATATATTGAGCTAGTTAGGAATATCGCCTATCTGGGAAGCTATCTTTCGTGAGAGTTCAGAACCCCTCCATTCTTTCAAGAAACTTATTAAGCTTTTTATCTCGATCTCAACAACTCATACTCTCAGCATCTCTCTTGAATAAGTCTCGCAGTCATTCGCCTGCCACATATTCTGATAGTACGATTAGTCAAAATATCTTAGACTGCTCCCTTTTGCGTAAACATAGAGTAGTCGTGGATATTTCATAAAAAAGCTCATCTCAAAATATGAGCTTAATGAGCTTTGAGAAATTGACAGAGTGTATTTTCTCTCATATTGTAACTTTTACTATAACTTTCCCTCAAGTGAGAGTCCTTAATACCTTCTCTTTAAAATCTTTATTGATGAGATTATTGAGTATAGCTTCGATAGCGCTCATACTCAAAGATTCGACGGTATACTCCGTATCATTGTTATAATCTTTTTTAGCACTCATTTCGCTTTTAATGAATACTGGGGCAAGTTCAGTTATAAATACTTCTGCAGCCTCAAGTAGAGAAAAACTCCCATAGTGATATCTAGTTTTTGAAAATCAAGATTCTAAGATTGTATTAAATATACCTCATCTATTATTACAGCCATAAGTTCTATCCTCAAGAAACCTGGAAAGTAGCCCATCAAGTATGTATTTATTCATAGCAAAAATAATTTTATGAGATCATTTAATAGTGTATTCAAATAGATTTGGTTACAAATTAAGAAAACTAACAGGACTAGATGGAGATTAAAAATTAAGGGTACGTATTTTTAGAAACCAAGAAATAACACGCATCAGATATATGCTTCTCAAAAAATCACAAGGTAGTCTTTCGGCTCCACCTTGTGATTTTTCTATATTAAAGCATTGCTGAATCTGTGCTTATTCCTCACTCTCTATATATGAAAGCACTTACATTTTGAAATATTATCATCAAGCTCCAATTCAACGAACCTCACGAAGAGACAGGGTTTCTATCTGAAAACTTTAACCTCTCAAAAAAGCAGGCTTACGCCACAGCTGGTATTAGTGAACTCCTAAATCAGGATAGTAAAATAAAAGTCCAATGGATTATCTGACAAATATTTCAGGAATATTTTGAGACTGCAAGAATTCAAAAACTTGATTACTTGCAGAAGCTCACCATCAACTGAGAAGAAGTATGGCTTATTGATAACTGAGAGGTCATAACTCTCCTCACAAAAGAGGAGTACTAAGGGTACTTTCCTTTTATATTCTCTCAGAAGTTTTTTAAACCGACTTGAGGGGTTTTCCTAAAAATAGAGCCTCTTAGCTTCGTTAAAACAGCCTAAAATTATAAAACTCACTATTATTTTATGGCAAAACGCCCGCGTAAATCCTCTTTTTTGACACATTCCTTTAAAATATGCTACTATTTAAGTATGGAACTGGTACCCCCAATAAGTCGCCAAGACCTGAAAGAAACAGCCAGAATACTCATTGAGAGCTCATCACTTCTTGATGACGCTGCAAGGGTTGGACTCCTCGGAGAAATTACCCAGTGTAGAGATCACGACGAGCTCTCGGAAATCTGTAGATTTTTACAGGGGGAAAAGCAGTTCATCATAGCATATTTACGGTACTTACTCGCAGAAAATCGTATACCCCGCGAGATTCCAGTGCTCATGTCGGACCTCAAAAGAGACTATGCAAGACGAATGTATGAGAGAGAAGTTGCAGACTCTACAAGTGAACAAAAAGATATCCTACGTTCTCTCGAAATAATATAACGCAGTCTTAACCGCAAGACTTGCTCTCAACCTCCAATATGTCTCCCCTCCCTCTCGATCAGCAAAAGAATCCTCTGGTACAAAGTCCAGAGGAGCTAGAGCGTGCGCGTCTGGAGCGTGAGAGTAAAACCGATACCATCCTAAAAAGTCGCCTCATCGCCGAGGCTGAGAGATTTATTGACGCAAATGCGAATGATCCGAAAAGGGTGCGAGAGTTCGTGGAAAAGTTAGCCGTGAGTGCAGAAGGAGGCCCAGAGGCTCTTGCAGAGCTGAGGCGATACCGCAGTAGCGAGGCTCTCAAAATGGTGCACGAGTCTCGAGAAAAGTGAAAAGTTGCGGAAAAGACGACAGGAGAGAGTGTATGAGCAAAAGAAAAAGGGAAAGAGTGAAGGGTCACTCTACAGAGCGAATTTGAAAGCATCTCAAAGCTCGGGCAAACGGTGTATACAGAGCTTGCGCAAAAAGAGCAAGCGAGAGCACTTGAGGCACACAGAGAATATGCGACAAAATACGGGCAAGCTCTCCTCTTGCGATCGGTAGCTTTGGCATATCAGGATTATCTCGCAGATATTCGTGCCAATATACGGTTTAAATCCCTCACAGATAAGCCCCTACGATACGCAAAACAAGAGTCAGCTATCACTGGAGTCATAGCCTCTATCGAGGCGACACTGAGTGATTCCTCACGAGAAAAGCTCAAGGCTCTTGATCTGCGAAAAATGGTAGATACCGTATTTGTCTCGGAAACTGCCCTCACAGTCGGTCGCATGAATCAGCCAACGATAGAATACGACACAGAAAAATGAAAAATATCCCTGAATAATCCTTTTTCTCTCGCAGAAACAGAGGGTAGGTACTCAAAAATGAAATCCCTTATACTCGAGGGATATAATAAGACTGAAGCCCCTGATACTGCCTCTCTGCAAAAGCGGAAAGTAGAAATACTCAGCCTCCTGCGTAAAAACGACTCTCGCGATGATGACCCAATGGGTCTTAATTCTGGGGAAGCTATCAAAAAACAGCTAGAGGATGACGTACTCGCTCATAAGGGAGTACGCGGTAATCCTGATACTACAAAGGTGTTTGATAGCCTTACTACTCTTAAATATGACCCCAGTGCAGCACAGGAGTTTGCAAAGCTCGCCTTTAATGTGTGAGCTCTCCCTGACGCAAAAAGGCTCGATGCATTTTTTAGATCTCGGGGTCTTGCTCTCTCAGAAGCTACCCTCTCGTCTCTCGTAGGAGTAGTTGCTGAGACGATAGCAAAGCGTGCGTCGATGATTAAGCTTGATATCAAGCAGCTTGACGAGGCATTGGTACTTGGGCTCCTCTCAAAAGAAGAGGCGACCCTCTATGCAAAAAATAAAGTAGATTACGATAAAACAGAGTACGCTCGTTCTCGGTTTGAGAGTCTCGCAAGCGCTACCATCCTCTCGGGACTACGAAGGACTATTATGAGTGAAACTCTTGCTCGTACTCCAGGAATAGAGAGTATCTTAAAAACGGATGATACCCTCGGACTCTATACAAATATAGAAGGAATCGGGGGGAAACTCTCCGATGAGAGTACGAATAATCGCACTCGGTGGGGATCTTGGGTGGGTGAACAACTCCTCATCATGTACGCATCAGGTGGAATCGGGAATGCGGTTGGGAATATTCCAAAGCTTGCATCAGTTGCTGAGCGGATTGGGGGCGTAACTGCAAAAATAGCAATCGGAAGTACAGCAAGACTCGAACCGTGGGCGCGAGGGTTTGGAGTTGGCGCAGGTCGCACGATTACCGAGGGAATACCTTTTGCGCTCTCCTACTCTACACTCGACGGACTCGCAAAAGAAGGGTTTGTAAATGTGGATTTCACTCGTCGTATTACAGAAATTATAGATCAATCGAACACGAAGGAGGGCAATACTCGAATTGTACTCTTTCTAGCAGTTATCAAGAGTATTTCCCCATTTCTCAGGATGATTCCAAGCCCTACAGAGTGGGTATCGAGTATTGCGTCCAAAACTCTCCCCGGATTTTCAGGGCGAGTGGCGGGCGGAGTAAAAACTGCTGAAGCCCCCTCAACTCTCGCAGTATCAGCTGATAAGATCTCCCAAGCTCTCCAAAATATCACCCTCGATACCACTACACTCCTAGGGGCTGATACCGTCATTCGTTTTGAAAGAGGTGAAGAACTCCCAAAGCGACTTGAGGATATACCAAACTATGTAATGCAGGAGGTAACAGCAATACTCCCTTTTGCTATTGGATTGCGGGCAATGTCAAAGAGTATGACACACAACCCAAATGAGCCCATCAAAATCGAGATACGAGCAAATGGTGACGCAGTAGTCAAAACGGGAGGTGAAACGGTCGTAGTACCAAAAGAACTCAGACAGGCAGCGATTGCGAAAGATATAGCACACTTACAAAAAGAGATCAGAGGACTAAAGCAGTCTCGAGATATTTTACGAAATGAAGGCGACAAGCATGAAGCAAAAGAAGTATCAAGAACTATAAGTGGCAAAAAGACGGAGGTGAAAGCTCTAAAAACTGAGCACGCTGAACTCTCAGGGAATACTCCTGAAGGTGCACTCGCGAAGTGAGCCGCTACCGTTCCAGTACCTCCATCCCTGAGTTCTCGCGAAGAGCTGGCAGGTAGTGGGGTAACTACTGGGAAGTCGAGATCTCCTTTTGAGGATCCACAGTTCGCGAAAACAAGCACCAATCATTCAGCTAATAATGTCGGGAATTTTGAATACAATGTACAGCGTCCGAGTCTCGCGGATACTCTCACAGGATTTAATCCAACATTAGTAGCGCAGTGAAAAGTCTCAGCAAAGTTTCAAGAACTTATTGATAAGATGGGAAAGCTTGAAAATGAAGGACTCCTGAGAGCACAGGCTGATGTGATCGTGAGGTGAGAGCTCAAAAGATACCACGATGAGATTTCAGCAAAATATGATCAACTGACTCCAGAGGCAAAAGGGCGAGTGGATGAGTGGAGACGGGAAATATCCACTCAGGCGGAGAGGCTCTCAAGTGAGTTTGTGGAGGCCGTGAGAGCAAAAGTACAAAATACACCAATGAAAGTAGAATGGGGAGAGGCGAAATATTTGGGGGAGGTGATGGGGAGATTTGTGGAGGGGATGAATCCGAGGTTAAGAGAGAGTATGCCTGTTCCAGATAGAGAGAAAGAAATAATAGACACTATTCAAAACCGTTAAACATATGACCCCGCTAGATTTACAAACTCCTCCTGCCTTTGAGCATGTGATGGATTCCCGAAAGCAAGAAGAGCAGGCTGTAAAAAACAAACTACAACTGCGACTAAAGCTATGAGAATTTACTGTTACCAAAATCCAAGACAATGTGTTTACTGTATGAAATAAGGATACTTGGAGTTTTATAGATAGGGATGGGAAAATGCTTATAAATGTGAATCAATTACGAAATCGCAAATCAGTACCAGAAGACCTAAAAAAAGAGTATGCAGAGCTTTTTAATCATCTATTTCTACAGGCAGGATATCGAGAGGTGGATGATCTAAAGAGTGGTAGTTTCATACTCTATGATGTCCGCTGAAAGAAAGATGTAATAGTGCCTCAAAATACAAAAGAGTATTATGAGGCGTGGAAAAGTTTTAGCTTTTTTGATGCGCGTTTAAGTATATATCTGAGTGTAGTTGATGGCGTTAGTGCCATCTCCGAAAAAAAAAGGTTACACGCTATAGAGATTCTTTGAGAATTTGTGGCCAAGGGATACTTACGAATCGAGGATCTCATTAACCTCTCGACTAAGTGACGAGCTCTTCTAAAACACGAAGACTTTAATAAACTCCTTCCTCTTGCACGAAGTGCACTACTCGATCAGATCGGGGATCCAAAATGGGAGCGTACACTTAACCTACTTACAAAACGCCCTCCTTATACAGTAACTCGGATAGAGCTTGATAGATATTTAAGTCTCAATCTCATTGATACAAACCTCCACGCAGCTGCAGTAAAAAAACTTTCTGAAGTGGAAAAAGTGAGGGCGAATATATCGAGTCAAACGGGAGCAGTAAAAGAGACTACCAGGGAGAGAATTGAGGGTATTAAAAAGTAG
>JAYWGH010000019.1:0-2647 GCA_043778375.1 bacterium
TTCGATCTCGTGGAGGTGACTATGGCGAGCCAGAGCCACAAATGCATGACGAGCACCTAGATATGCAAGAGCTCGATCATGGGGGGCATGATGAGCATGGCGAGCAGAGGGGGCATTAATCTAACTTGAGATTTCAATTCTGTATAACACTAAGTAAATATTCCTTTGTGTATCTGAAATAGAGCTCTTCAACCTGTGAACGTACAGCAATAGTAAGGGTTTCTCTACATACATATCTACCAAGAAGATCATATTTAGCGAGGAGTTTATCTACTAAGTCTTCTATATAATCTTGAGGGATACATGCTGCGTATTCTTCTGGAGTACAGATTTCTATACAAAATGTCTCTGCGAGAAAAGATTGCTGCTCTGGAGTTTTGGCACCATTTTTCCATAATGGGTTAAACGGATCTTGTCTTTGACCTACCGGATTCTCAGCTACAGTGATAAGTTGATGTATTATTGATTGATAATTTTCTCGTGCAAAACTCATATACCGATCTTGATGTACTTTGTGTATCGTTCTCAGAAAATGTAGCTCAGGGAGTCAATGATCTACATTTAATTCATTTTTTCATTCTTTTACCTCAAGATCTAGAGTTCCTTTTATTGCCGTCCTAATATCTATTCGGAATCTGTTTATAATCTTATAGATTTGCTCTTTTGCTAATATAGAATTATCAAATATTGCAGCTTGTTGGACTCATGAATCTTGGTATGAGTAGCGTAATTCTAAAGCGTCGGCGAGTTTTTTAATTGCAACTCAATATTGTTTCCGAAGTTTTTTATGCACAAAACAATTGAGAAAAGTCCTAGCTCATTGATACACTTGGCCAATATTGAGTACTGCTTGTTCACTATTTATTGTAGTCGCGAGAATTTCTAAAATTCTACTCCTCGCATCTTGCTGCAAAAGTGTTTCCTCTACTCAAAGATTACGCATTACTCACTGTATGAACTCTTTTTGTTCAGCTCCAGAAGGAAGGGTGAGTGGGGCTACGAAACTATCATCTAAAAGAGGTATTTGCATATTGAGAAATATAGGTTCCGAAGAGTATACTTTTACTCAGCTATATGTCTAATCAATAACACTAAACACCTCTTCAAGGCTCGTCTTCCCTCTCATCGCCTTGAGCACTCCATCTTCTCGCATGAGGATGAGATCGTTTTTACGAGCTTCAGCGAGTATCACTGATGGGCTCGTTCCATCTCGGATAAGCTTGCGGATCGGGTCATTGATCTGGAGCACCTCGTAGATACCCATACGACCCTTGTACCCGGTAAATCCACAGTGTTCACACCCCTTCGCGCGATGGAGCTTGTAACCTCACTTATTCGCGCGCGCTACCGCGTCGATCCCAATATCCTGCATCATCCACTTTATGATCTCCGTCTGGCTCTCATCTGCCATATATGACTCACTACAATGTGGACAGAGTCGTCTCACGAGTCGCTGTGCGATGATGATATCAACGGCACTTGAGAGGATATACGATGGGAGCCCCATATTAAGAAGCCTCTCGAGTGTCTCAGCTGCTGACTTAGTGTGAAGAGTTGAAAGAACGAGATGACCAGTGAGAGCTCCCTGCGCTGCAGTATTGGCAGTATCGAGGTCTCGTATCTCTCCTACCATGATAATATCTGGATCTTGACGGAGGAGGGCTTTGAGGCCTGTGGCGTAGGTGTAGCCGTTTTTTTCATTCACTTCTGACTGTACTATCCCCGCAAGCTCATACTCAATCGGATCCTCGAGGGTGATGACCTTACGCTCCTCGGTATTGAGCTCTTGCATCATCGAGTAGAGAGTTGTAGTTTTACCAGATCCAGTCGGGCCAGTCACGAGAATCATACCAGACTTCTTGGCGAGGGACTTATCGATCTGGCGCTTGGAGGTCCACACAAATCCAAGATCACTCACACTCGGGATAGACTTCGTCGAGTCAAGGATACGACAAACGACATTCTCCCCTGTCTTGACGGGAAGTGTCGAAACTCGCACATCTATATGGCCGTCCTCGACCTCAGTGATACGGTACTTCCCATCTTGAGGAATGTTCGTGATATTGAGCTTGAGCTCAGACTTATACTTGAGGCGCTCGAGGAGGAGCTTGTACTGTGGGAGCGAGAGTGCGAAGATATTTGAAAGTGCTCCATCGATACGCATGCGCACGCGAGCCTCCGTCTCAGTAAGATCGTAGTGAATATCCGAGCTCCCAAGTCCGAGCGCTCACTTGGTGATCAGGATAAGTGCCCGATCAGAGTCCTGAATCCGCAGGGACTCCTGTACATGATGTGCAAGTTCATCAAAACGCTCCTGCGCGTGGGTAGATTTGAGCTCGGTCGCAAGAGCTCAGGAGAGCTCACGAAACTGCTCTTCAGAGGTAATAACCGCAGGAGCTGGAAGAGTAGAAGTGGTGTCAGACATGTTTGTATACTAGCACAGTTCGAGGAGCGTCGCAAAGTTCTGTAAAAATTTGCGCGAGTATTGACTCGTCAATTGCAAAATTCATGGATCACTATACACTTAGGACATGTGATTTATCATGCGAAATGAGGCGTTTACCTGTAGTAATTGCCATCGAGAAGTATCCCTCCACCCGACTGGCAGTGCTCGTAACCACTGTCCATATTGTCTATGTTCGCTCCA
>JAYWGH010000020.1:0-31411 GCA_043778375.1 bacterium
GGTCGGCGTTACTGAGAGCTCTGCGAGAGCGAGTACTGTCTCGGGGTATCTAAACTGCCCGTAGTCAGGATGTCAGGGGATTAGACGATTATTCGCATACTTCCAATTGAGCGAGAAAAGTCCATAGAGGTATTCGCTACTCGCAGCTACAAAGTCTGCGATCTTGAGTACGGCGAATTCTCTCGTCCAAGGAGTCGGGACCTGAATAATTCCAAATGGAAACATATGCGCTCGCACCATTGCGAGCACCACTTCACTCACCCCAAACTGTCGAGCATTCTCAGCCGCGAGTACTCAGTGCATGTGCCCACGAATTCTCGTATGATGCAAATCGTGGAGAATAGCAGCGGTCACGCTCGTCTCGATATTTGCGCCGAGAATTGGGGCAATCTTGTGAGCGAGCCAGGCTGTATGTACTAAATGCTCAAGTCGACTAAAAAAAATATGTTGTCGGTGCTCCCACATTTGTCCAAAGACCTTGCTCGTGACGATTTTTCGCAAGAGTGGAGTGATCGAAGGGGGGAGGAGTGGCATTATTTTGTCTGAAGCTCTGGGTAGTTCCAGCTTTTTGGAGAATCAAGGAATCTTGGTGCCACCTCAAAACCTATGTCACTTGCGAGACTGAGATTAAACGGGATAATAGATTTATTTTCAAAAAGTCGTAGTGATCCAAGAGTTATGAGGAGGTGGCCTGAAATATTTTTTGCTGCGAGGTACGGACTTGCCCCAGGGAGGTTACAACTCGCAAAACATTCTCGGGCGTCCGTAGAATTGTTGCGGTTATCCCCCATAATAAAATACTCGCCTGCTGGCACTTGATAGTCAGCATTTTCAGATATTCGACTCTGGTAAGTTTTTCCTTGATTGAGGGCACTCAAATATCCTTCTTGGAGTTCGATATATTCGCTTTTCCCTACTGGCTTGATCGAGACCTTGCCACCTGCAATACGCACACCTTCTCCAGGGAGTCCAATAATTCGTTTAATATAGTATTGTTTGTCCGCTCGTGTGTGTGGCTCAAGTACGACCACATCTCCTCGCTTTGGGGCAGTATTGAGCCAGATATCGAGATTATAGGAGAGTTTATCAACAAGGATGAACTCACCACTCTGGTAGGAGCTCTCCATAGATGAACCACTGATTGTAAATGGTGAGATAATAAAGCTTCGTAGGAATATGACTACGCCGAGTATCAGACAAATATCACGTATAAATATAATCCACTCAGATAGTGCAGATAGCTTCTTAGGAGGGGGAGAAACTAGGGTATCACGAGACTTTGTATCGTAAGTTCGAGCAATGTGAGCCGCCTCTGCGAAGTCAGTAGTATTATTTTCCATGACAGTGTTTAAATTTCTTGCCACTTCCACAAGGACAGAGATCATTCCGACCAACACCTGTATATTTTATAGTCGACTCTTGTGCTGGGGCTGCTTTCATAACCCGTATTCCGCTCGTATCTCTCACTCCGGTATTGAGGAGAGGATTATCCTCAGGGAGGGAGGTGGGTGCGGGTCCGATGATCATAGAAGCGACTGGCACCTCGTGCTCGCGGATCGGGACAATTGACTCGATAGTCAGGAGAGTTTTTACGATCTTAAAGTCAATATCATGCATGAGCTCGCCAAATCTCTCATAAGCACGCTCTTTGTAAACGACGAGTGGTTGTTTTTGGGCGTATCCCTCAAAAGCTACCTCTTCTCGAAGGTGCGCCATACGGTCAATATGTGCCATCCAGAGCTCGTCGATAGAGGAGAGTTGTAAGCGGCGCTCAAAGTCTCGGAATTCTGCCTCTTTTGAAGAGTGAATTACCCCCTCTACTCGAGTGAGGAGTGCTGTAGCGACTATACCCACAAGATCCTCGGGATCGAGGGTAGAGAGATCCTCAGCATTGAGAACATCAGTTTCTGCAAAAGTATTTACCTCAGTGATCAGAGCATTTCCAAAATCCTCAGTCTCGGTATTTTGTGCCCGCTCGATCAGGTACTCAGCGATATGAGTAAAAGAGCTCACAACTCCCTCGTGTGGATCAGTTCCTTCGAGGAGTCGATTGCGCCTGCCATACGCGACGAGGCGATGCTGGTTGAGAACATCGTCGTACTCGAGAATATGTTTTCGTACATCAAAGTTTCGCCCCTCTACCTGTTTTTGGACTCCTGTTATACGACTTGTAAGGATTTTTGACTGCGCAAGGGGTTCTTCTTCAGGGATAGAGGCGAACATCGGGGAGTTAAATATCCCAAAGAGTTTATCTCCCCCAAATATTCGCATAATATCGTCCGTCGGCGCTACCAAAAACTGTGAAAGTCCTGGATCTCCCTGTCGCCCTGATCGACCTCGGAGCTGGTTATCGATACGGCGAGTTTCATGTTTTTCGGTTCCGATGACAAAGAGTCCACCGAGAGGGTATTTTTGACTACTTGTCGAGTCTGAGATCGAAGGGATCTCGACGACTCCAGTGAGAGCTGCGACCTCGGGGGATATCTTGATATCGGTTCCTCGACCTGCCATATTTGTGGCAATAGTGATCGCTCCAAATGTCCCTGCTTGACTGATAATCTCAGCCTCATTCGCATCTTGCTTGGCATTGAGGACTTTGTGGGCTACTCCCGCTTTGGTGAGGAGATCGGAGAGATACTCAGACTTGGCGACAGAGACCGTCCCGACGAGTACGGGTTGACCCTTTTCTTGGAGAGCCCCCAGGAGTTTTACGAGGTACGTGTATTTCCCAGTTTCGTTTTTAAAGAGGAGATCTGCCTGATCCTGACGGATCATCGGTCGATTTGTTGGTACAGTGATGACCTCGAGGCGATAGATTTTGTAGAATTCTTCTTCCTCTGTTTTAGCGGTCCCTGTCATTCCGGCGAGTCGCTTGTAGAGGCGAAAATAGTTTTGAAAAGTAATAGACGCAAGGGTACGAGTCTCCTGCTGGATCTCAACTCTCTCCTTGGCCTCGATAGCCTGATGGAGTCCATCGCTGTAGCGCCGTCCTGAGAGGACTCGACCTGTATGTTCATCGATGATAAGAACCTCCTGACCACGTACAAGGTAGTCCACATCCGATCTATAGACAAACTGTGCCTTGATCGCGTTCTCAATGTGATGGATGTCGTTGTAGTTGTCAGAGGCGTAGATATTTTCAACTCCGAGAATTCGCTCTAGCTCAGTAATCCCCGCCTCAACGAGAGTGGCAGTCTTTTGCTTTTCATCGATCTTGTAGTGAGTTCCTTCCGTAAGGGATTTAGCTATTGCCGCAAACTTGAGATACTTGCTCGTTGGCTCTGAGTCTGGAGCAGAGATGATGAGTGGAGTACGCGCCTCGTCAACGAGGATAGAGTCAACCTCATCTACCAGTGCAAAGTAGAGTGGCCCCATAACGCGCTTCTCAGTCGAGCTCACCATGTTGTCTCGGAGATAGTCAAAACCGAGCTCATTATTGGTAGCGTAGACGATATTTGTAGCGTAGTTAGAGCGCTTTTCGTCAGGATTTTGTGAGTGTATGATCACTCAGGTTGTAAATCCGAGAGCCTCATATATAGGAGTCATTTCAGAGCGATCTCGGCTCGCGAGGTAGTCGTTGACGGTGACGATGTGGATCGGGTACCCAGCGACTGCGGCGAGGGAGGCGGCGATAGTCGCTACAAAAGTTTTCCCTTCTCCGGTACGCATTTCTGCAATATTCCCATCAATGAGTGCCATTGCTCCAAGGATTTGCACATCATACGGAATCAACTTCCAAGTTGTAGTCGATCCATCTGCGAGAGTATACTCATGCCCCATAAGAAGAGTACTCGCTCGTCTATGAAGTGCGAATACTTCATACTTTGCAGCTTGGGTGAGAGCTTGTATTTGTACAATATTTTTATGATCCTTCATGTCGAGTCCTTCAAATCGTGCTCGAATCATCGTCATTTCAGCCTGAACAGCTGCGAGATCTGGCAGGTTTGCAAACTTCTCCTCCCAGACTCGTACTTTTGCGAGCTCTTTTTGGTAGGATTTGAGGCGTTTTTCAGAAGGATCTCCAAAAATCGTTCGTATGATCGAGTGGAGGAGCATTATTTCGTAAAAAATGAATCAACTACCATGCGATATGCAAGGCGATTTCGGATATCATCAAAGTATGAGTCACCTGGAACCAGTTTGGCCTTGAGACGAGTGATGACTTCTTCGTTTTGGTACATAGCGATGATCTTATTGATCTCGAGCTTGATCTCAACGTCATCAGCCTCTACTTTCATCTCTGTTCGGAGTGCCTGAAGGAGGAGCTCAGCCTTGGTCCTACGAGCAGCCTCAACGGCGATCGTACCAGCCTTATACGCCTCTTCGGTAGTACCAAGATGCTCGAGGTAGGTCTTCATGTTGTACCCCTGTGCCTCGAGGTTCCCCTTTTGCTCGTTCCATATACTCTCGGCCTCCTTTGCGATAAGAGCGTCACCGATCTCGAGAGTAGACGACTCACTGAGCTTTTCGAGGAGAACTTTCTCGTCGATCTCGCGAGCTTTGCGCTCTTTTTCTGTAAGAATCTCCTCAGCGAGAAGCTTTTTAAATCCCGCCATGTCCGTCTTTACGCCTCGGAGTTGTTCGATGAACTCTGGAGTCCACTCTGGAGTGTGAGCTTTTTCAACGAGTGAGAGAGTGCTCACAAAGTGTACTTTTCGTCCCTTAAACGCCTCTGAGTGATAGTCGGTAGGGAAAGTGATATCAAATACGATCTCCTCACCAGTGCTGTGACCTACGAGTTTTGCCTCAAAACCTGGGATAAACTGGTTGCTTCCGATCACGAGAGGGAAGTCCATTACTCGAGTTTCAGGGATAGCGTCTCCTCCTTTCTTGTCATATCCTTGAGTTGAGAGAGTAACGCGGTCTCCAGTCACAACCTTGGCGTCTGTGGCGTCAAATCCATCTCAGTGTACATGACCCGCAGCATGAAAGTGAGTGAACTTCCGCTCGATCTCGACGATTGCAGCGTCTGTCTCAGTAGGATCAGCTGTAACCTCAGTTTTTTTGAGCTTAATAGCCTTGATCTTCTTCATATCGAGGACTGGCACGGGAAGTACCTCTATCTGGAGTATGAGGACGAGCGGATCGAGTGACTTGATCTCAGAGACATTACCGGGAGCGACTGGGGTAATCTTGGTCTCTGAGAGTATCTGTGGATAAGCCTTACGGAGGTATACATCGAGCGCCTCATCAGCGAGACGAACCTCACCGACCTCTTTGAGGACGAGCGCTTCAGGTACTTTGGCTCCAGGACGAAATCCCTTGACTGCTACTTTGGTAGAGAGGTCTGCGAGCGCTTTAGCGCGAGCTTTCTCGTATTCGGAGGCTTTGTCCTCGAGGGTAACCTCGGCGATACACTTTGGGAGGTGCTTGAGAGTAATCTTCATGAGTAGGTAAGTTTGAAAATTTGACCCCAAGATTGTATGAAAAAAGGGGGGTTTTGCAAAAATGAATCATCTATAACATGATATTACAACTTTTTTTTAAGAAAGTAATTGACTTATCAATTTTGGTTGTTAATTTGATTTCGTATGAAAAATGAAATTTTTCAGAAAAGCACTTGAGAATGAATTGACTTCACTCAGGAGATAAACAGCCAAGGGGATGCCTTGCGTACGGAATTATATAGTACACTTTCTAGGTATGTAGTAGCCCAAGAGGAAGCAAAGAAAGCGATCATACAGACAGTTATAGATGGATTATTTGGTGTGTGAAGGGAAGAGTGAATTCTTGGGTCTGTTTTTTTAGCAGGACCAACTTGAGTAGGGAAGACCGAGCTTGTAAAATCACTGTGTCGAGTTCTCCTTTGAAGTCCGGATAGATTTACTCAGATCGACTGTGGAGGATTAAAACATCCAGGGGATGTAGGTAAACTCATAGGCTCTGGTGCTGGATATGTATGATATGGAGATAGCCCGTCGCTTGCTGATACTCGAGTTCACGCGGGATATGTAGCAGCTAAAAGTGAGAGTAAACTCCACCCAATATTAAGAGAATACAGTGGTACGAACTTCAGTATTGTCCTTTTTGATGAAGCAGAGAAAGCTCACCCCGAAGTTTTTGATATACTTTTGTGAGCTATGCAATCTGGTCGACTTGAATTATCATCTGGCAAGGAAAATGGGGGGAGGGTAAAACATTCTCAGTTTACAGATCTCAGTAACACTCTCTTTATCTTTACTTCTAATGTTGGTGAGCGCTCTATCTCAAGGCAAAAAAAGAATTCAATTGGCTTTACTAAGATACAAGCAGGGGGTAATTGAGATCAAGTAACCTTCCAAAAAGAATTTGAAATGTGCTTCGATCCGGAATTCCGTGGAAGGATGGACCAAATAGTTCGATGTCATAGTCTTTCACTTGATCAAATTCATGCAGCTTTCGATCTTCACATTGATAGATTAGATAGTAATCTCTTCACAAGCTCATACCTCTGCTGACTGCGAGTAAAAGCTACACGCGCTTATGTAGAGGGTGCCTTGTTCTGCACAAAATTAGAGTACTGAACTCGAGCCATCACTGGTGTCCTCAAACAAATACGTACTCAGATTTGATTTGCACTGCGGAGTAAGTGATTCCCAAATTCAGGGCATGCTATCATCACTTTTGATACGGGTAATAATAGTAACACTATTCATGTTGAAAGAATAAAAAATCGAGACTCTTTAAGCCCCCCGCCTCTCCAGATAGATGGCAAAAATGTATCGCTCATCATAGATACATTTATAGCTCAGCATTCCGCTTGAGTAAATGCGCGGATTAAAAATGTAACGTATGGTTATATTGACGCGATTATGCACTTTGATAATTGATTTCATAATATCTTACAAGGATACATACAAGAATTACAAAAGTTATGATTCACTTCACTAGAATTTATTCAGTTGAGAGAACTAGCCTATAATAAACAATATCAGACTATAGATCAGCCTAGGAGTTATGAACAAATAGTATATGAAGATAATATGTATGAGCATCTTAAGCCAAAGTGAGTGCGTCGTTTGCTGAGTTCGAGGTTTATGAATCAGGCTTCAAATTTTGGAAACTGTGCTGAATATATTCGTACTATCCTCGGTCGTGAGCTCACTGAGTCTGAGTTAATTATACTGGGCCAATATTATTTTCGGCTTTTAAAAAAGGATCTATCTCATGACTAACACTTTTAACTGAAGTTTAGACGTAGCGAGTACTGGAATGTCTAAACTCTCGATGTTTGATTGGGAAAATTATGATTGGAAAAATTCTTTCGTAGCGAATCAGCTGTATCAATTATATACAGACAAGAAGTCTGAGACTTCTCAATGAGCTATAGCACTATCTAGCACTTTTACCTTTGAAAGCTCTGTTGTTTGCGCTAAATGGTTTGCAGACGTAGAAGTAATGGCAAGAGATTACTTTTGAACTGACTTACTCACAAGAAATCTTATTCAAGAAGTTTGGAGTATAGAAGATTTTGTTTTTCTTGCTACTGATAGTGTATCTCATCCAAATATTCCTTGAGGTCAGTATGTAATTCCATACGAAGAATTTCAGATAATGCACAAGGAGCAGCCTGACCTCGCTGATTATGTCTACAGATGAATGTCTTTTACCAGTATTCAAAAGTCGTATATCCGGTGTAGCGAGTATTTTCCATCAAGAATCTTATTTTTGAATTCTGATCTTTGTACGATAGTAAAGAAATTGAGAGTTTGAGGGGATATTGGATTGTTAGGACTAGAGTATTTAGAGAAAGTACAGGTGCAAGCTCGGGAAAGATATTACAGACTGGGTACATTTGCACATGAGGTTGGCCATCATCTCTATACTTGGACGATAATTCCCTCATGATTGAAAGAAGAATGGTGTGAAATCTCTCAAAAAATTGGACCTATTACGAAGTATCCAAAAGAGTTCCAGAGCAACCCAGAGCAATTTCATGAAGAGAATTTTGCTGAACTCATACGGATATATACTCTTACTCCTGACTTCTTAAATTCAAACCCGTGGGGTTGAGAGCTGAAAGAATTTGCAGAAAAACTATTGCTACCAAGAAATCCCTACATATCAAATTTTTAATATTTCTCGAAAATATGTCTAAAATTCAATGTACTCGACAATTATATATTAATTCTCATAAAAATTATTTTATCTGAGATTGCGAAAGTCCGACGGGAGCATATAATAGACGCACTCAAATTTAGATACTGTAAAGCGTTCTCCAGGACAGATACGGACGAGAGCTGAGTAAAAATTGTATACACCTAATATTTTACTACATGGTTTCTGGAGATATATTCGCCGCCATTGATATTGGAAGCTCAAAGATTAAAACTCTCATCGGGAGCTTTTCAGAAGACAAAAAACTCCGCATACTCGGGGTAGGAGTAGTAAATTCTCTCGGAATTCGCAAGGGGAATATCCTCGATATGGATGAGTTTAGATCAAATATAGATGCCTCACTTTCTGAGGCTGAGAAAATGATCGGGGAGCATATTGACTCGGTGTATATATCTCTCTCTGGAGTAACGATTGAGAGTATGGTAAATACGGGGATAGTCGCCGTCCCAGGTGGGGAAGTGAGCGAGGACGATGTAAACCGCGCACTCGACATGTCACAAAATGGAGTGGATCTCCAAAATCGCAGTGTACTCAAAGTAGTGCCTGAGAGTTTTTCACTGGATGGGACGAGCGGAGTCAAAAACCCTATCGGTATGGGAGCAAAAAAGCTCGAGGTCAAGGCGCACATTATCTCTATCTCGGAGGGTGCTCTCACGAACATTAAGAAAGGTATTTCTGATGTGGGAGTCGATATCATTGACATATTTGCCAATATCCTCTCAGCTCCAGAGGCAGTACTCACTCGTCGCCAGCGAGAGCTTGGAGTCGTGTGTATTGATATCGGAGCGAGTACAACTGATGTGGCAGTATATGAGGAGGGTACGCTCGTTTTCTCGAGTGTTATCCCACTCGGAGGTGAGCATGTAACCTCTGATATTGCTCTTGGACTGCGTATCTCTATCGATCTTGCTGAGAGACTCAAGCTCGAGCATGCTGATCTGACTCTCTGTAAGGATGAGAAGTACAAAGACGAAGAAGTTGACCTCTCGAAGTATTCAAAGACTGAGACAGAATCTATCTCTAAAAAGTATCTCTCAGAGATAGCTCGTGCGAGATATTCGGAGATTCTCTACTTCGTAAATACAGAGCTCAAGCGTATTGGTCGAGATGGTATGCTCCCAGAAGGAGCTGTTATCACTGGAGGTGGGGCCAAGATGCGAGGACTCATTGATCTCTCAAAAGAAGTTCTCCGTCTCCCAAGTATTATCGGAGTACCTGAGGACTCAGACCATATATCGGGGACCTCGATTTGTGATCCACAGTACGCAGGTATTGTCGGTACACTCCTCCTTTCTCAAAAGTACTCGAGCCATCGCCCCAAGTTTAAACTCCGGTTAAACCTCGGTGGATTCGTTACTTCCCTCAAAGCACTCATTAAAAAAATACTCCCTTAACTCACTCTCCTATGACAGCTCGCAAATCTGACGACAAACTCAAATCTCTCCTCCGTGGCGATATGCGCGGCGCAGTAGAGGAAATCAATGTTTCTGACTATATCTCTCCCGTTGCCAATATCAAGGTAGTAGGAATAGGAGGTGGTGGAGTAAACGCCATTAACCGTATGATCGCCTCTGGTCTTGAGGGGGTAGAGTTTATAGCCGTGAATACAGACGCTCAGGCACTCTTTACTTCAAAGGCGACAACTCGTATCAATATCGGACGAGCGACAACTCGTGGTCTCGGAGCAGGAGCAAATCCTCAGATCGGACAAAAGTCAGCTGAGGAGTCAAGCGAAGAGATCAAGCAGATCCTCGCGGGAGCTGATATGGTATTCATCACTTGTGGACTTGGAGGAGGTACTGGTACTGGAGCAGCCCCTGTGATCGCTGAGATCGCAAAGAGTCTCGGGGCACTTGTTATTGGAGTCGTCACCAAGCCATTTGCATTTGAGGGACAGAGACGATCTCTTCAGGCTGCTGACGGATACGACAAGCTCAAGGCTGCGGTTGATACACTCATCACCATCCCAAATGACAAGATCCTCACGATCATCGACAAAAAAACTCCACTCCTCGATGCTTTTAATATTGTAGACGAAGTGCTCAATCAGGGAGTGCAGGGAGTTTCCGATCTCATCACCCTTCCAGGTCTCATAAATGTCGACTTTGCCGATGTGCGATCTGTCATGGAGGATGCAGGATCTGCTCTTATGGGTATTGGGTACGGTTCAGGAGAAAATCGAGCAATCGAGGCGGCGCGAGCGGCTATTGACTCTCCTCTCCTCGAGCTTTCTATCGCCGGAGCGAAGGGACTTCTCTTTAATATTACGGGAGGAACTGACCTTTCTATGTTTGAGGTCGATGAGGCAGCGCGCATCATCACTGAGTCGTGTGATGCTGAGGCAAATATTATATTTGGAGCGACGATCAATGAGAACTACACTGGTGAGATCAAGATCACGGTGGTGGCCACTGGATTTAACGAAGAGTCCAATCAGCGACACTACGAGGCTCCAAAGAGTCAGATGCAGTCGGGATTTGGAAAGCGTCCAGCTCATACGAGTGGGTTCGGAGCTCCAACCCCTCGAGCAGAGCCACAGTCTGACCTCGATGTACCAGCGTTTCTCCGAAATAAGCTCAAGTAGAAGTTATGAGTATATGAGTCCTCCGAAAGGGGGATTTTTTTATAGTTCAATTGTTCTTACTGGCAAATTCTTCTTTCTTGAGTTTTTCCTTGCCCTTGCGCTCACATCCACTACAATCGGCGCATGGAAATGATCATACTCGATCTTGAGACCTCAGGACTCAAGGCAAAAGACGACGCAATTATCGAGGTGGCACTCCTGCGAATTGACGAGACGGGTAAGATCCTCGAGCAATACTCAAGTCTCGTAAATCCAGGCTTTGTGATCAGTGCTGAGATCACTCTCCTCACGAGCATCACCCCCGAGGAGCTCGAGAGTGCTCCAGCTATTGGATCCCTCAAATCCAAGATCGTAGAATTTATCGGAAATAGCCCAGTGATCGGACATAATGTCGGGTTTGATCTGGATTTTCTCTCACAAAATGGGATGTTCCCGAGTAATTCACTGGTGATCGATACTTTTAAGATGGCAGAAATCCTCTACCACGAGGAAAAGTCTCTCAATCTCTCGTCGCTCACTGAGATGCTTGGGTATGTGCACAAAAACGCGCACCGAGCAGGCTCAGATGTCGAGGCAACGCTCTACCTCCTCCAGGCTGAGATGGCGCTCCTGCGATCACTCACACCTACCCAGTCGGCGATCCTCGCTCGCGCCGCCGTTCTCTCCCGATCTCCCATGTTTGAGTGGATGCGCTCGCTCGGGCAGAGCTCACAAGACTTTAAACTTGAGGGTGAGGTCTCGCGGATACAATCAGGTGATGAGTCCGCAATCGACCCAAAAGAGTCGGTACGCCAGGACAGACGAGCTCACTCTCCGAGTTGGATGATCTTTGCTCCGCATTTTGAGGACGCGCTCATGCGAGAGATAGATCGTAGAGCACTCGCATCGGATACTCCAAAGAAGTCCAAAAAAGCTCCTGCCAAAAAGCCTCTCCCTACTTGGAGCGAGCTTCTCGCGCTCGGCGACCTCGAAGAGCGTCCTGAGCAGTCTAGGCTCGTCGCTATGACGATGGCGCATATGCAGACAGCAGGGCACCTCTGCGCTGAGGCACCGACCGGTATCGGGAAGACCTTTGCCTACCTCTATCCTGCGGTGATCACCGCACTCACAACTGGCAAGCAGGTATGTGTGTCGACCAATACCAAGGCACTCCAAGACCAAATCGAGCAAAAAGACTTCCCAAAACTCACCTCACTCTTTGAGCAAGCAGGTATTCCAGGTCTTGAACTTCAAAAGCTCAAGGGCCGTAAAAACTACCTTTCACTCCTCGCATATTTTGAGTTTTTTGATCAGGATGAGCTCTCAGAAACTGCCGCTATTCTCGCAGCAAAGCTCGGATTTTGGGCACTTACCTCGAGGGCGCACGAGCTCGATGAGATATCTCTCTATGGTGAGGAGTATTCACTCATCGAGGATATTCACGCTTGAGACCTCCGAGTCCTCACTCCTGACAATCCATACCGAGAGTTTGAGCCACTTGAGCGAGCGAGACTCGGAGTGAAGCGAGCATCGATTATCGTTCTCAACCATGCACTCCTCCTCTCTGAGTATCTCGAGGAGAGTGAGTCCTCGCTCCTCCCAAAGCTCGAGTATCTCGTCCTCGATGAGGTCCACAATCTCGAGGCAGTCGCGACCGATGCTCTCAAGGTGACGAGCGACTCAGTACTCTTTGAGAAGTGCGTGATCGATCTCACCCGAGCGATCAAAAAATACAACAAGACGCACCCTCTCGATACCTTTCTCTCGCCAGAAGTCACTGCTATCTCGGACTCGCTCCTGATGACCGCGAGAATATTGTTTGATGAGATAGAGTCCGCATTCTCGCTCTCGCTCATGACTCCTGCAAAGGGGGCATACGGGGGAGGTCGCGCACAAGAGGCACTCCTCGAAACTCCAGTCCTTGAGGCCGCTAAATCTCGAGTGTATGAGATGCTTGACCTCGTATCCGCCAAGGTTCACGATCTCGAGCGAGTACTTTTTGCAGCCCCTGAGCCACTCACCAAGGATACAACGCGCATTTTTGAGCACCTTACTGGGCTTACGAGCCATATCCGTACTTTTTTCTCGCCTACAGCCGAGACTCCACTGATCCAGATATACTCTGCGCGTGAAGGCGTACCCCCTCGTATCATCTCCACACCTCTGCGGGTAGGGGAGATCATGCAGGCGAGACTCTGGTCTCGTATTCCGTCTGTTGTCATGATGAGTGCTACTCTGACTACCGGTGGGACTTTTGATTATATTTCGAGAGTTCTCGAGCTCGCGGACTTTGAGAAAGTGATTTTTGAGACGGATTTTGACTACTCTAAACAAGCACTCCTCTATATTCCACCTGAGCTCCCAGATGTGGCAAAGTCTGAGCACACCAGAGCGATCCAGGACTTTTTAGCTGATCTTCTCGCTATTTATGGAGGCCGGACACTTATGCTCTTTACCTCGTTTGCGACGATCAAGGAGACAATGCTCGCACTCGCGGCTCGTATGAAGTCTATCGGGATTACCCTCCTTGCCCAAGGGCTCGGAGGCGGTAAACACAAGCTCGCTCAAGAGTTTGTGAAAAAGTCCAACACGAGCGTCCTCCTTGGGACGGATAGCTTTTGGGAGGGGGTCGACTTTGCGGGGGATCTCCTCGAGCTTCTCGTGATCTATAAGCTCCCATTTGCTGTACCGACAGATCCTGTGTTTGTGGCGAGATCACGACTCTACTCGGATTCATTTCGGGAGTATGCAATCCCGATGATGATCCTGAAGTTCCGTCAGGGACTCGGACGCCTCATCCGGACTCGTACCGACAAGTGAATTATCGTTCTTCTTGATCGTCGAGTGACCACCTCGTGGGGGAGTGATGTACTTGCGAGTCTGCCGAAGGGGCTCCCGGTCAACATGTCTGCTTCTGCGGATTTCCTTGCAGCGCTGCGCTCAAGACGATCTAAATAGAACATAAATTCATCGCTGTGAATACCACTATAAATAGGTCAATAACAAATTAGAGCTCAAAATTTGCACACATTCTGGACTCATGATACTCTAGTAGGAGCATTTACTCATAGCTCATGGAAAAAGATACCTCCTATATTGCCCCTCAAGATACAACTGCCTCTCTCTTTCAAGACCTCGGGAGTGAGCTTGATTTTGGAAAAGAAAATACATTGACTACTCAGACTAATGAGCAAAAACATCATCCACTCTCCATTACAAAGATGGTAACTGGAGCTATTCTCACTCTTATTGTCCTATTTTCAGTTGGAGCATGACTCGATACAACTCTACGAAATCTCGAGTCAAACGGATTTCTAAAAAATATCACCCCCCTTTGTAAGTATTATACTTTTGGTGTAGAGAACTTTGCAAATCAGGAGTGTGGCTCATATGTCGAGGCAAAAGCAAGTCTAGATACAAACCGCTCAAAACTTGAACAAGATCTTGGTACAAAGCTCGCACTCATTATTCCTCAAAAAACAACGACCCAAAATCCAATTGCGCAACCAGAAGTACAATACATTTTAAGTCGAACAGTGAACCGAGCTCCACTCCGAGATATTATCAATAATTTTAATCGTATTAAGAATTCGGCTACTGCATATCAGGGGAAAGATATCGACTGTACAAAATTTATTATGAGTGAGAAATGAGATCTCACAGTAAGTTGTGAATTCTTTGGTTTTCCACTTCTGAGTAATGACGCCATCCCACTCACCTCTCGCACAACTGCTCTTACCTTTCTTGATAAACTTTCAGACCCAAGTACAGGTTTTACTCTTCTTGATCAGCCAAAAAACTTAGAAATTGAAAAATATACGAGTACCGACACTGGCCTGAGGTCCACCTTTAGTACTCGTACGTCTCTCACTCTCAGGCTCCGGTATTCTGCACCTAATAAACTCTAATATGACAGCCCCTCTCGATCCAAAAAAGAAGTCACGATTCATTAAGTCTATTGGGCTCAATGTATTTGTATCATGTGTATTTCTTGGGTTCATTCTCCTCTATATACTCCCAGCTTATGAGGAGATTACAGCTAAAAAGCTCGTACTCACTACGAGTGTAAACTCCCTGAATAAACTTACACAAGATGGAGTAGATGTAGCGAAATATGAAGAGCTTATTGCCAAGTATGCAGGGATTAAGAAGACTTGAAAGCTCGATCCTGAGATTCAAAAACTCATTGCGGGGGCTCTTAAAAAACCAGATGGAGAATCAAAAGATTATCTCTCCTGGATAAATGATGAGCTATCAAAGGGAACAGCGCTCACTCTTGAAGACGAAAAGAATAAGCGTATTGTTGCTGGTGCGATTCCTACCTTTTCAGACATTACAGGAGGTACACCTGACGACTTCACAAAAAGTCAGATAACCCTCAGTGATCTCAATGCCTACATTGAGCAGTCACTCCTAAAAAAACATAATGTTGAGAGCTTCTCTCCGATCGGATTTGGGAATATTAATTTTGATGCAAAAACGAATACTGCATTAAATGTCGGTACTTATAAGCTAAGAATTGACATGCGAGGTGCAAATAAAAATATCCTTAATCTCATCGATACCATTCAAAAGACTGGGGAAATTTCTATAAAAGACGGAAAACTTGTAGAGATAAGTCCACCCGATGCTACTGCTTCGGGATCGCAATCAGCTACCCCAAAATTCAATAATCTTCTTACAACTATTGACTCTGTAACTTTTTCAGGACCACTCGATGATCTCGAGCGGGAAAACACAGTAAATATGACACTTGTGCTCTATGTGCGAGCTCGTAATCTCGGGGACTTGGTTGCTTTGCGCACTCAGCTTGCTGATCAGCTCCAAAAACTTGTGACTTCTATTGATAAGGTGAGCGATACCTGTGGTGATCTCTCACGTGTTGAGTGTAAAAATGAGGCAGTTATTCGTGCTATTCAGGGAGTGCGAGGATTTCGTAACGACGCCGCTGATCTGCTCAAGAAAGTACAGGAAAAACTCAAGGCTACTCCTACTGGTGACATAACTGGAGAGTTTAGTGAGTTAGTCGGACTCTTTAGCTCTGCTGCAAATCTCCAAACTCAAACAGATACTGCAGCAACTGTTATTGAAAATGTACGTAAACAACCCTCAAAATAATCCCCATGAACCAGGCTATTGAATCACTCAAAAATGAAGTCTATAAGTGAGACAACGCTCAACTTATCTGTAACCTCATTATTGCTGGAGCAGTCGCTGTAAAGAGCTCTGATATACATATTGAGCCACTCTCGAACTTTGTTCGTATAAGATATCGAATAGATGGAGTATTGACTGAGGTTATAGAGTATCAACTCTTCCTCCATTCGCAGATTGTTGCAAGATATAAGATCCTCGCAAACCTCCGTATCGATGAGTCCCGCATGCCTCAGGATGGTCGTATCTCTACAACTATTGAGGAAAAGCCCCTTGATTTGCGAGTTTCTACCCTTCCGACGGTAAATGGTGAGAAGATTGTTATGCGAATTGTTGACAAATCCAAGAAAATTCCTGATTTAGATGTCCTTGGAATCGAAGGGATCAATGGTACTCGACTCAAGAAGGCAATCTCCCTCCCGAATGGAATTATCCTCACATCAGGCCCGACTGGATCAGGGAAGTCTACCACTCTTTATTCTTGTCTGACGAGACTCAATGGACCCGATGTAAATATCATGACCCTTGAGGATCCAGTTGAGAATACGATCGACGGAGTATCTCAGAGTCAAATGTTCCCAGACATTGGATATACCTTTGCATCGGGACTGCGTACAGCTCTCCGACAAGATCCAGATATTATTATGGTAGGGGAAATACGAGATAAGGAGACGATTAATATCGCAATCGAGGCCTCGCTCACAGGACATCTCGTACTCTCTACTATACATACAAACAGTGCTGCCGAGACCCTTACGCGTATTTTGAATATGGGAGTACCCGCGTATCTCCTCCCGGCAGCGATCAATGCGATCATTGCTCAGCGACTTGTACGTAAGCTCTGTCCACACTGTCGTGTGGCTAAAAAGCCGGAGGAACTTGATCCAAAGATACAAGCATCTTTGCGAAAAGCGATTGAGCGTACTCCTAAATCAGAGCTCCTCGAGCGAGTAGGTGCTGAAAAGCTCGCAAATCCTGTATTTTATGAGGCTCTCGGCTGTGATCAGTGCAATCATACTGGATACGCAGGTCGAGTTGGTATCTATGAGATAATGGAGATAACAGCACCTATAAAAGAGTCTATTATTCGTGGAGACTCCAGTGTTGCCATCAATGAAGCTGCAATAATAGCGGGCATGATCTCCCTCGAACAGGACGGTATTATGAAGGCACTCAATGGACTTACTTCACTTGCAGAAGTATACTCAGCAGCAAAAGAAAATTAACTCTCACCCATGGAAGATATCATCATTCAGGACTCCGAGTCCACTCCAGTAGCAGCTGCCAAGAAACGAGAGTTTTCACTCGATGCTCTTGATGCTTGGCTTGTTTCAAAGCAAAAGGTAAAAACCAAGCAGAAAGTTATATTCTTTCGTCTTTTGGCGACTATGGCGAATGCAGGACTTCCTATTATGAAGTCTCTCACTATCCTCCAAAAGCAAGAAGTGAATCCAGTGATGCAAGGGGTGTATACTCGTCTACTCAACAATATTAAATCTGGGAAGAATCTCTCAAGTACTCTGCGTGAAGACACAGGATCATTTAGTGATGCTGAGGCCTCGATCATTGAATCTGGAGAAAAAACAGGACGTCTCAATACTGCTCTCCTCCAACTAGCAGATCAAGTCGAGAAAGTTGACAGTATTACCAAAAAAATAAAAGGGGCTCTCATCTATCCTATGGCTATCTTGATCGTTATGTTTGGGTCAATTACTGTCCTTATGACCCTCGTTGTGCCAAAGCTCGTAGAGCTCTTTGGAGATCGGAGTAAACTTCCTCCACTTACACAGTTTTTGATCAACACATCTGATTTCTTTGTAAGCTACTGGTGGCTCATGATCCTAGCTATCGTTGTATGAGTTATATCTCTCTCTTTTTGGAAAGAAACGGAAGAGGGGAAATATAAGTTTGAAGGAATGCTCCTTCATGTCCCAATCTTTGGACCTGTACTGCGTAAGGTAATCCTCTCGAAATTTGCTCGAGTTCTCTCCAATCTTCTTAGTAGTGGGATCTCTATCGTAGAGTCACTTCGTATCGTCTCAGAAGTCGTCGATAACGAGGTATATCGTCAGCGAATACTGGTCTTGCGTGAAGATGTAAAGCGAGGGGTCAAAATATGAGAGAGTCTCGAGGATGATAAGCTCTTTCCTGAGATGCTTGTACAGATGATCAAGGTAGGAGAAGAGACGGCAAAACTCGACTCTATTATCCTCAAGCTCGCAGACTTTTATGACGAGGAGGTTGACAACACGATCAATGCGATCAATAAATCTCTTGAGCCGGTTATTATCGTGACCATGGCGATTATAGTTGGATTTATCGCTGTGGGTATTATGCAGCCGATCATGAATCTCTCGGAGACGATAGAGAATAAGTAGGAGATTAAAAACTCACCTATGTTTCTACTCGAGGAGGGAGTGTAACTTCGTTACAACTCCTCTCACGAGAAAATAGGTGAGCTTTTTAGTACTGTCGGTTTAGGATGTGCTTTAATATTCTCCATATTCTTTCATCCGAAAGGAGAGTGTAGCTGCGCTACAACCCTTCTTCTGAAAAATACGGGGAGTATAATATCCCTCTTGCTTATACTCGAGCGAAAGGGGTTGTAACGAAGTTCTATTTTCCCTTGAGTCCGATGTATGGGAAGGAAATATTATGCTCAATTCAATTCTACAGGTAACCACTTCTGAGTTGATCCTCTCTCTCAAGATTCTTGAGCTGCTATCTTATATGCTTCCTTTGTACGCTCCTGCGTTAGTTTTTCAGCATTCTCTCTTTCAATCTTTTCGCTCAACTCATTGAGTAATCTCCGTGCCTCTTTTTGTGATTTCTCCCGGTTTAATACCTCTTGTGAGAGCTTATCGATACTTGCTTTTGAGCCATCAATCACTCCAGTTAACGTAGAAAGTTTGTATTCAAAATCCTCAAGTGCTTGGCGAAGTGCCTCACCTCTCTTTTCCGGGTCAGTAATATCTTTAGTTCCTGATACTTGTTGATTATATTGATCGAGTGCGAGTCGTGATCAGGTTTGCATTTCACTCATATCCTTTTGGGGTAGTCATGAAAGGCTTATTTTATTCATAGTAGCCTCAAATTGCCGTTGCCCAAGACTACTTACCCCTTTCTCTACTTCTGATTGTGGTTTAAGCTCACCAAGTTTAGTATCAAGCTTTGAGTCGGGATTTTCTTTTGGATCATTCTCTTTGTGTCATTTTCATTCAAAACTATTGTTTTCTGGAGGCATAAAAAGAGGGGATTACTCTCCGTATTCTACCCTATCTTTCCTCGATTTTCCAATTTCTCACGCTATACAGATAACAAATTCTCATTTTTTCTCGTAGGGAATCGCTCAAGAGGCAAATTCTCCGACTGGACCGCGAACAAATGTTTCAAATTTCTTGGTGATCTCTCTCGCCATCACGATCTCTCGATCAGCGCCGAGAGCCTCTGCAAGGTCTGCTATCGTACGTTCGATCCGATGGACTGACTCGTAGACCACGATCGTATTTGTGATGGATGGTAGGCTTTTTAAGAGGGTTTGACGACCTTTTTTAACCGGGAGAAATCCGAGGTAGGTAAAGTGGTGGGTTGGGAGTCCTGACGCCACGAGTGCTGAGAGGACAGCAGAAGCTCCTGGGATAGGGCAAATAGTCACTCCAGCCTCAACCGCGAGTCTCACGAGCGAGTAGGCAGGGTCTGAGATTCCGGGAGTTCAGGCGTCTGAGACGAGCGCGATATTTTGTCCGCCTACTAGGAGCTCGATAATATAGTTTTCTCGATCACTTGTCGAGTACGAGTGGTAGGAGAGGAGCTTTTTGGCCTTGATCTCGAGGTATCCGAGGAGCATCCCAGTCGAGCGAGTATCCTCACACGCGACTATGTCCGCTTCACCAAGGATGCGTATGGCTCGCAGAGTAATATCCTCCAGATTTCCGATAGGAGTGGCGACAAGATAGAGAATCCCAGGTACGAGAGTGGAGTCAGTCATATGCTAGAGCCCGAGCTTATCACGGATAACATTGACCTCGTAGTAGAGATTTTGGTCTTTTTTGAGAATACTCTCGATCTTGCGGCACGAGTAGAGTACGGCTGAGTGATTGCGTCCAGAGAAAATATTTCCGATGCGCTCATAGGTAAAATTCATCCGATTTTTGAGAAGGTACATAGCGACCTGTCGTGGGATCATATACTGTTTTTGGCGCTCGTCTCCGAGGATGAGTCTCTTTTCTATACCAAAGTGGTCGCTCACAGCCGATAGGAGATCCTCGTAGGTGGTAGAGCTATTGCGCTTAGCTTTTGTGAGGTGAATACCATTTGTGAGCCCAAGGCGATTCATGCGCGCTGAGACATTCTCGAGGGTAGGAGGCGTGTTGTGGAGCTCGTATTCGGCGATGATCTGGTTGAGAATCCCCTCGATCTCACGAACATTGGAGTGTGCATTATAAGCAATATACTCGGTAACCTCTTGTGGAATGATGAACTCCCGCGCGCGAGCCTTCTCTTGAAGGATCGCAAGCCTCGTCTCAAAGTCGGGAGCTCCTACATCGACAATAATACCCCACTCAAACCGACTTTTGAGGCGAGGCTCGAGCTCTCCGAGCTCGCGCGGAGCACGGTCACCCGAGAGGATCATTTGCCGTCCTTGCTCGTACATAATATTAAATATGTTGTAGAGCATTTCTTGCGTTTGTGCTTTCCCGACCAAGAACTGTACATCGTCGATGATGAGGACATCTATCGAGCTATACTTCTCCTTGAGCTTATCTACAGTGCGCTTTTTGACCGAGCTGACATAGTCTGATAAAAATCTATCAGCCGTCGTATAGATCACCTTTTTATCTTTATATCTCGCACGAATGCTGTTTCCTGCCGCTTGGAGGAGATGTGTCTTCCCAAGTCCTACATCCCCGTAAATATAGAGGGGATTATAAGCTGATCCAGGCTTGCGGGCAACTGCTTCACAAGCCGCGAAGGCGAGCTGATTGGACGGTCCTACGATAAAATTATCCAGTCGGTACTTCTCAGAGATTACGCGAGCGTTGATCCCATCGATCTCGGCAGCTCCAGGGAACTCAACTTCCTCTTTGGCTGGCTTCTTGGTGAGATCTTTGTACTCTTTAATACAGTCGATGACGAGCATGTTGCTCGGATTCTCAATGTTTTTATCGACCTGAAACTCGATAGCCTCTATCTTTGGGAGGACCGTCTGGGTAGCAGCGAGGATCTCTGTACTAAACTTGCGGTCGAGGTTGTCCCGCATGAATGCTGACACCACCCCGAGCACGAGAGTCCCCTCGATCTCACCAAGATAAGAGATCTTTTTAAAATAAGTTAAAAAATCCTGTTTTCGCACCTCGAGTGAGAGGGATCGTATGATTTCGCGAAGGGTTTGGATTTCCATGTCCGAATTCTGTGGATAAAACTATTTGAGGCACTTGTTTTAGTCTTTTTGGGAGTGAAGTCAAAGATAAAAAATCACTTGACGGGATTTACTGTATACATTTTTTGTACACCATACCAATGATATCTCTGTAGGCAAAAGCGATACTCACTGTCAAAAAGTTTTGGGGGGAGTTTTTGACAGTTTTTGGGAGGGGAGTGGTGACTTGGACAGGGGGTTTCCCTTGCGAGTATTTTTGCGAAATTTTACCTCATAAATTATGAGGAACCTCGCGTAATTCTCGATAGATAGAGTGGAAGGCCAAGACTTTACAGTCTCACTACTCTTGACTGCTTATTCGCAAGAGCAAAAGCTCTCTCATCCAGTGGAGCATTCTTCAGCTCTAAAATACGGGCAGTACGCATAGCTGTAAAGGCTTCTGGATTTCCTCAGAGCTCTAAAAAGTAGTCCAGAGGTGTCTTCTCTGGAGTGAACTCGAGATAATCCGAGCATACAATGGTAGACGGAGGATTTGACTGACGAGCAGGCTGATTTGTAAGGTAGATGACTCACTCCGAAATATCAACATGGGAGTCATCTAAGCTGTTTTGTGCAAGAACTTTAATAGTCGTATGCATGCTTGTGCAGTCATTTCCATCTACTTTCTGGAGTAATTGGAGTACTCAAAACTGCACTGTATACTGTAACTTTTGGAGTTCGCGCCCCATGATCCCGCAAAACCCGACGCAATCTCCATACCAGTGCATTGTATCACCTATATCTGAGGCCGAGAGCTGTAAGAATCTCTCCTCAAAGTCCTCTGGAGTGTAGTTTACGCGGAGTATTTTGGAGTAGATAGTGCCTATATCAGTATCTAAATCTCGGGAAAGCAGAGTATTTGACATAAAGTAATATTTTATCAATGCTATGCGTCTCTCTATATTTGCAAAAGAAAATCTCCTATCTCCACCCAATTGCCCCAAACTGCACGGTTTCTGCTCCTCCACGAGTAGAGCCATCAGTTGTGAATACTTCTCCCGCTTGTACTGATCCTAGGTAGTAGAGAGTATCTCCTACGAGGAGTACATCCCGCATCTCAGATTTTGAGCCTCCTGACTTTCCGAGAGTAACCCAAAACTTCCGACTCTTGAGTCTAGAATCGAGTGCCTGGAGAGTTCCATCTGATCCTGAGTAGGTATTGAGGGATTGCCCCATAATCCGTACATTATCACGCCCTCCAAAGGTAGAGGTATTGATCCCGGCGACGACGATATTCCCATTTTTGTCTGCTGCTATTGCCCCATCGCGGACTCGGTAGGTGTTGGATTTTCCTTTTCACTTGGTGCTCAAGAGACGAGACATCGAGAGCGCTGAGTTCTCGATATTTCCCGTGCTTGGATCGAGTTTTGCAAAGTAGGCGATATGCGCTGATCCAGTATTCCAGAGCTCAGTAAATATATCGATCTTTGAGAGTAACTCTGCACCCGCATATCGTACTCCATCGTAGCGAAATATCGTCTGTGATCCTGCCGACTCACCGAGGAGATAGACGCGATCGTCCGCCCCGAGACTCAAGTGATAGAGGCGAGTGTCGGCGATATTTCTTGCGAGATCAGCTCCATTAAATCCAAATCTCGTGTACTGGAGCTCAAACCCTGAGTTAAATGCGAGGAGGTACGCGACCTGCACAGGATTGCCGCCCGGGAGTTTTTTGTTATCAAATCCTACTACGAGGAGTCGATCAGAGCTCGCATGGTAGAGAATATCCTCAGCATAGGCTCGCACGAGAACTCTATTTCCGAGAGATTTCCCGGCTGCATTATACCTTGTGATAGTCGTATTATTTCCGAGGACATAAAACTCACCGTTTTTCCCGAGAGTTATACGCTTTCAACCACCAGCATTGGTGATCTGCGCGCCGAGGAGGTCAGTAATGTAGGTATTTGTAGCAGTAACAGTATAGATACGATCAGCACTCACCTTAAAGTCGAGGATCTTATCCGGAAAATTTATCTCATGGATTACCAATTGCTTCACAGGATCAAATACTTTGATGACTCCAGTCGGAGCATTGACCGCGATATAGATATTTTCTCCACTACTGGCGAGGCCTACCGCCTGACTTGTGAGACCTGGAGTGAGATAAGTAGCATATTTGAGGTCAATGCTCGAGGCAAGAGCGGGCAGTATCGGAGCTACTGGTACAGGAGCTGGTGTGATCGTCGGAGGGGCTGGCTGGGGTGACGTAACTGTTGAATTTACGGGTGATGTTGGTGCTACTACTGCCACCACTGGTGCTACTATTTGAGGGGGAGGAGTCACGACCAAAGGAGCCTGGGATACAGACGTAGGAGCTGGAGCTCCCATATCAGGAGTATATTTTTGGAGAGTAGTGCTCCCTCCGCGAACCTTTACTTGATAGATGACGCTTCCCATGACTTGCACTTGCGGGATTCGGAGATCTCGGTCCCCGAGATTGGTATCATATCCGCTGAGATTTGTGCGTTTGCCGTCTGAGCCTAGAATAAACGCTCCAAATCTCCCGTCGATACAGTATGCCGAGTTTACGCTATACGGATAGCACTTGTATGCGTAGCCCTGCGCCTCGGCGACTGACTCCCAAGTAAGTCCATCATGAGATCTGTGTACTCGAGCGAGTTGAGTAGTTTTGCCGATCTCAATTGAGTGATACCAGATGCCATCTGCCGATCGTCCGATAGCTCCTGATTCATCACGTACTTTTTGCCAGGTTGATCCATTGTAGAGATAGACTCCTGAGTAGTTTGAGAGGTAGAGGAGTCGACCTTGTCCGTCGCTCACGAGATCTACGTGTGGCTTACCGTCGAGTCAAGTCGCGCTAAATCCCGTATTGAGGAATATTCTATTTGATGGAGTATAGACTATTATCTTTGGATTTACGGTATCGTAGATCATCCCAATACTCTCGCCCATACAGCTATCCACACGAAATCTCTCTCCCGTCACTCAAGTACTCGCAGGAAGTGAGAGAGGATTCCAGGTACGACCAGAGAGATCGTAGTACCCCTCGTTTGCATAGACTTTTCCTGCTATTACGCAGATTTTTCCGTAGGAATACTTGGCAGTGTGGAGCTTTTCTCAGGCAGTGCCGTTGTAACTCCAGAGATCTTTGTTGTTGCCTACGGCGTAGAGCGTGTTCCCATCGGATCCGAGGGACTCTATGCTCGTAATACCTGTAGGGGCGAGAGGGATATCTGACCAGTCGGCAGAAGCCCCAGATACAAGCAGGGCATATCCAGAGAGACAAACTGCAATTTTGAGAAAAATATTCATGTGATAGTGTAAAAATTTTACGCAAAGTGTAGCAGGAAATTTGTGGGAGGGAAGAGAATCGGAGAGCAGCCTTTTCATACCCCTTTTTAAAACAGCGTCAAAATACTCTCATCTACTAGCTTCACTACTTTCTTTTTGAGGGGCTTCTTCGGAGATTTTCTGCTTCCATGTTTTTCGAGGACTCGAGCTTTCTCTGCTGGATCGATGGATTTTTTCATGCCATAGAGCACTACTCGAGCATTTCTATTGGCAGACTCAATATCGACGATAGGTGTTGGATAGTCTCGCCCGAGCACAAATCCGTACTCTATCGACTCCATCTCAGTGACTCTCCAGGGCTCCATTTGCAGATGTTTTGGGAGGTGTGCGAGCTCTGGGAGAAATCGAGAAACAAAGAGTCCCTCTGTATCCTTGTCGAGGAGCTGTTTTGTAGGGTTATATATTCGAATGGTATTGATCCCCATGGTCCCAGCCTGCATCTGGAGTTGCGAGTAGTGGATCCCTGGCTCATAGTCAGAGAAGTGGCGTGCGAGCCAGTGCGCCCATCTGCCCGACCAGGGTTGGAGGCAGGTATTACAAACAAAAGATACGAGAGTCGCTCGTGCCCGAAAATTCACCCATCCAGTAGCAGTGAGCTGCCTCACTACTCCGTCAATAAATGGAATACCGGTTCGCCCGGATTCTATCGCGTCCATGATCTCGGGATCATGAGCTTGTCTGATAGTATCATAGAGGGAGATCGCGTTATCGCTCTCAAACCTGGGCTCACTCTCGAGCTTTTGGATGAAGTGGGACTGCCAGTGAAGCCTCGAGAGGAACATCCCCAGAGACTGAGCAAATCTTGTATCACCTGCTGCTCGGTGTTTTGCTATAGCTCGCCAGGTCATCTGGACTGTCTGACGGAGGGATATGCACCCATAAGCGAGAAATATCGACACACGAGAGCTCGCTGACATCCCCTCAATCGGGCGACTCATACCTCACATGTACCTTTTCCCTCGAGTGGTGAGAAATGAGATCAGTACTCGCATTCACTCAGTTTCTCAACATTTCTGTATGCTCGGATTTCTGACTTGGATACTTCTCCAGGAGTCACACTCTACAGTGGGGATGAAGACTGCTTCTATCTCATTTGTAGGGGTTGGTATGATCTGCGTACGCATTCGACTAGACCATATTTTTGACCAGTTGTCTCGAGTTTCGAGCTTGCGTATCACTCCGTTGGTAGGATATTCATGCCAGGGGATAGAGCGAGAACTCAAGTACTTGCCTATACTGATATCCCGCTGATAGGTGATCATGTTGCCTGTTTCCTCGTGGGAGTATATGCTCTGTATATCATAGTTCTCACTCAGGAGATGGAGGACCTGCGATATCTCTCGAGTGAATATTCGCAGGGGGATACCAAGAGAGGTAAGTGAGGACTCAAGATCTGTGAGCGCGTCCTCGACACACTGTCTATGAAAATCTGAGTAGTCTGGAGCTTCTATAACACTGGGCTCAAAACTATAAAAAGCGAGTACCGGGACTCAAGTATTCCTCGACTCAGCGAGTGCATGATGGAGTGGCGCGTGATCTCATATACGCAGATCACGTTTGAACCAGAGGAGGATGAGGGGAGATTTGAGGGGCAAGATTGAGGTATTCGCAAAAAGGTATTTCTAAAATAAGTTAGATGAAAAACCAAAAAATACAAGAGCGAGCAGGTCCTATTTTTGAGACTTTTGTGTGAGAGCTTCTATAAACCCTGGCCCATACTTTTCTACCTGCGCGATCCTCAGTCAGCCTATACCTACGAGATTATTTAGACTGTGTGGACGATGCTTGCATATCTCTACGAGTTGCTGGTCGCGTGCTACAGCATAAGCAGGGACAGCATGAGTGCGGGCGAGAGTAGCTCGTACTTTTTTGAGGAGAGCGTAGACATCTCGATTTGTATCTATAAAAAGACGCATTTGATCTCTATCTCGAGTACTGAGAGCTATCTTTTGTGCATGTTCGGTGAGATACTTCATAAACCCGTCTCGAGTCACATATTCGGAGGTTTTGAGGAGAGTATCAAAATCGAGGTATATAATACCCTTTTCATCCATAAAAGTTTTTGCCTGTCCGGTAAATTTGCCAACTGTAGCGTAGTAAAGCTCTGTTGCCGGGTGTTCATACCTGATATCTACTACCTGCCCATAAAATGAGGAAACCTCTGCGAGTCACACAGAGTAGGTATTCCACTGTTTGCACTGAGCGATCATATACTCGGGAGTACCGTCAATCTTTTTACGGATACCCTTGATATCAATGCATCCGTCATAGTAGCCTCCTTGCACAGTTGTTGTATACCTGTAGTTTTCACTCAGAAAATACGCTATAAAGCACTCAAATCCGAGAGGAGTGAGATTGAAGGAAACAAAGAGGAGAAACTCGAGCTGCTGTACATTTGTATTACCGAGAGTGATGAGCTCTTCTCTCTTGATTCTTTTTACTGTATCTCTCTCAAGGGTGAGGGTTTTTACAAAGTAGTCAGAAATTTGCATGGAGGTGAATTACTGAGTCTATTGTAGCCTATTATTTCTACGAACTCAATCACCTGAGTCTCCAAATGAGCTCTTCTAAGAGCTTATCTTTTACAAATCTTTTTTTTTTTTCTGTGAGGAGAACTTCTCCAAGTCTTTCTAAGAGATTACCTCATCTTCTCGATTCTAGAGAGTTGATCACTTCCTGAAAAAACTGAGGAAGGTGTATATTTTTCCGTGCGAGGATGAGCTTTTCATCATATTCCCAGCCATGATCTAAAAACCAGTAAACATCGTAGATATCTCGATTTGCAGAGCGTTCAGTGAGGGCAACAAGTTTATTGGAAAGCATGCTGGACTGTGTCATCACGGGAATACTGAGTCAATTCCAACTCTTTAACTCATAGTCACTTGGATAGTTTCGTGTAGAAATCTCAATTTTGATATTCATATCGCCTAAGCCGTAAGACAGGAGAAAGAAAAGGGTATTTGTTCTCATGTACTCTTCCTTTATGACTCAATACTTTGAAATTACTGCGCGGAGGATCTTTTGGGTATCTTCTATCTTTGACGTATTGAGCAAATCAAAATCTAAGTCAGTTGAAAATCTATCAAGACCATAGAAATACATACAAGCCGTTCCCCCCTTGAAGCCTAGATGCTGAGAAAGACTCGGGTTTCGATAGATCTCTATCAAGAGCTGATTGAGGATGAGCCGATGTCTCTCTTTATTGAGCATACTTTTGTTGATACTTGTTCAGTCGTACCTCCATAGTAGGGGAGTTATATATTTTTATAAGCCGCTGACACTCTTTCCAGTTAATAGATCCGAGATTATCAAAGTGGGTATCTTTGTAGAAGTAGAGAGCGTCCAGAAAGGCTCTTTCCTTCGTGGCAATAGAAATATTGCCTGTATGAATTATTCCGTCATGGTTTAAGAGTACTGACTTCTTGAGTGTTCGAAAAGAAATCTTGAGACCATCTATCTCCATAGCAGTCGTCTTATATGATATGAGAGTAATCTCCTGTGAATATTGAAAAATCACTCCCTCTCTTCGAAGTACTGTATCGAGGCTAATATACGAAGGTCGGAGAATCTTATTCGCCATCTCTAGTGGATCGTAAGGATTATTCGCTATTGTGAATATCCCATTGTGTAAGCGCCGGAGGTATCATCTATTACAATAATACGCAATTTGACGCCGAATATCTTTGTACTCTCTTTTAAAGATAAATGCGAGATCTTCGCTTGTGAGAATGGTTCTTGAAAGATTTCTGAGATTGAGTAATTCTATATTCATAAACTATATGTCTTACTATTTAGGACATAGAGTATATGAAATATGCTCAAATACAAGTTATTTAGGCACAGTAAAAAAACAACCAGAAGTGGTTGTTTTTTTACTTGCATATAGTTTTGTCGTAAGTTTCTGTGTCGGTTGGTAATTTATCTTTGTTTTTGTATAGTGAGCTTTGCTCGTTGTAGTCTGTTTATGGTGGCGAGGAGTGGAATTGAACCACCGACACAAGGCTTTTCAGGTATAACTTAATTATTTATAAATGTCAATACAGTCAATTTGCCTTCAGATATCAGCACATTGAAATGTGAGATATATCTTTGTTGTATTAATGTTCGAATGTCCGAGTATCTGTGATATGTTGTAAATGTTCAGGTTCTTCTTTGCGAGTTCTGTCGCAAAAGTATGACGGAACATATGTGGCGTGATATGAAAATCTAGTGAATTGCGCATTTTCTTAATGATCCCGTATATCTCACGGTGTTGGAGACGACCTCAGAAGGCAGTGGGAAAGAGAAATGATGATTCAATAGATAGTTTGTCACGTGCTTTTGTGTAGTCTTCGAGAACAGGTTGAAGTGCTCTGAGAAGTGGGATTCTTCTTTCTTTTCATCACTTTCAATTCTTAACAGTGATTGTACGCTCAAAGTAGTCTATGTCCTGGGGTTGAAGATCTATAAGCTCATACAACCTGAGTCAGGTGTATAGGTATGTGTAATACATGCACTTGGCGCGCATGCTGATAAATCAGTCGTCAGGGTATATTCTATGCAATAGGTACTTCATTCTATCTAATTGATCGTTTGTGAAATGCTTTGGAAGTTTCTTAGCGAGTATTTTCCTTGGGATAATGAGTATAGGATTCTCGGTGAGTAACTTTTCAGCTACGAGCCATTTGCAAAATACTGAAAGATCTTTGCGTACACGGTTGTATGCGTGCGGTGTCCAATTTCTCTCAGTGTTGAGTGAGTACAGGAATCTTTTGAAGTTATGAGAAGTGAGTGTTGTCAGATCATCGAGATCTATTTCATCAGAGCGTCCAAGATGATTGAAAGCTGATTGATAGAGTCGTATTGATGTAAGAGCGAGTCACTGTCCTATGCGTTTATCGTCCAAAAAAAGTCGGATGAGTGTGTGAGTATACATGTACAAAAATAAAGAAGTTAGTATTTTTCTAAATTCAAAACTAAATGTTAAAGAGCAACTTTCTTGGTAGGTTTCAAGCTACAAGGGTATAATAGTGTATTTTTTGGAATGTGTCAATTAAAAGTAAACAAAAAGTAAACTATAGGTTCATAATAGCCTCATAGTGCTTGAGTACACGTGCGTGGATGCCCTTAAGAAATTCGAGTCTTTTCTCGGTGAGTAATCATTTATACTGGTCCTCATTATCTATTTGAATGGTGCAAGGGAATAATCTCTGGAGTTTTTGTGTATCGAGTACATTGATATTTGTGAGTACTAACTCATTGGTGTCGTACTTGGCGGATCAAAATGCAAGTTCCAGAGGCCCATAAAGTGAGATAAACATTTTACGAAAAAATACTACAATCGCGGGGTGCCAGAGGAGTTTGCTTTTTACTTCTCGAGTGTTCATGGGATCGCCGAGGTTTGCATCTTCTGAAAGGAGTTCAAAAGTCTTTTTCTGGCGGACTATGTTTATGCAGAAGCGATAATCAGTAACGTAAAAACACAAGCGCCTAAAATTAATATCAAGCATCTTGAGTGATTGTATGATCAAAAGCATGTGTACATTGAGCTTGCGAAGCTGTACCATAAATTGCAACATATCTTTTGGAAACTCTTTAAAGTCTCGAGAATTAAAGTAAAGAGACGCCTCGTCTAAGACTATCACTATCTTGGTGCTAAGGTTGTAAGGGTCTTTTTTAAATTCACGGATTGCAACGAGTATATTCTTAAGGTCGTGAATACTCCGGAACTCAATATGAAAATCTGGTGAAGTATAGTTTCCTATTTTTATGGTATCGTTTGATCAATACCCGGTAATGTGTGAGTGAGTGAAGAAAGTCTTCCCGGCTCCAAAGTCTCACACTATTATTTCGAGTCAGTAGCTCATATTTGTTTTTGTTAGTTGTTGGTGTATTTATGTTTTAATTTGATTTTCTATCATATGAAGTTGCGAATGAGACGTACTATAGAGAAAGCACTTGCTACGAATAAAGTACTGGTGAACGCAACCATTGGTGCGTAAGAATATCCAAGGAAGTTGAAAACGAGATAGAATCAATCAATAAAAACAGTGAGAAATGGTAGTAAATTTGCTATGGAGTTTGATATAGCATACATAAATACTCAGAGTCACAATGCGTATCATATTTTAATTAAAATTTCCATACGGTTTTATGTTTAATGTTTAGTTATTATTTCTTCAGTGTTTTCTGATGTCTTAAATAAAGATAGAAGAATTCATACAGTCATGATTATTAAAATGATATCTCACAACTTTAATCAATGTGTAAGTTCTTTATAGACAATTGGTAATGGAGGTGCTACAAACGATCCAGGATGAGTAGCTCTCGTGTCGAGTCCAAAGAAAGTGTTGGTTGTTCATGTGCTCATATTATGGTTTGATCATGTTATAAAATACGACAGCGGTTTTTATCGGACATGCGGCACTCTCGAAGGGTTTAATATCAATCTTGAAGCTTGTAAGTGGTATAGTAAAATTAATACCCCAAGTCAGAAAATTAAAGGTAGCAAGATCTACGTTGTTTACGGTGCTTGGGCATCCTGCAAATAGTTGTGTGTATGTGGATCCTGAAGCTGATTTTTGTTGTGCAAGAATCTGAGGAAGAAGGTTCTGCATAGTAATCACTGCCTGTACTCCTGAATCTCCGAGTATGGGTACTCCTACGATGTCACGACCATCTATACTTTGGCAAACTTGTCACTCGGTGCGTATTTCGTCATATTTCCCCCACTCAATGCGTTGTATCGTGGGACTTATTGCATCATCAAATACTACTTGAAAGCGGCGTGTATAATTTCATGAAGTCGGGAGACGCGCGTATCCATCTGCATCTGGGATAATCTCGGAGTAGTTATCGTCTTCAATGTATTTGTCTCTTACTTTGTT
>JAYWGH010000021.1:0-2516 GCA_043778375.1 bacterium
ATTTGGCTTTTTTATCGGCTCATTCGAGGAGTTTTTCTATTTGGAGATCTTCAGGATGTATTTCGAGTGGATCGAGTGGTACAGGGATATGATCTATATCATGTTCATCGATTTCGGGGAGGTGATCTTCGAGCTTGATAGTCGAGAGGTCTACTTCTTCTACTTCTACTTTTTTTGCATCGTTCTTTTTTGGCATGGGAGGGTCTAAGTATAAAAACTAAATAAGTCCAAGTCTTTTCCCTCGGGAGAGGAGACTTGAATAGGCTCGGAGGTATTCACTCGAGCTCGGATCGAGGCTCGTAGCGAGGTCTTGTTTTTCTCGTTCAAACATGAGTTTATTCACTCGTTTGAGGAATTCCTTAAATTTTATTTGTAGTGCCGCGCTCTGGACTCCTTCATTCTCCGACTCGATCTTGAGAGCGAGGGCTTTTTGAGTATCTGGATCAACCAGATCTCACCCTGTCGTATGTGCATTGAGCACAGATCGTATGAGTGCGTGAGAGGGGATAGCCTCAAAGTACGCATTAGTATAGTCAATACTCTCTAAAAACAAATCATAAAAATCATATGCGCACATATACCCAATGAGGGTTTCTCCAAAATTGAGCCCTTCTCGGGTATTTGGGATTTCAGTGGGACGTACCATCTTGGTAGATCCAAGCTCCGCCGCGATTACTGAGGGTGAGAGATCGAGACTCTTGGCAAGGTACTTGATCGCCATATCCGCCTCGATACGATTAGTCATGCGTTTTACATACTTGAGGACCTCGCGCAGGATCTGAGTTTTGCCGACAAAACTCGAGAGATCGTACCGACTCGACCCAGCATCGATGTAGAACTGTATTGGACTGATGGACTCCTCGATGCATTTTGCAAAGTCGCCTCCTGACTCGATAAACTCATCAGGATCCTTGCCTCCCGGGATCTGGATGATGCGGCAGTCAACCTCCTCGCCGAGGAGTGAGTCAAGACTTGAGAAAGTCGCATTTACTCCTGCTTTATCTCGATCGAGACAGAGATAAAATCTGCTGGTCAGCCGAGTTAAAAACTTGATATGCTCCTTGGTAAGTGCGGTACCACTGATACCAACTGCAGTACTGTATCCAGCCTGATGGAGTTTGACCGTATCCATTTGCCCCTCGACGATGATCGCATAGCCAACCTTAGTGATCGTAGACTTTGCGATGCTAAGGCCGTAGAGGATTTCAGATTTATTAAAAATCCTCCCAGCAGGAGAGTTGAGGTATTTTGGCTCACCTTGATCGATGATGCGCCCAGTAAATCCGACAACATTGCCCGTGAAGTTTGCAATCGGGAAAATAATCCGCCCAAAAAACTTATCACGGTTGGCACTTACAAATATCCCACTCTCGAGGATATCTTTGTCTTCCATGCCCTTACTCTTCAGGAGATTCCAGAGGCCACGCGGATCCCCTGAGTACCCGATACTAAATAGCTTGAGTGTCTCGTGAGTGAGCCCTCTGCGGAGCGCGTAGGCTAGTTTTTCGGTATTCTCTGGGGCAAAAAGTGCCGCATGATAGTAGGCTGCCGCGATCTTGTGAGCCTCGTAGATGTCCGCCTTACCGGAGTCTCGCTCTCGTGCAAAGTCCGTCTTGAGCTCGATACCAACTTCTTTTGCGAGGATTTGCATGGCTTCTCGGTAGTCGATCTTCTCCATTTCGGATAAAAATTTGATCGGTCCGCCCCCCTTACGACTCGAAAAACAGTACGCGATATTTTTGGCAGGCGACACCATAAAAGAGGGTGACTTTTCCTGTACAAAAGGGGAGAGCGCCTTGTAGTTGGCGCCTGACTTTTTGAGGGGGAGATAGCGTGAGACGAGCTCGACGATATTGACGCGGGATTCTATGTCTTGGGAGATGGTCATCGAGTGGATTCGGAGTTTGAGAGAGTGTATCTAAAAATTGAGAGAAAGCGAGACTTGCTTTTATGTGGAAAGTAAGTATTAAATGCTAAATTTACTATAATTTTTATGATAAGATTTGTCCTTGAGCTCGAAGCCATAAAGCCGAGCTCAAAGTTCATCGATACACCCTTGACTGTTGATATTAAGCGAGAAATACTGGGACTTATGGAATGATCACCGAGTAGTCTATTAAGTGCAAAAGAGGCGAGAAATATCGTACTTATGACTCGTAACTGGGAACATTCCGCTGTTATTGAGCACTTGTCTAATATTCTGGAGAGTGATTCACTCCTTGAGGATGTATTAAGTATACAAGGGGGAGATCTTACAGTAAAAACTGAGGGATCAAAAGTTCTCGATGCGCACTTTGGAGGAAATATACAAGTAGTGCCAGGGGTGCTTATTAAAAGACTGGTGCAAAAGATTTTTGGTTTGGATCTCTATTCATCAGGAAGCTGATATTCTGTTTTTGAGACGAGTTTCATATCTGCAATGAGGCCAGGTGATATGCTCTCTTTTGATTTTCCGAGAGCCTCTAGTGAGGGGAGTACTCCAAGAAGCTCATCAGAGTGACAAGTACTTCAAGTTA
>JAYWGH010000022.1:0-7042 GCA_043778375.1 bacterium
CATGCTCATCATGCCCCCCATGATCGAGCTCTTGCATATCTAGGTGCTCGTCATGCATTTGTGGCTCTGGCTCGCCATAGTCACCTCCACGAGATCGAAACCGCAGTGACATTACCCAGTACCAGAGGGTGAGCACGAGCGCTCCGACAATCTCCGAAAAAAGCATCTTAAACAGGAGATAGAGCACACTAAAGAGCACAAATGGTTGGAGATGACTCGCGATATATCCGAGTATTACTCATCGAGTGAGCTCGCTATAGATCAGAGTTTTCCCGAGGAGTACGAATCCTGTCTCGATCCCAAATATATAGGTCCGAGAGGTAAATCCGATCACGAGAGCGACAAAAAACGCCATCACTCCAGCCGAGACGAGCATATGCTCAAACATGCGGATGAGCCGAGTATTCGTATATGGAAATCTCACCCCTCATGAGAGTGGAGTGAGTACCATGAGAATAAATATGAGATATACACTCGACCCGATCAAAAAGGCGGATACCCGCGGGGAGAGGAGCCCGATCGTATCGACGGTCTGGTAGGCGGGGGAGAGGAGCACCGTGAGCATGAGGTAGATCGCGAGTCCGACTACGAGTCCAAATGCGATCTCGTAGGTCTTTTGGAGGCCGATGATCATGAGAAATCCCCAGAGTACTATACCCGCCGCGAGCACATAAATATCTATCGGTGTAACCGAGAGAGTCGTCGCTGCAGTGAGGATGAGCTCGTCCATGGCTAGAGGGTCGTGATTTTAAGAGGGGCAGTGATGACGGTTGGTACACGAATACTTCCATAATCAAGAGTATCGCTGAGGACTCCCTCAAGGGTTGCAAATAGTGTGCGGATATTCCCGGATACCCCGATATTTTTGACATAGTGACTCTCAGACCCATCAGCTCGTAGCTCGATACCTTCTCATTCGAGCGTAAAATTCCCTGTTGAGCTATCCATAGTATGTAGTCCTGATAGTCCAGTGAGGAGAAGTGGAACTCCAGCGAGGGAGTCTCGAATAAGGGAACTCTGCCAGACGATATTGATCGGTCCTGGATGACCGTTTGGAGTCATACCTAGGCGATCTGCGGCAGCTTTCGAGAGAAAAATATCTTTGAGTACCCCTCCCTGTGCAATAGTAAGTGGCAGAGTGGTGATCCCATTCCCATCAAAAAACTTGGTTGCTGAGAGTCCAGATCCAGTCGGGAGACTTGAGAGGTCTACCCACTCAGGAAGGATTTTAGATCCTATATCTCCGAGAGTAAACGGAGTAAGCTTCTCAGCGATCGCATATCCCGAGAGGAGTCCGAGGAGCTCACCGAGGAGCTCTGCTGTGAGCTCTGGCTCGAGAGCTACGCTGTATTTATCACTCTTAAAAGTTGCAGGCTTGTGAGCGAGTTTGAGGATGACTCGCTCTCGGAGGTTTGTCTCATAACTCGGTTGCCATGCTATGAGGTGTGGCTCACTGCGACTCATCCAGTCGACTTCTCATGCTTCAGCGACTCGACCACTATACCCCATATAAAATGAGCTTCCTGAGCTTGAGTGTACCTTATAGGCGCCGTCTGTACTCGCAAAAATACGAGTTCCTATACTCGCAGATACTCCGAGATTTTCAATTTTAAGTCCTGCAGTATTTGTGCTGAGAGCGTGTGAGGCAGTTTCGTAGGCACTCTGTACCCAGCTCTGGATTTCAGCGTAGCTAAATTTGCTGGTATCCTCCGTGAGAGTTCCGGTGACGACTGGGAGTGACTCAGCGAGATCAGGGGTCGCAAAGGCGAGCAGCGGCACGAGCTCATCGACCATCTTTTTTGGGTCAATCGTTGGGGTGATGAGGTAGTGTCGACTAGACTTACGTCCTGCGAGCTCGAGCGTGAGGGTGAGATTATTCTCGCTACTCCCCTCACTGAGGATCTCGCCCGTGAGACTCTTGTAACTTTGACCAAAACCCCTCGTCTGCTGTGCGTTTATTTGAGCTCTGTAACCACTCTCGCGAGCGTAGTCAAGGCAATCTTGGATGATCTGGTCTCTCTCCATGTGGTAAATGCGGTGATAAGGTGGCATTGTAGCGTGTTTTGTAATTTTGGAAATAGTGAGAATGCGCTACACTACCACTTACTTTTTCTATGCACTACTCCCACCACGATCTCGCAAATATTCTTGCTCCACTCCCCTGAGAGTACAAAGAGCTCTTTATTGAGTCTACGATGAGTATCGGACTCTCGATCACGAACGGGCGAATAGAGCCAGTTGCTATGGGTGAGACGACGGGAGTGAGCCTCCTGCAGACGGCAGGTAAGTCGAGGCAGTTCAGTGCCCGTGAAACTCTCGAGGAGCTTGGGGCGCTCACTCAAGAGGCTCTGAGTTTTGTAGCACCAGTAGGAGCTCTTGAGTGGACTCCTACGGACGCGGTATTTATCCTCTCACATCACGATCTCGCAGCTGATCTCGCCCTCATTCATGGGTTTGTACAGAAGGCACTTCCTGTCGTACAAAACTGCTCAGTAATAACATCCTACCAGGTTGGTATCGGACTCAAGTCCCACTCATATATCAGCCTTTCGAGTAAGTTTGCAGGGGGAAGTGACTCGCAGTATTATGATCGACTTTCACTCCTCGTGACAGGAGAGCGCGATGGTGTACGGCAGGAGTACTATGAGGTCATGAGTGGCGAGAGCTCAGTAGGTCAGTACTCAGAGGTGAGTGTTCGGACCCTTTTTGAGACAGCTATCACTCAGCTCGAGGCACTTCTCGAGGCTCCTGAGGCTCCATCTGGTGAGATGGATATTGTACTCTCTGCAGAGTCAGGAGGGGTGATCATCCACGAAGCAGTGGGACATGGTCTTGAGGGAGATCTCCAGGGATCGAGCGCATTTGCGGGACAGATCGGACAGCTGGTCGCGAGCCCGCTTGTGACACTCTACGATGACCCGACGATCCAGTGACTCCGGGGGAGTTATACCATCGATCATGAGGGGCACTCTGCGGAGCGAGCACTCATTATTGAAAATGGTATCCTGCGCAACTATCTTCAACAAACCAGCTCCGCAGAGTTTTTAGGGCTTTCACACAATGGACATGGTCGTCGCGAGACCTATGCACATGAGTCACAGGTCCGTATGGGAAATACTTACCTCGAGAATGGGACTTCTACTCCTGAAGAAGTGATTAAGAGTGTCCAAAATGGTCTCTATATCACCTCGGTAGGAGGGGGGCAGGTCGATACGACGAGCGGAGACTTTGTTTTCAAGACGAATTTTGGGTATTGCATTGAGAATGGTCAGATCACTCATCCGATTCGCGCCGCCAATCTCGCAGGTAATTGACCAAAAATGATGCGGGATATATCGATGATCGCAAATGATCTTGTAGTCGGCAATAAGGCACAATTCCATGGTGGGACTTGTGGAAAAGAAGGTCAAGGGATGCCAGTAACCTGTGCAAATCCTACGTTTAAAGTGAGACTGAAGGTGACGGGGTAATTTCCCCCTTCTCTCCCTCGCACTTTTTAGTTTTTTGTATACAATCCTGCCATGTCGTTGTACCAAAAATATAGACCAAGTGATCTCGCTGATCTCGTCGGGCAGAGCTTTGTACGAAAGGCGCTTCTCTCAGCCCTTTCGAGTGGCAAAACAGTCGGAGCCTACTTATTTTGTGGATCACGTGGTACTGGTAAGACCTCTGTAGCTCGTATTCTCGCCAAAGCGCTTAACTGTACCTCTCTCCTCCCTGACGGCAATCCATGTGGTCAGTGTATCAACTGTAAAGCCGCTCTCGACGGATCCATGCTCGATATCATCGAGATAGATGGAGCCTCCAATAATGGAGTAGCAAATGTTCGTGAGCTCATCGAACGGGCGAGGTTTCAGCCTTCGATGGGGCGCTACAAGGTCTATATTATCGACGAGGTACATATGCTCTCGATAGGTGCTTTTAATGCACTTCTCAAGATCCTGGAAGATCCCCCTGCACATGTAAAATTTGTCCTCGCAACGACCGAGTCTCACAAGATCCCCGATACGATCATTTCTCGCTCGCAGCGGTACGATTTTCGCAAGATCTCCGAGGCAGATATTATCGCGCGGCTCGAGCATGTCGCAAAACTTGAGGGTATAGAGGCTGAGCATCAGGCAGTCGCTCTCATCGCTAAACTTGCGCGAGGAGGACTTCGTGACGCTCTCTCCCTCTTTGAGCAGTATACGATCGCGGGGAGTCTCTCGTATGATTTTGTGATGGACAATCTTTCCCTTCTCGGGGATGAGTTTCTCGCAGATCTCACAGCGAGTATCCTCTCGGGAGACACCCAGAGACTCCTTGCACAGATCGTAGTACTGAGGGAGCGATCTGTCGACCCAAGGAGATTTCTTGATGAGCTCCTCGGATACCTGCGCAATATCGCAACTCAGGCTCTCGGTACTGCGAGATTTGTGCCAGTTTGGAGACTCTTCGGGGTACTCGCTCCACTCTATAGCCGACTCAAGGATTTCCCGGATGGAGTACTCCTCCTCGAGATGACGATGCTCGGGTTCATGAGTCCAGAGAGTGTAGCTCCAGTGCGATCAGTACCTCCTGCAAAGTCTCTCGAAACCCCTGCATTACAGACAGTCCCAGCAGTGCTAAAGCCTCAGTCAACTTCTCCTGCCGAGAAAGTAGCTGTACCACTCGCAGCGCCCCCCATCGAGAAAGCAGCTGTACCATTACCTACTCTCGAGATATCCAAAGAAGCTCTAGCACCGAGTACTTTTTCTTTTCCAGTACTCGTCGATCATGTAAAGTCTACTCCTCGTAAAGCAGTTCTTCTCACAGCTCTCAAATCTGGTACCTTCAAGCTCCTCACTGACCCTGCAACTTTTATTCTCTCATTACGCTCGGAATATGACCGAGCAAAGCTCGATACTCCTGAGACACATGAGTTTCTTGCGCGATCGATCGAAGAGCTCTTTGGGCTTCGAGTGGCTGTGCGACTCGATCTCCAGTCTGGTGGTACAGCTACTCCGGCTACTCTCAGACCTGACCTCAATATTCGTGATATCACTGATATTTTTTAGCAAATTCCTATGAAACTCCCATTCATTTTTAAACTCATCTTTAATCGATATTTCTTTGAAAAAATATCAGCTCTGGCACTCCTTGGGGTTGTAATGTATACTCTCCAGTCATTCCTCCTTATTTTTCTTTTTGCATTTCTTTTTGCGTTTCTCTTTTCGGATCTCTCGAGCTGGCTGGTAGCAAAATTTGATATTGCGATATCCCAGATGCAGTCTCGTCCTGCCAAAAAGTTTGCCCGAAAGCTCAATACTCCGATTATCGTTATATCATTTATCTACATTGGCTTTATAACAGCGATTACTCTCATGTTTTATAGCCTGATCCCTCAGCTTATAGAGGAGACAAAGGGTCTTGTCAAAGTTGCCCCTGCTATCGCGAGTCAACTCACACATGCTGCTTCATCCATTCAATCACAGGTAAACTTTGATCTTGGTATTGATGATGCTTTTAATTCAATTGTAAGTAAAGGGAATATCGAAACCACACTTCGTGGACTTTTTGACCGAGTAACCAAGGCAGGGATATTCCTTCTGCAGATTGTGATAGCACTTATTTTGAGCTATGTATTTATTATTGATCGCTTGAAAATACAAAAATTCACTGATGAAATGAAGTTTGGAAATTTTGCCTTCATTCATGAGCAGTTTTCCCTCATATCAGAAAAAATCTCTAAAAGTTTTGGTCTCTTATTTAAGGCACAATCTATCATTGCTCTCGTAAATGCAGTACTTACGGTTATAGGACTCCTCATCATCAGTTTTATCCATGGAGGTGAAGTTTTCCCATTTATTGCCACTCTAGGTGTAATTGTTTTTATACTCGGATTTATTCCGGTATTTGGATTTCTCATCTCTACAGTACCTATACTTCTCATAGGGTTTAACTATGGAGGGATGCATGTGGTAATAGCTATAAGTGTGATGATTGCTTTTATTCATGCAGTCGAGGCGTATTACCTTAATCCTAAGATCGTATCTTCATATATGGAGTTTCCAGTATTTGTCACTTTTGCTATTCTCATTCTTTCTGAGCATTTTATGGGATTTGTAGGACTCTTGATAGGAGTACCACTCTTCTATATTCTTATTGATCTTATGCGAGATGTAGATGCATATATCGAAAAGATTAAAAAAATATCGCACACTATCGATACGCAGAAACTCAATACAAAGGATGCTATTCATAAGAATATCCGTCTCTCTCGATCCTGAAAACGCGCCAGTGAGTAAAAGTATAAAACTTACTATCAAAGATCTCGTTCTTACCCTCTGTATTTTAGGTTCTGGAGCATTTATACTCTCAGGGTTTAAGCTCTACAGTTGGACACTCTTCTCGCAAGATTCTCGCATTACTCTTGAGAGTATTAGTACTCTCCTTGCACTTGGAGGGGCACTCGCATTTTTTGTAGGCCCACTTATTATCTCACGTCTGGGGGTGAGGTTTGCGACTGCTATAGCCTTTTGAGTAGCAGCACTTGGGCTCGCTGGATCACCACTTCTCTATTTACCAGATCGTATGATACTGGGATTTTATCTCACAGGGTTGATGGTGGGATTTGGGGGGGCTCTCTGGCTTGTCATTAAAAATACTCTCCTTCCAGAAATTATTGCTGGGACTGGATTGCGAGATACTGTTGTAGCTGCTCAGGCGAATATTATATTTGTAGTCGCGACACTTGTGGGGACTGTGGGGTGAGCTCGTATTGCTGAGTCTTACTGAGTGCCTGGGCACTGGGTAATAGTAGGGGTATGTATTATGAGCATACTCCTATGAGTCTTTTTTACGGGAGATCTCCGGAGTCGATCATATATTATTGCTGATTATTTCCATGGAGTACGGGAGACTATGAGCCTTTTATTTGTGCCTATTATGGGTATCTCGTTTTTGTGGGCTATTATTACTGCGATCGCACAGATTTTTATTGAGACGAGTGTTCGTGCGTTTGGGATGACATTTACAAGTGCATCACTTATTCTCGTATGGGCTACTCTCGCTGGAGTTGCTG
>JAYWGH010000023.1:0-6961 GCA_043778375.1 bacterium
AATCTCAAGCAGACGCAAGGAAGTGCGAGATATATTATTTTTTATTCTCGCACAATGCAAGGAATTATCAAGAAGCTCGTAGCAGACAAAGGATTTGGATTTATCGCTCCAGCAGATGGAGGTGGTGATCTTTTCTTCCACTGCACAAAAGTACTCGGAGGTGGTCAAGTGTTTAACTCTTGGGCTGAAATCGATCCTACAACTGGAAAGCCAGCAAAGGAGGGAGCATCAGTAAACTACACTCCAGTAGAAGGAAAGAAGGGAGTTGAGGCTCACGATGTTGAACTCGCTGCGTAATTTTACTTCGAGATGTAAAAATTCAGATCTTCGGATCTGTTTTTTTGTATCTATTTTCTGGAGAGCCCTTGATTGAGTTGGATTACTCTTTTCAAATCTCAAATCTTAAACCACATAAAAAAAATCCCCGAATAACCGGGGGTAGAATGTGTAGCAAGCTGAACTGCGCAGATTATCATACCAACACTGTAGTTGATTACACCGCGTACCTCGCCATCACGACCGTCCAGTTTACAACTGACCAGTAGTTTTCAAGGTATTTTGCCCGAGCATTGCGAGTATCGACATAGTAGGCATGCTCCCAGACATCACAGGTGAGGAGTGGTTTTGCGTCGGTCGTGAGAGGAGTTGCGGCATTACTCGTAGAAGTGATCGCGAGTGAACCATCTGCCTCGCGTACGAGCCACGCCCACCCAGATCCAAAAGTTGCGAGTGCAACTTTTGTGAATTCCAACTTGAAGGTATCATCAGATCCCCATTTCTTCGTGATAGCTGACTTGAGATCCCCATCGAGCTTTGCTCCTCCAGCTGGCGCGAGACCATCAAAGTAGAATGTATGATTCCACACCTGAGCAGCATTATTAAATACCGGACCATTTGCTGAACGTACGATCTCCTCGAGGGACTGTGTCTCGTGTGGTGTACCAACGATGAGCTTGTTGAGGTTATCTACATATGTTTGGTGGTGCTTGGTAGAGTGGATCTCCATAGTTTCCGCTGAGATGTATGGCGCTAGATCTCCGAGTGCGTATGGAAGTGGTTTTCTTTCGTGAATCATGATTGGGTATTAGTAACTCGCTAGAGTGTAGTGGATTATTTGGGTTTGTCATGCAAAAATACGGTTAAACACTTGCAAAAATACTCCATTGAAAATCTGTCCGAACTCGATATGCTTTAAGAGTTAACTTTTCTTTATGATATTACGTGTTTTTGCGAGTTTTGTGGCTATTTTTGCTCTTTCGGCTTGTGGCCTCTCGCAGTCTCCCACAACTCCAGCCGCGCAAAATTCTACTAAGGGGACTGGGTCATATCCAAATAGCACCTATGTAATGACGCAGAGCAAGCCACTTGAGCCCGCAGTATTTGGGGGAGCTGATTCTAAAGTTAAACTCAGTATCTTTACGGATTATCAGTGCCCTGCTTGTGGAGTATTTCATCGCAGCATTGAGGATAAACTCTGGAAGAGTTATATCGACACAGGACGAGTAACGGCGACTTTTTATAACTTCCCGCTTACTTTTGATGTTGCGGCTGGAGGTCCACTCCATCCAAACGCAGAGGGCGATGCTCTCGCGAGCCTTTGTGCTCTCTCAGCTGGTAAGTTTCGAGAGTATCGAGACGGACTCTATGCACTGGAGAATGCTGCATTTCAGGCAAAAAAGAACGGAAAATCAGTATCTGATGGTGAGCGCATAGAGCTCGCTCGTAAGGTCGGTATCTCAGATGTTGCTGACTTTGAGAAATGTCTCGTCGGTGCTCGCTACCAAAAAACTCTTGAGAGCGAGATAGCCGAGGGAGTACGATCTCGAGTGAACGGTACTCCAACGATCTTAATAAATGGCGCACAGGTGCAATATGACTCACCAGAGCAGTTTTTTACGATACTTGATGGGGCGGTGGGGAAGTAGGTTTAGGTATTGAATTTGATAGAAGTAGGATAGTATTGACTAACTATAATTTGTGTATATAAATTACACATGAAAACTATAGTCAAAGGGTCTGAGAGTATTCCAGAAATTCCTCCTGCCTCGCTACCGAGTGAGACTGTCTCAGTGAGTACTGTAAATCAGGCTTTTGTAGCTCTCGATGCAGACTCACTCGACCTAAATGATCCAAAAGTATGGGAGTATATCTGCGAGCTTGACGAGAACATATCTGAAAAATGGGAGGAGTTGTCAAATGTTATAAACAGATGTTTTATCGAGTGAGTTACTGATAAAGACAAGCTCCAGAAGCTCTTGCTTATAACCACTAATTTATGTGAGTCTAAAGTTTTTTCTCATGTACTTTTCCATACTCATAAAACATTAGGAAAAAATTTCTGTGATGAAATATATTCTTATTTTGGGAGTGCACATTATTTTTATACCCAAGATGCTGAGGAAATCGATGCATTTAGAAACGCTTTTCGAGCACTTCCCCTTCCTGATGTATCGGAGTGTCTAGATAGTAAAAATCTACTATCAGATTCTCAGAGGTGCACAGTAGGGCAGATTTACGCTTCTGTTTATCGTGATACGATCACAGCTGAGCAAATCTGGAATCTTGGTTTCTCTCTCTGAGATAATGACTCAGGTTGAGCACTTCTCAATCACTTTTGTACGCAAAAACGTATGGATGAGGCGGCAGATTTTGCACTAGAAGCCTGATCAAAATCTCGAGATTCAAGATATGCCTCTATACTAGCTCACTATGCTGGAAAACATCTCCATGCTGAGAGTTTTCTCAGTACCCTCCCAAAACTTTATTTGCTGAGTCCTTCAAAATTCCCGATTTACTTACCTTGATGGTATAATAATCCACTTTTATCTCCAAAACTATTTACCGTTGGTGCAGTAGAGGAACACGCGAGAGCTGAGCGTAATTTTGATCCAAAAATAGTACAAAAAGTAAACGAGCAATTTTATACTGAAGCCAAGTCAATGAGTATAGTGTATGCAGATCAAAGGATTCGGGCACTTCGCCTACTACAGTTTTGAAGTCTCGTAGGTCCTACAGGTGAATCCATGGATGCATATTTGACACTCCACCTCGATATTTTAAACTTCTGAAGTGATGGATTGACGGAGCTTTATAAGTTTTATGCTTCAAACTCTTATGCAATAATAGAGAGTAATTTAAGTACAATAATATGAGAAGGTTCAAGTAGTGAAAGTACAGATAGCTCAGATCCTAGAACAAGTATGATAGCGCATATTCTTCAGGTAGTGAGTTTTTGTAGCTGGGAGTCAGATCTTGCAATTATCTCTAAAGCGAGAGAGATTTTAGAGCGTATGGACGATATCTCTGCAATCCCTGATGATATAGAAATCATTGACGCTCTTGAATTGATTGATAAACAAGATTATCGATTACGGAGATCTCATACTCAACTCAGATGTATTCCTCTCGAAGTTCAGTGCAAAAATGATTGACTGCAAGCTACTTGTCTAAAGTTATTCTGAGAAACTACCTTGCGTACATTAATACAATTGTATCTTGCTACTGATATACTCGAGATGCAAGAAGAAGTGCTTAGTAGCTTAGAAGCTCACTCTCCCGAAAGATGAGATACTTCAATAGAAATACAAGCACAATCATCAGTAGTTGCAGAAGTAAATACTCTTCTTAATAACATTCTTAGCGAGTCTAATGAGGAAGAGAAGACCTATCTGGTACTATTTCTGAGAATAGTGCTTGCTTCATACTCTGAGCAGAATCAGTTTTTAATAACCGAACCACTTCTTCATCCAAGTACGAAGTACACACCTCAGTATATAAGCTGACTCCTTATAATCGACACCATTTTTAAATATGGATTTCTCTCAGCAGATGAGCGCGATCTGATTTTATCAAAACATATAGTTAATTCGGTTGTAAGCCTAAAAGTTTCCATCGAACAGTGTCTCCTACAACGACCTTTTCTTGAGATTGATGCTATTGATATTTCGAGTGGAATGTCTGAGTATTTAAAATTAATTGAGTCATTCTTAAAAGAAATACGCCTAATTGATAGATCTCAATTTACCCTATGAGAGCAAGGACAGATAATATATCTTGAAGCAATACTTTTATGAGAAATCGGAACAAAAGTCAGTGTGAAAAAAGCTATAAAGCTCTTTGAACAATCTTATAAACTCGGAGTACATGAGGCGATGATTAAACTTGGGAAGCTACTCATGAGTTTTGGAGATTATGAAAAATCAAAGCTCATTTTAGATGGCTATATCCAATGGGCTATCTCTCCACTGCAGGAATTATCTGACAACTGAACTCCTCAAGGAAATTTTTCTGATTTTTGTGAGGCACTCTACGCTCTTTTGCAAAATGCAGTTGAGTATCAAAATTTCTCAGAAATTCAAAAGTTACGAGAAATTGCAAATACGTATGATATAGCATGATTTGACATACAGTATCTCCGGTATATAGGTGAGTGAATATGCTTTTTAGAGTTACCAAAGGTCGTAATGAGATCAGTTATTTTTGAAGAGGCTATCAATCAGCTCTATAGAATGCCTGATCATGAGCTCGCTGACCTCTGAGATAGTGCAATCTCGGGCCTCGGCCTGTACGCTATAATGAGACTCGATAGTATATCGGATATACTCGAAGAATTTGAAAATAAATCCCCTCAATTACTCACTGCAGGGCACTTACTTCAAGCTCATCAAGAGATTCTTACAGAGGAAATTTTACTCAGTTCATTCCTGGTGACTTTTGCCCCAGATTCATATCTTCTTGGTATAAAACCGACGGAAGGGGCTCCAGAGTGAGAAGAGTATGATCAATTTACTTACGATACCCTTGGAGCACTCTTTGAGTCTGTTATAAAGTATATTGGCCCAGCAGACATAAAACTTCGAACTGAGCAACTTTGCTTTCTCCAGTCACTCAATGGAAAAATAGAGGATGACGCCGAGTATCTCGGAGCTTGGGATCTCTTTGAAAATGAGGGTTCGCTTTGACTTGAGGATACGAAACACAGAATTCTTTTAGAAAAGATTGCTCATGAAATTGCATGACTATTTATTTTAAAACTTCCAGAGCTACAAAATATAGATATGCGAAAAAATGTATGGCTCGGAGTGACTGAGTATTTAGAGTATTGACTCTATTCACCAACCGCAAAGAATCTTATGATTACTTTTTGGAAAGAAAATTTTGAAGGAGAACCATATGTTATTACCCCTACCAAGGACTTTATTCATGCGAAAAAATTTGCAAAATGTATGCAACTTCCATTTAAAGACGCTCAAACAACTCTCCACTAGACTCGCACTCCGCCCGCTTTTGTATATACTGCCGACTCTAGCAAAATTTACATGATTCCAGGACTCTCCGACGCAAACGCACAGCAAAAAAATACGATTTCTCGAGAATGTACGATTGGTGGGAAGTCCTTTACTCTCGAGTCCTGAGCACTCGCACGACTCGCGAGTGGATCATGTGTGATCCGGGATAGTGTCGGTAACTACCTTCTCACGACTACAGGAGTCACTAAGTCCGCAAAAGCGGGAGCAACATTTTTTCCACTCACGGTCGAGTATACAGAGCGGTACTACGCTACGGGTAAGATTGGTGGGAATAAATTTTCAAAGCGGGAAGCCCGTCCATCGGAGACAGCAATACTCAATTCTCGTCTCATCGACCGACCAATTCGTCCACTCTTTCCAAAGGGAGTGCAAAATGAAGTCCAGATCATCGCGACTATTCTCTCCTCGAGCGGAGAGTCTGACTACGGATTTTGGGGAATACTCGGAGCCTCACTTTCCTTGCAGCTCGCGGGAGTGGTCGGATTTGAGGGGCCAACAGCGGGGGTACGAGTCGCCCTCACTCAGGGGGGAGAGTATGTGTTTGATCCGAGCTTTGCAGTACTCGCGACTGCGAGACTCGATCTCACCATAGCAGGGACTCGTGATGCGATTACTATGGTCGAGGCGGGAGCAAATGAAGTGAGTGATACTGAGATGCTTAGCGCACTTGAGTATGCTCACTCACTCGTGCGAGAGCTTTGTGATGCACAGGAGGATTTTGTCGCGCAGTACCGTGCGAGTCATATGATCCCAGTCTTAGAGCTCACCTGCGCACCAGAGGATGAGGTACTCGCCGCACTGGTCGAGGCATATGTGACGAGTGAGATGATGACCCCACTTTTTGAGGTGGGCAAGATGGAGTTCCATGATGCTCTCGAGGCTCTTGAAGATACCACCATAGCTCATATTACTGCTCTCGTAACTCCTGAGGATGCTCCGAGCGAGTCTCTGATCCGAGACCTTGTGTACGACCGAGTCAAGTACTTCATGCGAGCGCATGTCCTCGAGCGAAAGACTCGTCTCGATGGACGTGCTCCTACCGAGGTGCGACCTCTCAGGTCGAGTGTTGCAGTACTCCCTCGTACGCATGGATCAGGCCTCTTTGAGCGAGGGATGACGCAGGTGCTCTCTGTAGCTACCCTTGGAGGCCCTGGAGATATACAGATCGTAGATGATCTCTATGCTGAGTCTACCAAGCGGTATGTGCATCACTATAATTTCCCTCCGTACTCAGTAGGTGAGGTGCGAATGCTCCGATGAGTAGGGAGGCGTGAAGTCGGACACGGGAGACTCGCAGAGAAGGCTCTTGAACCAGTGCTACCGAGCCTCGAGAATTTCCCATATTTCATCCGAGTGGTATCGGAGACGCTCACCTGTAATGGATCATCCTCGATGGCGTCAGTATGCTGATCTACCCTCGCGCTCATGGACTCAGGAGTACCGATCGCGCGACCAGTCGCAGGAGTTGCTATGGGCATGATTTACTCCGAGTCTTCAGGGAAATATCAAATACTCTCGGACATTCAGGCGCAGGAGGATTTTCTCGGGGATCTCGACTTCAAGATTGCGGCGAGTGAGGCAGGGATTACTGCTCTCCAAATGGATTGTAAGATTAGTGGTTTATCACTTGCACTCATGGGCGAGATATTTAC
>JAYWGH010000024.1:0-6958 GCA_043778375.1 bacterium
CCCTCATACAAATGCGCGCAAGTGTATCTGAGGGAACCTACATCCGTGCACTTGCTCGAGATATTGGGAGAGCGCTTTGAGGAGGTGGAGTTGTCACAGTACTCAGGCGTACAGAGATCGCAGAGATATCTGTCCCAAGTAACTCTCCCTCAATCGAGCTCCATCCTGGTGAGTACACGAGAGTGGTGCCTATCGATGCAGGTGATCTCCTGAAACACCTCGGGAAGTTACAGCTCACGGAAGTGAGTTTTGATCTCGTACATCGTGGAATAGCTGCACCGATCGACTGTTTGAGTATTATACGAGAATCCGCGGGAGATATATTTCTCGGCTATGTAGCTGAGCAGATCAGTACTATACTCGAGAGGCGATGAGATGAGTTCTATCCGATAAAAGGAAATATTGAAGTATAAAATCAAGCTTTACTCACTCACACTTTTCTCTACACTGCGGGGCAATTTAACCCCCTTTTTATGACCAAAGATCCTATTGTTGTACTCCACACAAGCCTCGGAGATGTCGAGCTCACTCTCTCGACTAAAACTCCCCGTACGACTGAAAATTTTGTTACTCTCGCGCAAAGAGGGTACTATAACGGAGTGATATTTCATCGCATCATCGAGAATTTTATGATCCAAGGGGGTGATCCTACTGGGACGGGCTCAGGTGGAGAGTGTATTTGGGGTGCAAAGTTTAATGATGAGTTTGATCCATCTCTCACCCACGAGCGAGGCGTAATCTCGATGGCAAATGCTGGACGTAATACCAATGGATCTCAGTTTTTTATCGTCACCGCACCTGAAACTCACTACCTCAACAACAAGCATGCAGTATTCGGGAGAGTTACTCGTGGGATGGAGGTTGTCGAGCAGATGAATACGGTCGCGACTAATCGACAAGATCGACCACTCGTAGATGTAGTGATAATGAGTGCAGAGGTAGTGGTGGGGCTAGAGTAATACTACCCAAAAATCCCCAGTCTCTGCCACCAGTGGGGTAGGTAAATAACATTTGGAGTGAGAGCTTGATCAGTATCGATACTCGATACTTTTACAGTAGTATCTGTATTGAGCAGAAATACAAAGTCTACAGGACTTCGACCTAGATAGAGCGAAACTACTGCTACTCCCTCACTATTCGCAGTTACATATCCAAATGGATCAACTCAAGAGTACCCGAGAGGGAGATCGAGCTTAAAAGCTACAAGCGCTCAAAACTGTATATCTGATCGGAGTGCGATATTGTACATTCCTGGTTTTCTCTGTCAGTCGTAGTGCCAGGTTTTGGCACGGGTATTTGACTTAGCAAGCTCACCGAGGAATACAAACTTCCTGAGGAGTTCACGAGCACAAAATATTGTAAGAACGAGGAATAGAAATAGTAAAAGATAAAGCATAGCAAAAGATTAATCAACCACCATTACCTCCTCTTTCTGCGAGACAGTGTGCCGATATACAACCTTGCCATACAGTCGATCGAGGTGATCTCGTAAACACTGTATAAGTGCCTCTCACTCGAGTTCTTCTCCCACTTCTATGTGGCGCTTCGCAGTTCGTAGAGTCAGTCGATAATCAAAAGCATCCCAATCTATGTTCTTGACAAGTCCAGTCTGTATAGCATTCCCCAGACACTCACTCGAGCAAAATCCCCCGTGCTTTTTATACTCACGAAGATTGGCAGTAATGAGCGCGTTACACCCACCATATCGACAATTTTCCACATGATCTGTCGGAGTATCGCTATAAGTACACTTTGCGATCGTTGAGTGAGTCTCGCTATCTCCAATCTGCGTCGACACTCGCCCATCAAAAGTGTAGAGGTTTCCGAGCCAGTTACCGTCATTGTAAGTATTCGTATACTTGACCACTCCCCCCTCAATCGAGTATACATCCTCAAATCCCGCCTTGTTCATGATCACAGCCGCCTTCTCACAGCGAATCCCCCCCGTACAATACCAGACGATTTTTTTATTTTTAGCGGCTGTTTTGTAGCGTTCGAGGAGTTTTGGTACTTCTCGGAAGTTCACAGTCCCTGCCGGAATAGCCCCCTTGAAATGTCCGAGCTGATATTCGTAGTCGTTACGCATATCGACAATGAGATATTCATCTGACTCGCCATCAATAATTTTCTTAAAATCCTCAGGTGTTATCTCTTTTTTAAACTTTGCGACCTCATCTGCAGTGACTTTCTCGCCCATTGTGACGATCTCCTCTCGATACTTCACGATCATCTTCTCGAACTGATGCCCATCTACATGAGTGGCTTTTGCGTCAATATCTGGTATATCTACAAAGTACCCAGTCGAGTCGAGGTATGCTCGGTACGCCTGAAGCTGTCAAGCATTCCCTGTCACTGTCGAGGATATACCCTCAGTCCCGATGTAGACTCGCCCCTTGAGACCAATATCATGAGTAAATTGCCATTGCTCGGCTACGAGCTCGTGGAGTCGAGACTCAGGAATATCTATAAACTTATAAAAAGTGAGGAGTTTAAAACTCTGGATATGACGCATAATTGGGAGATAAAGCACTTGCAGGGTGCGGATCTAATGTGCGATGAGTATAGAGGAAACTACAGGGATGCAAGGCAAATGAAAAGGTGCGGGTTTTGACCCGCACCTTCAAATCCATTTTCTTAATGGAATACCACTCTTGATACGAAATCGCACCAAGGGATATGCTACAAAGAGTGGACCGATCATCATATATAGTGGTAGACCAACTGATGCAAAGCTCCAGTTGTCAGCACTCACCAAGGCGAACATTGATCCACAAGAGAAACAAATAATGTTTATATTTAAAAATAATTTTATTAAGTTTTTAATAAAAAAAAGAGCCACTTGATCTTAATTTTGCATACAGATGCAACTAATTATCTTCTCCTCACATTCGGCACTCGTACCGGTACTACTTTTTGCTCAAATGCAACTGCTCCCGGGCGCATCCGTGTATCAGTAAAAAAATCAAAAATACTATAATAGCTCGTACTTTTATCAGTGCTCAATGCCCGCCAATCAAGCTCCTCTGGACGACTCCAATCGGTAAGTCAAGCGGTACGATCACGGTTGAAATACAGAGCTCAAACGATACTTGGCTCTTTCGAGAGAGTTTCTCGCATATTGGTGAACCAGAGATTCTTCTTCGTTAGATCATTTTTATACACCTCATGAACACGAGCGAGTGACCATACTCCGTCAAAATTTACTGCGGTCGTCCCTACCTCATCGAGAAAGATAGGTTTATTATAAGACTTAAGCCTCTCAAAAGCTCGCATCTTTGAGCCTCGCAATAGACTATCAAATGACTGCCATTTCGCCCAGCTTGCATTTCGCCCTCGTCCCCAATTATAGAGACTGAGCCCCCCGAGATCTACGTAGCTCTCACCTGGGTAAAAGTCCTCGAGTCGGGCACATCCAGTTTTCTTGCGTGCTGCCTCACTGCAGTAAATAATCTCCCCACCAACCTTCCCATCTTTTGCTGGGAGATCCTCGAGATTTACTGAAAAAGTAAAGAGTATGTTTGATCTATCAAGCCCTTCCGAGCGAGAGAGATTCCAGATGCGAATATAGGCTTTCTTAAAGTTTATAGGATCTCATGACCAGCTAAACCAACTCCCATTCATCTCATGCATCGTCCGAAATACAAACTTTACCCCACTCTTTTTCATCGTCTGAAATAAGCGAATATATGCAGCATCAAACTCTCCTCCCGCAACTTGCGCAGAGGAATATCCAAAGGGCGAGAGGGTAATGTGATATACTCGATCCGTTCCAAGAGTAGCTATCGACCTCGCAAGCGTATCGGCGTCAGAAGGGGTAAAAGTATCAAAAATAAATCCTACAACTGGGGCTTTGTAGCCATAGGATTTCTCCAGAGTCTGTATTTCGATAGTACTATTATTCTCTGGATAGAGCCCAAAAAGATAGTCAGCAAAGGTATTCTGATAGGTACAAATACTCAGAAGCAATACAGAGAGTCGAAGAATATATTTATACATTTTCAAAAGTAAGTAACCACTTCTTTCTCTCTGTCCCCCAAGAGTATCCAAAGTCCTCCCCGCTCGTACGCACTACCCGATGACAGGGTATCGCAAGAGCTACTGGATTCCGCCCACAGGCCATACCAGCAGCTCTGGCTGCTCATGACTTACCAGCTCTCAGAGCAAGCTCAGTGTAAGTAATTGTCTCTCCCGTTGGGACTCCTGCGATCACTTTCCACACTGCTCGTTGGAACACCGTTCCCACTAGATGGTCCGACACAAGACGTGGTGAAATAGACTCTCTCCGACTAAAATACGCATCAAACGCAGTTTTAAATCTCTCGGGCGATCTCAAGCTCCCTACTGGTAGAGTACCAGTAAAAACACAGGTCATAAGAAGCCCCTCTATATCGAGATTAAAAAGAAGGTAACCAAGTGGCGCAGGAGCAGAGTATACGTACATAGAGAGAGGAGTGAGGCTTACTTATAAAGAAGTGGGACTCGTATGGCGAGGAGTTTTGAGGGTTTTCTCATACGGATATTTGGCATGTCAGCAGTGATCTCAAGAGCATCTCGTCTCCCAAGCTCGAGATTATCACAAGATATCTCACCTTCTACTACCATCAGGAATACTCCAAACCCAGCAGGAATATCGAGAGGTGTGACCTCAACTCCTACGGAGAATTCACCGAGAAAAATACTCGCTTCAGCGTGGATAGAGAGAATTCAGGTACGTCATACAAGCTCACACCACTCCCCCGGCACGAGCGTATATTTTGCTTGATTATAGGCGGGACTCACTCACTGAACGCTTGGAATAATCCAAAGCTGAAAGAGCTCTACAGGGGTATCGCCATGATTAAACTCTGAGTGAATAATGCCCCGTCCTGCACTCATCGTCTGTATATCTCCAGGCACGAGAGTCCCCCGTGAGCCGAGATCATCCTCATGCGTGAGCTCTCCTGAGAGGACGATCGTAATAATCTCCATATTCTCATGCATATGCTTTCCAAATCAGGAATTCGGCGCAATGATATCATCATTGAGTACTCGGAGCGCGCCAAAGTGAACCCTCTTTGCATCATAGTATCCCGCAAAGCTAAAGCTAAACCGACTCTGGAGCCAGCCAAGCTCGGAGACTCAACGACTCTCTGCGTGATATATTTGATACATTGGATTATTTACTACTGATAACTTTTTTGAGTATATCCCACTCTGTCTCGGTGACTAGAGTGATCGAGAGTCGATTGCCGGGAGAAAGTATTTTGAGAGATCCAAGTCCTGCCTCTGTGCGCAGATCCGTAAGACTAATTGGACAGGGCAAAGTACTTTCGTGCGCAACTGTTACGGCGTACCAAATAGGCCTCTCGGGAGTAGCTTTTGGGTCAAAGTATTTTCCAGCCTCAAACTGGGTAAAATCCGGGATCGCTACCGACTCAGTCGCCTCGGGAGTGAGCTCTCTCCACATCTGTGCCCCAAGACACTCCAGACGAGTTTGCATCATAGAGGTGGGCTCTACCACTCGTGCAAGCCCATAAATACCAGGACTTGGACAACTCGAGTGATAAAAAAGTACTTGATCCCCCTCCCGCATGAGGTCTCGCATGTAGTTACGGGCGAGATAGTTGCGCACCCCATACCAGAGAGACGACTCATCTCGTTCGAGATCTTCGATAGAGTATTCGTTCGGTTCCGATTTCATGATCCAACTTTGCATAACTGTGTCAAAACCTTATATTACTCAAAATTATCCTCGTATCACATCAATTGTCGTATATCCTCGTGCAATGAGGGTAGTGAGAAGTGCTTTCTTGGTAGACTCAGTAAGGGCGCGAGTATTGTTCACTGGAGATATTCCACTCGATTTCTCAAATTCCCCAAGAGCCTTGAGGGTACTTGGGCCGACTTTCCCCGTTATTTTAGTCTTGAGAAATCCGAGAGTAATAAGCGCTGCTTGGAGATTGCGAGTCTGCTCGACAGAGTCAGTTCCGATGTGTGGGGCGAGATCATCTTGAATCTGAGAAAATTCAGTGAGTTTTTGATCGATCGTATCAAGTCGTATGACTGGAGTATTCACTCCCTTTTCTGGCTGAATAGGTAAGACTATAGTGCTCGCCACAGTCGTCGAGACACGAGCAACAGATGCCGCGAGTCTTGCCTGCGTGAGATGTGTTACTGAAAATTCTACCTTTGGAGCTGACTCAGTATAGATACGAGCCTTTACAGTTCGTTTTCCCCATGCAAGTGCTCTCGCAAGTCCCTCCTCTCCTGATCACATCCAGATATCTATACGATCATGTGCATGGCCCCGTACTCATGCGTTCACAATTGCACCACCGCGATCCTCTACTGACCCAATTCCAAGCCCTTCTACCCAGATTCGAGTACCAAAAGTGTAACTCTTCGGGGCTGCGATCATACCCGTGAATACTCACTTCCCGCTCGCTCCATGGGTGCCTTTGCCATTGAGAACAACTTCCCTCTCAAAATTTCACCGTAAATAGTATTTCTGGTCAGGAAGTGGGCTATAGTAGGCAGTGGCAACGAGATATGTCTCTTCGTATTCAGGGAGGTCATCCGCAAATAACGGGCTGAATGCAGAAGCAATGCTTGGACTAACTTGTACAACTAACAGAACAATCAGAATAATGATTTGAAATTTTTTCATATTCCCATGCTACCATTTGGTTATTTTGGTGTCGAATAAAGTTATTGCTTTTTAATAAATAACATGTTTAAATACTGAAAATAATTATTTTTTCATGCCCAAACTCAAATACCAAAACCCCTCTGCCTACACCCTGGTAGAACTCATCGTAGTAATCGCTATACTCGTGATCCTCTCGACGGTAGGATTTGTAGGGTATGCTCAGTATACAGCAAGTAGTCGAGATGGAGCACGAGTATCAGACCTCAGGAGTATCTACCAAGGACTTGGAGTATCTCTCACCCAAAAGGGAGTAGCTCCATCTCCGGATAG
>JAYWGH010000025.1:0-6851 GCA_043778375.1 bacterium
GAGACGCACTATTTGTTTCAAATATTGATCTCCTCTCATTTTTGACGAGTGAAGATCTCGAAGAACTTCAAGGTGAGCCAGATCCAGAGGTTATTGAGGATCTCATATCAAGAGAGGCGGATGAAGAGGTAGATTGCCTCGTATTTTCACACGCAGACGATCACTTTGGTGTTGCTGCTGAATCGATAGCGCGCCTAGGTCAATCAGGACCTGGACTTCTCCGAGAGGTGCTACAATTTAGCAAAAGTACTCTGGATATTACCACCAAATGGATACAAGGACTCAAAATACCTACCCGATCACAGGCTCTCATAGCACATCCTCGAGTACAATCTATCATTAGTCGCAAGGAAGTGAGAGTTGGTGCATATGGTCTCGGTATGGTCGTTGCAATTGGACTTCTAACGCTTATTGTCAAATCTCTCTTTACCTCGAGCCTCTCCGGTACTGTACCAGTCGAGTATAAAAATAAACTCATAGAAGCTGAGCAAATACTTGCTCGCACCGGTCGGGATCTCGCAAACAAAGAAGCCTTCAAGGCAAACATCAAACAAGCAGAGGATCTCGTATTTGAAGTGCGCGACAAGAAGATTTTTATACAAGATGTAAACTCCCTCCTCAGTCAGATATCTGTTCTCAAGCGCGAGCTCAATGGGGTCGAGAGTTTTGCTCTGGGATCTGATACAAGTCTCTTCGGGCTTCCCAAGGATCTCAAACCTAAGGCAGTATTTGAATTCTCAAAACGATACTTTGTAGTGAGCGAAAATGGAGTCTACGGTCCACTCCTCAAGGGGAGCGAAGCAAAGCTTATTAAATTTCCTGAGTCTGAGGTATACAAGGGGGCTGATATGACTCCAGAGGGTATCATCTATATCCTTACCGGGACGGACCGAGTGCTTAAGTTCGCAAAGGGGGATTTTACCTACATAAATGTTGAGGGGCAGGCAAGCTGGCAAAAGAGTGCAATGGTGCATGTATTTAACGGTAATCTCTATCTCCTTGCAGACAAATGAAATGAAATTGCGAGACATCGTCCGAGTGTGGGAGGATTTTCGAGCAAAGTCGCAATCACAAATCCTGATGGACTGACACTCAACCCTATCCTCGACTTTACGATTGGGAGTGGGCTATTTGCTATCAAGTCTGATCTCACTATCGATAAACTCTTCACGACTCCCTCCCTCTCTCGACAGGGTCTCACTCTCAATAAACTCCCCGACAACTATCGTACCAATGGAAATACTCCCGTACGTATCTTCACTTCTATTACCTCGAATTTTCTCTACCTTCTCCTCGACGGGAATATCTGGGTATTTGAGCCCGATAGTCGCAACTTCAAGGATATTCGGGCACTCAAATATATCGGACAAATCGAGGTTTCAGGTGCTAAAGTGAGTAGTATAATCATCCAAAAAAATGGAGAGATACTCGCCCTAACAGACGGGGCACTTGTACTGATAAAATTTGAGATTGCTGATGGTAAAATCCGTCTCCGGTAATGCTCTATAGCACTCGCGCTCTTGTTCTTTCAAAGCGAGAAATCAAGGATCGAGAATTCACTTATACTTTCCTCACTCAAAACTATGGGCGGGTTGGTGGATTTGCACGTGAAACTAAAAGTAAAATAGGAGCTGATATCGGAGCTCTCGTTGAAGTACTCTTTGATACAAAAGGTTCAGTCAATAAGATACGCTCTCTCGAGCCAATCATGAGTGTCCACACCGATCTCCTCGGATACGGTCCAATTCATGAATTCCTCCTGTTTATCGAGTGCCTGCGAAAGCATTTCCCTGAAGGATCTGGGGATTGGTTTTTTGGAGAGATATTTTTATTTTTCACGAGGCTCTCTGAGAGCCTACAAAATGAATACGCCGAAAAGTTTGAGCACTGATTATTTCTCCTAAAGCTCCGGCTCATCGGACACTCCCAGAGTATGGACAATGAGGTGAGCGTACAATACCCCCTTATCGCCAAACTTGCGCGTCTCGCAGAGTCTCATACACTAGAGGAGTTACTTCGAATAAAAGGTATCCCCTCTCCGCTGAGGTCCGATGTCCACACGCTCTTTCTCCGTTACTTTTTTGAATAATGCTCACTCTCATCATCGCACTTTTTGGAGCTATATTTGGGAGCTTTGCGTCCGCACTCATCCCAAGGCTCCGAGCAGGTACCAACTTTGTCTCAGCTCGTAGTGAATGCCCAAAGTGCCACCACGCGCTCGGTGTACTCGATCTTTTCCCAATACTCTCCTATGTCGGACTCCTCGGTAAATGTAGGTACTGTGGAGTAGCCATCCCTCCATATCACTCTTTGCTCGAGTGTAGTATGGCAGGGATTTTTACACTTGTAAGTGTATGTTTTATCGACCCAGCACTCATTGCATCATGAGATCTCCAGCATATTGCAACGAGCATATATCTCCTTGTTGCTGCATTTGTGACGATCGTATTTGTCGCGTATGATCTCCTCTACATGGAAATCCCTGACGAAGTACTTCTCACATTTCTCGGTGTTTCCTTTGTGTACCTCGCATCTCTCCATCTCATGGGTCTTGAGCTGTCGTACATGCGAGATTTTACTACACTCGCCTTCAATTCTCCTCTTGCACAAGGTATGCTTGGGATGCTGCCGATAGTAGGATTTTTCCTCCTACTCATACTCCTCACTCGTGGACGCGGACTCGGTGGCGGTGACCTACGCATCGCGGTATTTATGGGATTTGTAGGAGGAGCTCAGATTGCTTGGCTCGGACTTTTTCTCAGTTATATCGTTGGCTCTGTGATCGGTGTCACACTCCTCTGCATGGGTCGTGGGGGCAAGACAGCTATCCCATTTGGCCCATTTCTTGCGATAGGACTTTGGGGGGCTATGATATTTCATGCTCCCATACTTGAGTGGTACTATAGTTTTTTACTTTAGCAATAGTCGAGCACTTTTCTCTATCCAAAAGCTTGTATACTAAGGAAAGTGTAATCCAATATCAATGTCAGACCAAAAAAAAATAGCAGCTGTCCGAGATCTCATAGACTCTGCACAAAAGTCTATCACTGCGGCTCGTAAGGTACTCGCTACACTCGGAGGAGACGGGGCAAGCTCACCCGAGCCAGTCGATCTCAGTGGTCTCACGAGCTACAAAAGTGGAGATGAAAAAATCATTGAGTGAGTGTTTACTGGAGAGGCTATGTTTGGGTCAGACAACAATATCTATCCTGTCCCTCAAAACTACGCCTCCAAGTCTCACCTTGTCCAAGGCAGCAAGCTCAAAGCAATTATCGCCGCGGATGGCAAGATCACCTACAAGATCATCGAGGAAATCCCCTATGATACGCAGATAGGGCTCGTCACGATGTCTGGGGATAAATATCAAGTAGTATCAGATGGCAAGTCCTACAATGTACTCACCGCAAGTGTAACATTCCTCAAGGCACAAATCGGTGATACTGTATCCCTGAGAGTCCCTCGAGGGAAGGAAGCTACATACGCGACACTCGATACTATCATCCCAAAAGATCTCTCTAACTCCTAAATATATGCGAAGAGGTGGCACCAATCGAGCAAACCCACTCGGGATTGCACTCCCAATCATCATTGCAGTCATTGTACTCATTGTTATCGTCAAGGCTTTTATAGGAGGATCGAATACCTCGAGCACCAAGACTGCGAATACTGGGAGTAATACTCCTCACGCACTAGTGACCCCAAAGCCCGAAGCAAAGATCAGTATCTATATGTCGAGTGACTCGTCCAAAGAACTCACTGGCCCAACAAAGCTCTATCCTGATGATAAGATGGTACGAGTAACGACTGGGGAAGGTGATATGACTATCGACGGCTCTAGCTCAAAGATCGGGATCGAGGCACTCTCTGAGGTACACTATACAGGCAAAGTCGACGGTAAAGAGACTATCGAGCTCTCAAATGGATACGGATGGGTCGACTCTCCAAATGGAGACCTCCGAGCGAGCCTCAAGTATTTTAGTGTTGATCTCGCGCCAGGAGCGATCGCCATCATCAACCAGAACACTCGAGCGAGTAACCTCTACCTCCTTAAGTGAGAGGCGAGCGTAAAATCTCCTGCGAGTGCTGCTACTATTAAATCAGGTCAGATGCTCTCACTCCTCCAGTCCGAGGCAACAAACCCCAGTCTCGCAGACAAGATCGCTCCACTCGATGACTTTATCAAGCAGTCTGGTATGTATATGCGGCGAGGCGGAGCCGAGCTCCTCGGGTCTAGAGCGAGTTCGGTAGAAACTGGTACTGGAGCGAATATAACTACTGGGACTGGGACTTCAGCTGTTACTGTTACTTCTGAACCCATTCGCATCAGCTATCCTGAGGACGAGATGACGGTAGATAAGGATATCATTGCTATTGAAGGGATTATTTCTGGATCATCCGTTGCAAAGATCAGTTTTAACGGCCAGGAAGCAAAAATACTCACAACTGATAAGTCATTTATTCTCAAGGACTTTGCACTCAAAGACGCAAGCACTGATATCCTCTACCGAGTGACCAATACAGATGGTGTGATCGTCCAAAAATGAGTCCTCACTGTGCGTCTGAGTACCAAAAAGCCTACAATCAAAAAACCTGATGTGGTGAGCTTCCCAGTCTCAAGTAAAGACTTTGTGATCCTCGCCCCAACTGACAATCCTCACAAAACTATAGAAGAAAGTGTAAAAATACGTGGATCTTTTGCTCCAAATCTCGTAAAATATATTCGAGTGAATAGTTATCAGCTCCAACAGTTTAAGGCTTTTGGTACGAGCTGGACCTACAATGCAAGTATACTCAATGGAAATATGGAGGAAGGAGTCAACGAGTATCTCATAACGTATTATGGAGCAGACGACAAGCTCCTTACAAGTTCAAAGCTCTATATCGTCAAGGAGAAACCTGCCCCAGTCATCATCCCAGAGCCGGTAGTCGCTACAGGATCGACTGCATCAACGGGATCTACCCGATAATCCTCACTATGAATACTTCTCTCTTATCACATCTACGATCTCTCCAAGCAAATATTCTTGGGAAAAGAGGTATGTCAGTGATAGAAGTAGTCGTGGTGCTTGTGATTGTGACTGTTGGGATCATAGGGGCGTATCAGATCATCAACTCTGGGACCCGTCTTACCAATACAACTGAAAAGCGCATTCAGGCTATCTCTTATGCTCGAGAAGCACTCGAGGGAGTAGAAAATATCCGTGATACGAACTGGCTAAAGTTCTCTAGTGACTTTACAGGATGTTTTGATGTACTCGGGTACAGTGTATCCTGTGTGGGCTCAACTCCAGGATCAAATAGTGATACCGTCCCTCGCATATCCACTGGATCATACTCCCTCAGCCAGCGAACAAACGGTCTCTGGGAACTCTCACGAAAAACTCCACCCGTGAGTGCTAATATCTCAGGAGCAGGCCGTACAGAGTACCTTGCGAACTTTGCGGTGTATCTAGATGCAAATGGACTTCCGACTCAGTCATGATCTATACTCCCTACTGCTCTCTGCTCGAATGCTGTTACTACGAGCTGTAAGACAGCATATGCTCGAGAGATCAAGATTACTCGACCAGACGCATCTACTATCACAGCTGAGGCAATAGTAAGTTGGGTAGACCCAAGTAGACCTGATCCTTTTATAGTGAGTGTGCCGTATACGATGAAAAACTGGAAAGCGGCGTATTATAGTGCGACACCACTGCCTCTTCCTCCGCTCCTTGTATCATCCCTCACAGTGAGTGGAGTACCGAGTGTAAATCATACGCGCTGAACTACTTTTACCGTTAGTATCAACCCAATTAATATTACAGGGAATGTTACTGCTGTATGTTCAGGAGCAAATACACTCACTCCTACCTCTCCTACTATCGGACCTTTTAATAATCTTGGGAGTACAACGTGTACTTGGACTTGAGTAGGGGTAGACGGAGTTAACCGCAGCGCAAGTTACACATTTCAAGTAGAGCCTTCAACTCCTTATATAGCTCGGCCTTTACCAAGAAGTATATCTGTAGATCCTTCTTGAAATATTTTTGCTAACCCTTTCCCTATAGATGGTATACTCAAAATCACTCCTACTGGGACTGTATCTTTATTTACCTATCCCCCAGGTGTAAGACTACGAGGCTTTACATCGGATAACTTGGGAAATACCTACATTGTAAATAATAGTGACCAAACTGTAGTAAAAATTGATACTATGGGAATATCAAGTATTCATGGAACTACTTGATGGAACCCCGAAGATATCATGATTGATAGCGTAGGAAACATCTATGTAAAAGATTTAGGAGGGTTTGGCGTGACCAGAATTACACCTGCTGGAGTTTCGAGTGTCTATACAGTCTTGTGAGCGCAGCCAAATGATATAGCGATTGATAGTATTGGAAACATTTACACAAAAACTTTTGGGTCAGCTCTTACTACCAAAGTAACACCTGCTGGGATTTCTAGCATATTGAATACACCTTCTTTTAATCTTAGATGATTTACCGTTGACAGCATATGAAACGTATATGGTATCTATGATGAAAATGGATCTATATATAAATTAACAACAAGTGGTGTATCAAGTATACTAAATATTAGTAATTCAGGTGTAACATGTATGGTTGCTGATAGCCAGTGAAATATATTTGTTGGGAGTGGCCTTAGTGATATTATAAAAAAAGTAGCCCCAGATGGAACCTCAACTGTATTTAGCACATTATGATACGGTGGAGTTCGGTCAATGACAAGGGATGCTCTGAATAATTTATATATTGCTACCTATACAGACAAGATCTGGAAAATATCACCTTCCGGTGCGCCCAGTTTATTAAACTAGTCTTAGCAATCAATTTCTCTAAAATCAA
>JAYWGH010000026.1:0-28235 GCA_043778375.1 bacterium
ATAGGACTGAAGCAAGGACGAGAGAGGTATATTTACGCATATTTAACTCGGTACACCGATAACCCAAATAACAAACTGTATGATCCCATACGAGAGCAACGCGATACACACAGCGATAATGTTGTAGGTGATGATGATTTTCCCTCGGTTTGCCTTTTCTGTATCCCCCGCACTCGTCACCATAAAGAATCCTCCGATAATAATTGAAAGTACTGCTCCGGTCGAGACGACGATGAGGAGAATGTTCGCAATACGAGCGAGGAGTGTTTTGACATTTCCCTCACCACCACCAGATTCACTCAATCCTTTGTTATAAACTTTACTCGACGGGGATATAGTACTAGCCTTAAACATAAACCCTTTACTTGAGAGTTCGGATTGGCTGGGAGACGGAGTTGTCGGATCTAACGACGTAGGAGTACTGGTTCACTGTAATTCATAAGAGTCCTGATTCTGTTCGGTTCTTATTGCTTCATCGAGTGTATTCCTTTGCTCGGCAGACAATTGATTTGTTCAAACTTTTGCCCACACTTCCCCACCAAAAAATCCGACACACATCAAAATTACGAGCGAGGCAAACCATTTCATATATCAAGGATAGCCTATCCCGCAGAAAATTCAAAACAATTGCACTTCCTAACCCCTGAGTATACTCTCTCCATAACTCACTCTCATGAAAATATTCATCTCCATACTCCTCAACGCCTCTATCCTCTACGCTATAGCCTTTCTTATGCCTACTGAGGTAACAGCAACTGGCGGCTGGAAGCTCTATCTTGTAGCAGGAGTAGTACTCGGACTCCTCAATACCTTTATAAAACCCCTTCTAAAGGTTCTTGGTTTCCCCTTTATACTCATTACATTTGGGCTCTTTACCCTCGTGATCAATTGAGTAATCCTCATTCTCCTCCAAAAAATACTCGAGCTCCTCAACATCGCAGGGGTTAGTTATGTAATTTCTGGGTGGGTCAACTTTGCAATCGCGGTTGTTATTTTCTCAATCTTCAATACTATCTACAGCGCTTTTTTCAAACATTAATTATGATACAAACTCTCGTGTGGATCCTCGTTGGGATCAGTGTACTTCTCTCGATTATAATCATGCTCCAAGCAAAAGGGACTGGACTTTCACTTGCGCCTGGATCTGGTGACTTCGGCAAGTTTGAGCGCCGCGGACCAGAAAAAGTTCTTCATATTATTACTATAATCCTTGTGATCGCATTCATCGCAATCTCACTTGTTCATTTCTTTTTCGCACCGTAATTGTGACTCATCTGGATAGCCAGATATTTGATTATGCAATTGTTTTTTCGAATTAAAAAATATATATTTCTCCTCTGTCTCGTCATCTCACTAGCCCTTGGGATACACCTAGGAGGAATATACATTTATGAGGATTCGCAGACTATCCCAGAGCGAGGTGGGTCTCTGAGTATTGGCATGATTGCGAAATCGCCAAGCCTTACTCCGACTGAGTTCTCACTCGATGTGAATAATGATTTCATTCTATCATTCCTCTACAAAGGTCTTCTCAGATATAATGCAGTATCACGAACTATGGAGGGAGATCTCGCAAATTGTGATCTTGGGAAATCTCTCGCACAAGTAAAATGTTACTTTAAGCCCGGAGCAGTATGGAGTGATGGGTCACGTATCACTGTTGAGGATGCGCTCTCTACCTACTCACTTCTTGCAGAAACTGATACTAATAAGACTCTCCGCTCTGCACTTTCGAGCTTTGCAATTACGCGAGAAGGAGACGCTATCGTATTTCGCACAAGTACACCATCCTCTGAAAGTCTCGAGCTTTTTACCCTTCCCATACTCAAAAAATCAACTACCGAGGCAATTCGTAAAAACATAAATACCTCTGTAGCCTTCACAAGCGCAGGCTACACCTTTTCAAAGCGAGAAATAAATGCGGCATCAGGTGTTGAGTCAATAATACTTGCGTCTACTCAGACAGGAAGTACACCTACAGAATACAATAGAATTGTGCTTAAAATATTCACTGATGAGGAGAGTTTAATAGTAGGGAAAGACGGACTCAACTTTATATATCCAGGGCAATATCAATCAGAAGGTTTTGGGGACAGATTTACTGAAGGACAATTTTTGAGCCCAAACTTTGTAAGTGCATTTTTAAATACTACTACCTTAGCTCCTGAGAAACGAGCTCTCATCATCAATCTCCTTGCAAGTCGGGGGAAATGGGGGGAAGACTTTGAGGGGGTGAAAAATCCTTTTTTTACTAAAAGCTCGATACTCCCCGCTTTTTCTGGTAGCCTAAAGACAGAAACGGATATCACGACAGCACTTGAACGAGTCGGATATACTCGAGGTCGCGAAGTTGTGAGCATAGAAACTCGCGTACAAACTGGTAGTACACAAGCTCCCCTAGCACCAATAGTTCAAACAAATTCTTCTAATACTGGAGCACTCGTTACGACACCAGTATCGAGCCCAGCAGTACCCATCATTTCCGCACCAGCACCCGCACCAGCAACTCTCAAGTTTTTTAAGACTCCTACAAATCTTGCTCGCAGCGCGGTCGTTGCAAAGGATGAAATCATCCTCTCATGAGGAGTTCCTACTGGCACTACCGCCGTATTTATTAACGGATATCGTCTCAAAGGTTACGAATCTGGGAGTGGAGTATTCAGTTATCGAGCAAGAGCTGATCTGCGAAATCTCCGATCATGACAAAATATTTACCGACTTGCTGTCGAACGAGCAGGAATAGTGACAACTCTCGAATCCATCGAAATCTGGAATGTAGCCACTGACGCTGTAGCACAAACTCTCCAAAACGAATGGGCCCCAAAGGGAGTTACCGTGCAGAGTATAGGCTCTACAAATACTCCTTCCATAGGAATGGTAGCTTCATGAGCTATACTCACTCTCACTGGGAGCCTCTCAAGCACAGGGAGTACCTGAGCAGTTGTACTACCAAAAATTATACCAATAGTCCCACCTACAAAGCCTCTCGTAACCAGTCGCAAAGGAAATGAACTTTTTACAAGTGATGGAAAAAGAGCCATTCTAGCAATCCGAGTTCTCAATCCTCTCGAAGAAGTCAGTAAAGCCGCATCCGAAGTACAGAAAGTACTCACTGAACTTGGCTTTGAGGTAGTTCTCGAGGAAATTGACCCGAGTCTCGAATCTCTCAAAGCAATAACCAAAGCGCAAAATAAAACCTACGATCTCCTGGTTACCTGAGTGAATCTCGGGTATCTCGGAACACATCTCTCACCATATTTCCACTCGGGGCAAGCGCAAGATGGCTTCAATTTTTCTCTCCTGCGCAACAGTGCACTCGACATGCTTCTCGAAGAACTCCGCACACGTAATCTCTCTCCCGAAGAGCTTGCTACTGATATTATCAAAATTAATACCCTCCTTAAAGCTGAATGAGCCTTATTTATAGTAGGTGCTAATCCGTATTCATACTTTGCAGATAAAATTATCTACGGACTCAAAATCCCATCTTTTCTTAATAGTACTGGAGAAATTACGAATGCTCTACGTAACTCCTATCTGCGCAATCAGCATATAGCGAACCTCACTAACAAATCTTTAAGTGGATTTTTTACCTGGTTTGGTGAGCGACTCCGAGGAGTAGCCCCTGAAGTATCTTCTATTCAAGATTCATGAAAGAAGAAATAGTAGAGCCTGCATGGGACCTAGCGAGCTCTAGTAGTCATATTAAGATATTTAACTTCTTCCCCTCTTTTCTTGCCACTATCTACCTCGCCTGAGTACTTGTATACCAAGTCGCGTGGGGATATGTGAGTATATTCAATCTCAAGGATTCTCTGTTTGTATGGATTATAAATTTTGTGCATGCAGATTATTTTATACAGGTACTTGTAGCATTTCTGATATTTTTTCTCCTCTATATCCTCATTATCCCTATCACAGAGGGCGGTCTTATCGCGCTCATTGATAAAGTCGATACCACCAACCACTCGGGTGAAGTAGTGATACGCAATCAAACAGTCGGCTATGGAATATCTCGTGGCCTCCGACACTTCCTGCCGGTATTTGAAGCCAATGGTATCACTGCGCTCTTCAAACTCATCTCTATCATTACTTTTACATTCTTTCTGATTCGACTCCTCGGTCGAGAGTATACTGCCCAAATATTCACCTTCATGGGATTTTACTTTTTGGTGGCACTCGTAATCAATATACTCCTCGCATACACGAGATTTTTTATCGTCCTCAAATGAATGACAGCGTTTGACGCGATAGTCGCCTCTGCGAGTATGGCACTTGAAAATATCGGAATAACCCTCCGCCTATATATAACTCTCCTGGTAGTATACATACGTACACTCCTGACTGTAGTGCTCCTCATAGCATTCCCTTTTATACTCTCAGGCATACTCACCTATATTACTACGGCACTACTCCAGATGATTTTTATCGGACTCCTTGGGGTATTGGGGCTTGGATTCCTCATATTTGTGAGTCACCTGAGTAGTGTCCTTGAGATATTTGTAGAGACTCTCTGGTATCGAGCGTATATCGACAATCTCAAGCACAGCGGAGTGAGTGTGAGTCCCGAGCATCCGGTGGCTCATCACTAAATCCTAGTCGATCACATCAGAGAAGTCATCTTTGAGACCGTCGTTTCGATAGATATGGAGAGCGTTTCGGGTCGCCACTAGTGCGAGACAAGCAGCCATTTGCCTCTTGGGAGTGACGTCTTGGCCGAGCATAGCGCGGATCTCTGGGTATCGCATAACGAGTACATTCTCGATATTCATCCCGAGAATTTCTTCCCCAAACATTGCAGCAGCAGCTGTTGTCACGATCGCGGTATCTCCCTCAAACGCAAAATCTACTACTCTGTCTTCATAAATACGTAGATACACTCGCATACTATCCCCACAACTCCGATTGGTCTCAGAGTACTCGATAGTGGCATCTTTTAAAATCCCCTTATTCGGGGGATTTTTAGCGTATTCGAGGAGGGTTTCAGAGTAGAGTGACATGCAAGAATTGTATCCAAGAATGCGGGGAATGCGAGGGAACTACTCTATTTCGCGAAGAGGCTTCATTTGGTACGCTTTTAGAGCTTGTACTGCGAGAGTAAATCTTGCGGGATCTTGATTCTCATTACTTCGAAATATTGGTTGATCTTTTGCCCCATCCCGTACCCGATCAAGAATATCAGCCAGTAAGCTCATAGGAAGACCGAGATTTGGGTTCATCGTACCACTCTCTTTATCTACTATTTCTAGTTTTGAGCGAATGAGAAGAGCAAATTCTACATTTTTGGGTGCTCACGATATCAGAAGAACGATGAGAGTACGCTCTATATCTCCTCGGATACTTCCTCGATTCATTCAATTTCTCTCAAGATTTCAGATAAATTCAAGATACGTGCTCAGTAGAGTTTTTCCTTTTGAAAATCCGATTGGTTTTGTTGTATTGTTCGAAAGTATAAGACTTATGACTCAGGCTGTATATTTCGCTTTATTCGTATTATTTCCTGTAAGTATTGAGTCAGTCATTACCGCTTCGAGTGCTGCAATACGAGTAGGAAAAGAGTTAATTCAGACAATACTCTCCTGATCAAAGATTTCACGAGCTCACAGTGATGTAAATGACTGAGGATTCTCGAGACTTGTGGTAGTTTTAGCCAAAATAGGCTTAGCTGTTTGTATAAACTCTGCTTTTGAAGGTACACCTGCCAGTGGTATCTGAGACGTAGTAAGGAGTGGGTTTTGTGACGTAGATTTTTTTTCAGCTGCAACGACTATCTTTTTTGGAGGTTCAGCTTTTACTACTGGAGATGGAGTAGGATTTAAGGGTACTGTTTTTACTATTGATACCGCAGACTCTTTAGCTGGTACTGGGCCTACTAATCAAGAAAACACATTTGGATTTTTTGGGGGTACTATTTCCTGACTAGCTGACACTGTGAGAGTAGTTGCAGGAGGAGTAGATACAACTATTGACGATGTCTCACTTTTTAAGACAACTTGGGGTTTTAGTGCAGGAAAGGTTACTACTGCAGTAATAGTGTTTGTAGGTGATAGCTCTTTGAGAATAGGGGAATTCCGCCCTGGTATCCTCTGATCAGGAGAAATTGTGGTAGAAGGGATTTGAGCGAAGAACTCTTGATTTGGAAGAGCTAAAGTTACTGATCCCACAGTACTCGTAGCAACTTGCACAGAGTTTGTTTTCCCCAAATATACTCTCGTACGAGCGAGAGTCGCTGGAACTTCTCTCAGTGAGTTCGCCATAAGAGCTGACTGACTCTTTAAATCACTTCGACCAACAAAGTAAGACCGATATACTTCTCAGGCTATATCTACTCATTTCACTCGTATGAGTGCTTCAAAATTTGAGAGTGCATCAGGAGAGGTGAGGTCATCTTTTGAGCCAATCCTATTTGCCTGAAATTTTGGCTCATAGAGCATGATTGTGAGGAGTCGTTTGTTTGCCTGAGCAAACGCAGTATCAGTCGAAAGTGCATCAACGAGAAGACTCCTCTGACTTAAGTCAGTTATGAGCCTTAATAGCTCATTATACTCAAACTTTTCAGTCTCAAGTCGCTTGATAAATGCCTCATTTTGTCGGCTCATTGCGACTTGTTCACGAGTTTTAGGGACTATAGAACCTCAAAGCGCAGCCCCAATATTTACGACTGTAGGAGTCGATTTTATTGGATTATTTGACGATACCTGCATATATTTTCCCGCTGTATTATAATCTACTTTTTTTTGTACCGAGTATATTGGTTTTCTAGTGTATTTTTTTTGATAAGTTTTCTTAGTAGGAGCTTTCTTTTGTGTGTTCTGTGCAGTACTCGGAGGATTTGCTGCATGAGTAATATCAGGAGTGATAACTCAAATAATTGCTGCTGCTGCAGCTGCAGCACCTATACGAGATATAATGTTACTCTGACTCGGAGTAGGTACTCCTATGAGTGGCTGTGTATCGGTTCACCCATCTGAGTGAAGAGTAGTTTTTTTATTGATCATGCTCTTTAATCGTTAGTTTCACTAAATACATTATTTAAAAGAGGAACAGCTTTCCTTTGTTTATCATTAACTTTCTTTACTTCTTTTGGAACTGGTACTGGTTGTGCAACAGCTTTTGCGTCGACGTTACCAGCTAGCATAGCACGTGCACTGTTATATATGTCATCCGTGAAACGAAAACTACTCATACCTTGATTATCTCATGAACTCACATTAGCCGACGACTGGATAACTTTATTACTAAGTTTTGTCTCTGCTGCCACTCCACTCACCTGAGGTGCAATAGCAGATTTGACGAAAATTGGGGTATTATCGTCTCGTTCTCCTGCAGTCGTAGCGCTACCCTCACTAGTAGAACGTGAGAGCTTTATTTCTTTAATTGCCTCAGTACCAAATTGAGCTAAAAAAGTCATCGCTCGCAGAGTATTCCTCCCAAGTATTCCGTCTACGTCAATCTTTGTTCCATCTACGTCTTTCTTTGAAGCTTTTGCTAGTATAGTTTGTGCTGCACGTACATTTGAAATCGTAGGATTTTTTAGAGCTTCGATGAAGACATGAGATGAGTGATCTGGCTTGCGATCATTAAAAGTAATATCATCTAACAATGCTTTATCGAGAATATCAGTTCCAAGCCTTTTAAGAGCCTGTTTAGAAAAATTCAGAGCTTCTTGCTCAGAGTAATATTTTTTTTCTGGAGTACTTGTTTGTTTTTCTGACATAAAAGAGGATTAACTTATCTAACTTACCGTACTTTTTCTCAGCTCGCAACTATTGGAGTGCTTTTATTTGGAGAAAACGCAATTTTTTGTAAATCTCCTCGAAAAAATACTGCTCATTTGATTTTGCTGGGGTCTTTATGGAGACCGTGCTTGAGGACAAGACCCGGATTTCGTATACTCAAGTAATCTTGCACCGTTTTGAGTGCGCCAAGGGGTCATTTATAGTAGGGGTCTTGTACAAGCCACCTTCCGTCAGGAGCAAGTATCAGTGCCGCAACATGTCCTCATCTGGAGCCATCTGCAGATCGAGTATCTGTAAATATCATTCCCATATTAGCTCCTGAAGGTGCCATAAAATGCTCTTTTCAAAAATCAGGAATATACCCATGAAACTTATCTTTTGCCCCCTGATTCCGAAACATATTCTCTATTTTTGTTGCTGCGGAGTAAGTATTAGTGGGTGATGCGATAATATCTTTTACATCTCCAATACCCGCAATAGAGACACCCGTGAGTTTTGAAAGACCTGATCGCACACTCTGCATACACAGAGTAGAGGTAGCACTCCGCATGAAGTGAAAATATTGTCAAAGACTTTGTTGAGCAATGTCTTTATTGAGGTTAAATCAGAGGGATTTAGGGATGCTCATCGTAATGTCATCAATACCCATATAGGTAGCAATATCGTTTAGATACGTACGAAAGTCTTCCATCGTGAGAATATCACCCGGCTCAAGTCCTCACTCTGCTGGGATAATCCCTTGCTTACGGAGTTGTTTAAAAATTCGGTAATTCATCTCTGCTGCATCAATCTGCTCGATACTCGGTATAATATCACTCTCTAATATACGATTTTTTACCAATTGAACCTCAAAATGAGTTAAGTCCTCAGTCCTAGATATGAAACCCTTCAAAATAAAAAAAATCCCTCGAATTTGTCTATTAATATCAGGCACTCGTTCAGAGGCTATCAAATCAGAGTTTTGTACCTTTTCTTCATTTACACTTGCAATAAAAGAGTTAATTTCAGAAGATGCTACAATTTGAGTATGGTAGTATTTCCAAACAATTGAGATTTCTTTATAAACTTGAGAAGTGTTCGTATTCTGGGCACCTGTCATTCACATCAATATTATTTGAGAATTATCAAGTCTTGCAAGTCCACCCTGTAATCAAAGTGAAAGATCGGGATTTACACGACCTATGAGTTTGAGAAGTAGATCAGTATCACTATTTGTATGCGCTGGATACTCACTTGATACGAGTGCTATTTCTTTCTCATATTTTCGCTTAAAACTCCCTATATTCACTTCGCGGATATTTTCTTCTATCTGAGCGATAATTGAAACCTCTCTCTCCTGTGCATCCTCAAGAACCTGACTGTAAAAACTATCTGTAATCAAGCGTATGCTCATACCATCCGACAATGAGAGAGTTTGACCATTTACACTTACAAATGTATCCCCTAGAACACTTTGAAGTCATTCTATAAAAGAATTCTCCGATATAGTCAGTTGCTGATATTTTTCTGCAAGTACTTTACGCTCTGAATAATTTTTAGACTCAGATTTCTTACGAATAAATATCTCTCCCCTGTACTCTATGGTATTAATAGATCTTGGAATTATATCATCAGGTGAAAAGAGTGGCAATATAGTATTTTGTGGAGAAACTTCGCTTTTCGGGAGCGTAACAATTACTTTCTGATTCTCAAAGATTTCTGATGTGATGAGTCACTCTCCCCGAGCTCCTACGAGGAGAAGTGGATATATACTCGCAAGGTTGGAATTATTTTGCTCGTCAAAGGTCTCAGCAATACGACCTAAAAGTACAACTATATGTTCTCGAGTTATATCGTTCACTCTAAGATTTTTAGATTCTGCACTTGAAAAAGTGAGATCAGGAAACAACTTGAGTCGAACCTCCTCTATAATATCAGAACGAATTAGAGGAGTGAGAACTTCTTGGTACTCTTGATCAGTAACCTTTCATGCTTTTCTTTCTAATGAAAGAGTGGCAGTGAGTTTTCATTGCACATCGTACTTAAGCTCTTTAGAGCTTCCACTTGAAAAGAGAGCTAGTAGTCAAAAAGCGCCCGTAGTAACTAATATTTTTGCTCGAGAGGTTGGTGTGTGAGTACTTGCCTTATTTGTTGTTCACATAAATTTATCCTACCGCAAAAACTCTCTTACCGCAAAAAACTGAGCCTTTTACCCAATAATCTCCCCGAGCCCCTCAAAAAACCTCTCTACATCCGCACTCGTGGTATAGATCCCCGCACTCGCCCGCACACTCCCACTGATCCCCAGGCGCGCATGCAATGGCTCAGTACAATGGTGACCCGCTCGTACACATATCCCAGCCTGCGCCAGGGCGTCTGCAATATCATTCGCGTGTCTCCCAGGTATCACAAACGAGAACACAGGAGCTCGCTCGGCCCCCATCCCCCCAATAACTCGCACCCTACCGCCGAGCTTCGCAAAGCCCTGCAAAAACGCCTTTGTAATGCGCTGCTCGTGTGCCGAGACCGCCTCATACCCTCAGAGTCCCTCAATATACTCTATCGCCGCGAGGAGGCTCACTGCTCCACTCATATTTGGAGTACCTGCCTCATAGCGATACGGCAGTCCAGCGGGCTCAAATCCGGTCTCACTCACCCAGTTGATCGCTCCACCACCCGAGAGCCCTGGAGTCATAGACTTCAGGAGATCACGCTTGCCGTAGAGGACCCCGATCCCCGAGTCGACGTAGAGCTTGTGCCCAGTAAAAAACATATAGTCGAGGTCAAGCGCCTGCACATCCAGTGCCATGTGTGGCACCACCTGGCTCGCATCCATCACGAGGTATATCTTACGACTACTCACCTGCTCATGAGTTCGGACCAGACTCGAGATCATTGCCCAGTCAGGGATTGTCCCCGTCACATTTGAGGCACCAGTGATAGAGACTACTCGAGTATTCGGGGTCAAAAGCTCGCGAAATGCGTCCATATCAAGCTCATATTCGGGCGTAATCGGTACCCAAACGATCTCGAGTCCGAGAGTCTCTGCCGCTATCTGCCATGGGACAATATTTGCGTGGTGCTCCAGTATCGAGAGGATAATGCGATCCCCTCGCTCGAGCCATCCAGATCTCGTGAGTGAGAGAGTGAGGAGATTGACCGCTGAGGTAGAGTTCGCCGTATAGATGATCTCGCTCGGACTCGCAGCCCCAACAAGCCTTGCTACCGCTTGCTTGGAGGCAGTATAGAGACTCTCTGACTGCTCAGAGAGCGAATACGCACCACGATGAATATTAGCGTAACTCGAGCGCAAATACTCTGCCTGGCGATCTATCACTATTGCAGGCTTTTGAGTGGTACTCGTACTATCGAGGTACACAAGCTCAGGATGCGCAGTAAATACCGGAAAGTCGGATCTGATATCTCACATTAGTCGCGGTGTTTAGGATGTGTATGTCCGAGGATATAGGCGAGGATCTGGGTCGTAGTAGCGTCTGGGAGAGCCGTAAAGAGGCTCTTGATATGACTCGCGAGTAAGAGCTCGGTGGCAGTCTTTGCCGTGAGTCCACGGCTCATACAATACGATATCTGGTGGATATCTATCCCTGAGGTAGTGAGTGAGTGACTCGCACTCACCGCATCCGTCGCAATCATGAGACTGGGGATCCCACGAAATCTCGCACTCTCCGAGAGAAAAGTCTGCGCCTCATGCACTCGTACACTTACCCCCATGAGTCCACTTGGCACTTCTCAGATCGCGTCCACTCGAGTCCTCGAGTTTGCAAGTCCATATACTCGTATTTCGTGGTCAATTTGTGCACCATTTCAGAGAGCGGTATTGATCGCCTGGAGAGTAAGTGATCTCTCAGGCACTCCAAGTACGAGGGTACGACGGATCAGACTCGCTCCAGCACTCACTCAAATACTCGTTTCGAGGGACTCTTCAGGAGTAGTAGCAGCAGAAAGCTCGTATACAGTAACACTTGCTCCAGCTGCGACAGTATAATCACGAGTACCTGCAAGATTTGTAATCAAATATACTCCACTCTCGAGAACTCCGCTCTCACCTGGTACTGTGAGACTCTGGGCGATCTTTGTGAGGAGAACAGTCACTGGATCTTCAAATCCAAAACTCGTCCCACATCCACACCTATTTTGTACCTGGGGCGAGCTAAAAATCCACTTGCCGAGAGCACGAGTAAGTCGACCTCCAGAGATTCGTAGAGCGTCAGAAAGCCGAGCATAAACACATACCTGCAGAGTTGTACTCATGGACTCAAGACCCGTGATATCAAACTCCTCGATGACTTCTACCTTTGTCCCAGCACACCCACGAGCTACGAGCTGCACCATTACCTGAGTCACTCCGCGCAATTCAAAATCCGCAAGAGTTGCAGGATCAAAAATAGGAGCGATAAGTGTATTTTGCATAGTTTAGTGAGCGCCTTCGAGCTCCATACCGATGAGGATATTCATCTCAAGTGCGTATTCTAGTGGGAGCTCACTCATGATCGGCGCAAGAAATCCGTTAACGATCATTTGTCTGGCGGCGTCCTGCGTGAGACCTCGACTCGTGAGATACGCGAGACTCTCCTCAGAGATCTTGCCCACACTCGCCTCTTGTGCGACAATGGCTGTAGAGTTTGCAACTCGTATGTCTGGGATGGTATCCGAGCTCGACTGACCATCGAGGATGAGTCCATCACAGACGACTTGCGAGACCGCTCGATGTGCTCCTGGCTTTATATCTATGAGTCCACGATAATTGGCAGCACCTCCCGCTTTGGAGAGCGACTTTGAGATTACTTCTGAGGTGGTATCAGCTCCGATATGTATCACCTTCGCTCCGGTATCTGCGATCTGTCCCGCATTCGCAAAAGCAACTCCGATATGACGAGCCTTGGAGCCTGCACCTTTAAGGATAGAGCATGGGTAGAGCATCGTCACTCATGAGCCAAGATTTCCACCGACCCACTCGATAAATCCTCCATCATCGACGATCGCCCGTTTGGTATTGAGATTGTAGGTGTCGATTGACCAGTTCTCGACCGAGCTATATCGCATTTTTGCGTTTTTCCCGACCGAGATCTCCACACATCCAGCATGAAGGCTCGAAACTCCATATTTTGGAGCTGAGCATCCCTCGATATAGTGAGCCTCAGACTCATCCTCGAGGATGATGAGTGTGTGCTCAAACTGCCCTCCTGATCGAGCATTCATCCGAAAGTATGCTTGAAGTGGCTCAGATATCCTCACCCCTGCAGGTACATAGAGAAAAGTCCCTCCACTCCACACAGCTCAGTGGAGAGCTGCAAAGACATGATCTGAAGGTGGCACACACTTCATGAAATATCGCTTCACGAGCTCCTCATGCCGATGAATCGCGACCGACATGTCCTCAAAGAGTACTCCGAGTGCTACGAGCTCGTCCTTGAGTTTGTGATACACCACCTCACTATCATACTGCGCTCCGACTCCTGCGAGCATCTGTCTCTCGGCCTCAGGGATGCCGAGCTTTTCAAAGGTATTTTTAATCGTCTCCGGGACATCATCCCAGCTTTTTGCGTCAGTCGCTCCTGCAGGCTTTGCGTAGTAGTAAATACTCTCGAGATCGAGTTTTGAGAGGTCAGGCCCCCAAGTTGGGATCAACTTTGACCGAAATATCTCGAGAGATTTGAGTCGTAGATCGAGCATCCATGCAGGCTCTTTTCAGGCGGCTGATATCTGTCTAACAAGCGCCTCAGAAATCCCCGGAAGTGCGACATCTGAGTACTCCACCTCATCTCGACCATCAAATATTTCTCGCGAGAGTCCCGCAAAAATACTTGGCTCGATCTCGATCACTGGGCTAATCATTATTTTGGGTAAATACACCGGAAGCTGCTATCTGCTCGATCACTCTCGAGTCACCTACCTGAGTTATACGGCCATCCTCGAGGACGATGACTTGATGGGCTTGGAGCTCTTGTGCGAGCGTAAAGTTATGAGTGATGATGATCACCGCCCGTTCCTGCGTCGCGAGACGACGAAGACTTGCTGTCACTACTGCGAGCGCTCCTATATCGAGTCCTGAGTCGATCTCATCGAGGATGATATAGCGAGGCTCGAGGAGCTCGATCTGGAGCATCTCGATGCGCCGTTTCTCTCCACCTGAGAACCCAACATTGAGATCTCGATCGAGGAACTCGATCGAGAGTCCGAGAGCTGTGAGCATGGGAGTAATATACCTTTTGAAGACAAAAGGAGTGAGGGATTTTACTTCAGGATTCTTGCGCTTGAGGTGCTCGTTGTAAATCGTACGGAGGTACTCACCGAGTCGTATCCCTGGGATTTCTGGGATATTTTGGAGCGCGAGAAACATGCCGAGATGTGCGCGCTGCGTAATGCTGTACTGTGTTATATCAACACCTCCGAGCATGATCTGCCCATTCGTGACTGTATACTGAGGATATCCCATGAGGGTGTGGGCGAGGGACGATTTGCCGGAGCCATTTTTACCGACGATGCAGGTGGTCGTCCCGAGCTCAAAAATTGCACTCACTGATAAGAGAATACTCTTGCCTGCGACTGCTACTGAGAGACCTTGTAACTCTAAACTCATAATACGTGACTAAATCGGTCATATATTATAGAAATCTCTAGCAAGATCAAGGTGGATACTTACTTAAATGAGCTTCTTTCGAGTCTATCCGACCTGGCATTTCTATGGAAATATCAATATCCTTTTGATCCTCTCTTGTACGCCCAATAATTGACTCTATTCTTACAACGAGAGCTAATTTTAAATGGATTGTCTGTATAGCTTTATTTGTAAATTTTTGCGCCATACCCTTTTCAAAGGATATTTGGTTCTTTTTACTATATAAATATCTAAAAATTCTATCCCGAGATACTGGTCCAAGAATACATTTTACAGTGAGTTGAATATCTTGTGAGAGAGCAGAGGAGGAAGTTTTTAAGGGAGAAATATAAGGGAATTGAATTGGTGCAGCAATAGTCTCGAGTAAGTAATCCCCAAAAATATCTGACCTATTTGATGGTCGGACATTTGAGAATACGATTTTAAGCTGTGTCTCAATTATTTTTTTAAGATCAGCGTAAGTAGACTTTGAAGACTTTCTCTTTCCTAAATTTTTTCGCTCTCTCCTACTTTTTACATCTCCAACCCAACCATATACTGCTTCATGTGAAACTGGTTCTCGATATTTATTTAAAAATATAGGTACCTCTGATAAAACAACTTCTTGAATTTCAGGTGTAGTATTTTCAGCCACATAAACAGGTTGAGATACTCAGAAAATATCTGCATCTTGAACTTTAGAAACTTCAGATCCAGTCATTGTATATAATTTATACAATGTAGAGAAAAGCTCCTCGTTTATCTCTAAAATCTCTGAGTAACCAGGTCCTAATTTTTTGAGAGTTTTCATCTCATATTGAATTTCAGAGCCATAGTTCTTCCACATGATTCGAAATTCGTCCCATGCCCTATTTGGAGTGAGCTCTCTTCAGGCATAACTTTTAAAAAGTTCTCTCATTCGAGGAACATCGTGTGTATACTGCCCTAATATATCAGGATATTGTTGATCGATATATTCTCTCCAAAAAGAAATTGCCTCTGGTGTTACTCAGCTAATTTCTTTTTGAGTTTTGATAGTGTCACTTAAATAATGTTTGAGTGTGTTATTCTGAATCATTACTTATTTATAATATTGTAAGATAATATGTCAAAATAAAATTTATATCTCTATCTCTACCCCCACTGGGCAATGATCCGAACCGAGAATCTCAGGCCGAATAAACGCATTGGTGATACTCGGAGCAAGTGCCTTTGAGACCATGTGATAGTCGATACGCCATCCGATATTACGAGATCGCGCCTGAAAGAAGTTTGACCACCAAGTGTACGCAAGTGACATGTCCGGATAGAGTGATCTAAAACTATCAGTATAAGTACTCTCAAGTATCGCTCGAAATCCCGTACGTTCCTCATCCGTAAATCCTGTATTTCCTCTATTTTCCTTGGGATTTCGGAGATCGATATCCTCGTGTGCCACATTGAGATCTCCACAAAATATTACCGGCTTACGAGCCTCAAGACTCAGTACAAAGTCGAGAAATACTCGGTCCCATCGAGCACGATAGGCAAGTCTTGCAAGATCAGGCTTTGAGTTTGGTGTGTACACGGTCACAAAGTAAAACTTCTCAAACTCGAGTGTGAGTACTCGTCCCTCATTGTCATCCTCGATCCGCCCCTCAAGTCCTCGTATCACCGTGAGAGGAGTATACCTCGTGAGCACGGCAGTCCCCGAGTATCCTGGCCTCTCTGCAGCGTGCCAATAGGTCTCATATCCGAGCTCAGCAGCCTCTGCGAGAATAGGATTTTGGTCTTCTTTGGCTTTTACCTCCTGAAGTCCGATCATATCGGGAGCCTCGAGTGCGAGGTAATCTACAAAGCCCTTCTTTACGCAGGCGCGGATACCGTTTACATTCCAAGAAATAAATTTCATGTCAGTATGGTAAAGTAAGTCAGATTTGAGTCAATGCAAAATTCAGTATCACTCTCTCATTAGTAACCAGCAAGAACATTTAGAACTGAAGTATGTACACTTCATACACAAAAAGTATAAAAGCACAATTGCTTTTATCATAAGGGTTTATATAGTACTAGCACTGGGATATTCCAGGGAAAATAAAGGCTAATATGAAAACAAAAATCCTCCTTGGAGGAATTCTCGCCTTGGCAGCATCTGCTGCTATGGCAAACTGTGAGCATGGGGACATCTCCACACTCACACTACCAAAAAATGCCGCTGTAGTGGCGATCAACACCGTCGGCTATAACTCCGATGGTGTATCCCCGAGCGCAATACAGATCCATTACTATCCGGAGGTTGGAAACTTTGTTGCCAAAACAGTGAGCACTACCTGCAAAGGTGAGCTTACGTTAGAAGCAAACGGAAAAATGGTCATTATTCCTCTGCTTTCAGAGGGTCACTCCTTTGATACAAGTGGAAAATTTAATTACCGAGTGATCGGTGATCAAATATTCGCAGAATACGGGAAAACCCGGATTCTGCTCGTACAATTAAAACGCTCCTAGAGCAGAAAGGTAAATCATGAAATTACTAGAAAATTGGGCACTCGCAGTGCTCGTCTGCCTGAGCAGCAATGCTTGGGCAGCAGAAAACAGAGAGTTTCCAATATTCTCTGGTACGGATGGTGGTCAATCGATCACTACCATCGGTGAGCAAGATAAGAAGCTCGCCGAAGTCCTCAGCGGTATAGCAAAAAAGGCTGGGGTTAAAGGTGATCTCCACCCACTACCGATACTGCGGCTCGAGCCATTTGAGCAGGAATGGAGAGGAAAAACAGCAGGCATGTATTGGGGAAACCCCGCATACGCAAGTCTCATTATGGAGAAAGCTGAGGACTTTGCAGCTATTGTTGGTCGAAAACAAGCGATAAGACCAACGACCGTTGTACGGGCTGATAGCCCCTACAAGACCATAGATGATCTGAAAGGGGAATTTATAGGCCTCAATCCTGAGGCCATGGTCTCATGGGCAGCAATATCTGGGCTTAAGAGTTATGGCCTAAAATGGTGGGAAATCAGGTCAACCATGTCGCAAAAAGACTCGCTCGAAATTCTTGCAGCAAAAGGCTGTATAGACTCAAAAAAGCGAGATAAAAATCGATCTGAAAAGGTCGAGCAGATATGGTCAATCGACTGTCCAAAAGAAGGCGAGTGGTATTACACGACAAACCTTGGGAGTGCAAAAAAAGTAAAAGCGATCGTGATGCGAGGAGAAGTGGCAATTCGGGCAAACAAATTGGCAGAAGAATTTGGAAAGCCTGTTCCATTTCGAATCATTGAGTCAGCATCCATGCCGACTCTCCCAGGATTTGCGCTGATGATTCATCGAGATTTCTTTCCTGCACGGTCTGCACTTGTAGATTTCCTCATCAAACTGAATCCAGGCTCTAACTGTAAAGTTGGGAGTCCAAAAAGTACAGATGAGGAGATACTTGAAGCACTCAACACTGCCTGTGCAAAGCTCATAGCTTTTGAAAGTGAAGATGAAGCTGCCTTCTTTAAGGCCGCAAAAGAAATGAGATCAACGATCCTGCCTGCCGCCCGTGAGGGTCGTAGGATTGCAGCAAAAAATCGATTAGAGAACCCGTAAAGGTTTCTCTCCCTGCCCCCGATCAAAAAAGTCGGGAGGCGTAATTCGGGCCCCAGTGCCCGAATTTTTTAATATTTGAGAGGTGACGGCCTTAAAACTCACTATATCTACCCTTCCCTTTCTCATATTTTTCTATACACTACCCTCTCAAAAAAGCCCATGAACCTCCACCACTCCACCCTTCTCGAACTCCGTGATATGATACTATCGGGATCTACTTCACAGTCCGATATTTTTGCGCATTTTCGCGCTCGAGCAGAAGCTCTCGGACCAAGGCTCGGAGCAACCTCATATATCGCAGATACTCCTGCCGTATTCGCATCACTCAGATCGCCCCTCGCCGGTCTTCCTCTTGGGATCAAAGATGTTTTTTGTGAATCAGGAATCGTGACCTCTGCTGGATCAAAGGTGCTTACTGGATTTATACCGCCGTACACAGGGACGATCATTAATAGACTAAAATCCGCAGGTGGTCATCGACTCGCTACCTGCCATATGGATGAGTTCGCGATGGGATCGAGCGGTGAGAATTGTGCATTTGGTCCTGCTCGCAATCCTTGGGCAGAAGATCGAGTCCCAGGTGGGTCAAGCTCCGGCTCCGCCGTCGCTGTCGCCGCAGGGATAGTCCCTGCAAGTCTCGGTACCGATACGGGTGGGTCAGTTCGTACCCCAGCGAGCCTCTGTGGAATAGTCGGGTTCAAGCCTACATACGGTCGCAACTCACGATACGGAGTAATCGCAATGGCGAGTTCACTTGATTGTCCGGGGACATTTACTCGCAGCGTACGAGACGCGGCGTACCTCTACGAGATCACCGCAGGAGCAGACGAGCTCGACTCGACGAGTCTACGGTCTCCAGTCACGATCAACCCCGCGATCTGGGGTCGCAAAGACCTCTCAGGCATACGAGTTGGCGTCCCGAGCTCGTACTTTCGAGAGGGGCTCGATAGTGGAGTCTCACGCGAAGTGCGCAAAGCAATTGATACCATGAAGTCACTTTGAGCCGAAATCATTAATATCGAGCTCCCGAGCTCAGACTACTGACTCGCTGTCTACTACATTATTATGGCCGCAGAAGCATCTACCAATCTCTCCCGCTACGACGGAATACGATTTGGACATACGAGCGCTCGTCCTGAAAATATCGCCCTCAATCGCTCGGAGGGTTTTGGTCCCGAGCCTACCAGACGCATCATACTCGGATCATTTGTACTATCGAGTGGTTTTTATGATGCGTACTACAAGCGAGCAGCACTCGTGCGCGAGCTCATCCGAGATGACTTTGTGCAAGCCTTCAAACAAGTAGATGTGATTGTCGGCCCTGTTGTCCCAACTGTCGCCTGGAAAATCGGAGAAAAAGTCTCTGACCCCCTCAAGATGTACTTGGCAGATATCTATACGGTCCCTCCGAGTCTCGCTGGCATCCCTGGACTCTCGCTCCCAGTGGGATTTGCAGTGCCGGAGGATGAAAGTGGCGATACAATAGAGCTCCCGGTCGGACTTCATATGCTCGCTGCACACCTCGGAGAAGAGAAGTTATTTGAAGTTGCTCATGTACTCGAGAAAGCTCTCGCTCCAAGTCTCAAAAGTCGTATCCCTCCTACAAATATCTAGCATGCTTCTTGGGATATTCTCAGCGATTCTCGGTAGTGCCTCAACGATGTTTTATCGTCTGTCGATCGGACTTTGGACCTGAGGACGGAGCTCGTTTGTAGTACTCGGCAACTGGATTGGGATGCTCATGGCACTCGTACTCCTCTACACCCAGACAAGTTGGCTCAGTCATATAACTCTGCTCTCAGGAGCCGTATTCGTAGGACTCGCGATCAGTATCTACCACAATGGAAATCGTATCATAGAGCTCAACCGCTCTGAAAAACTCTCCACTCTCCAGCTTTTTGGAAATATTAGCACTTTTATCACGGTCGTAGTTGGATTTTTTATCTATGGGAATACTTCTATAGCAACTTTGGGAATAGTACTCTTGTGCGGAGTTATCCTCTTTGGAGCACAGTTTCATGGAGGAGTATTCCATCCACCAGCGTCCATCGTAAAAATTGTTACCACCTATACAATGTCAGCCATCAATGGACTCGTGATTGTCTGGCTGATACATAGCCTCACGAGTGTCGGATATTTTATCGCGAGTAGTATATTCTGCAACAGTCACCGCACTCATCATGATGACCTACAAGTGAACACTCCCCGAAGTATTCACTGGCACCAAAAAGTTTTACTTCTATCGCTCGATCGATGGGTTAATGTTCAATAGTGTGCGCTATATTCACTTCTTTTTGATCGGGACACTCGGACCAGTTATGACCACCCTCCTTGGCATGCTCTGAAATATCACAACTCTGATATTTGGGCGGATATTTCTCGGAGAGAAAAACTCACTCCGAGAATGGAGTGTAAACATCCTCATCATGGTACTCGTTGGTATTGGCTTTTACCTCAAATAATGCTCGCGCAACACTTCCTCTATAATCAACTCAGCACTCGCTACCTCGCTGAATGAGTGACGCATGCGTGCGTTATCATCCCGACTGATCCAGTCGTCTGACCTCGGGGAAAAGTACTCGATTTCCATCCTGCGTCTCAAGTACTCACCTACGCTGCAGCGAAAGAGTTCCTCGCTGAACTCTCTCTCCAGGGGATTCTTACTGAGTTTGTCATCTCCCCGACCTATCGCATGGGTCTCTGAGATTTTGTCGAGCGCACGGGAGTGTGAGAAATAGTAATGATGGACTCTTCTGAGGGATATATCCGCAAGAAGTTTGTTCGTATCACCGAGCTCCTCGGTGATAGGAGTATCAAGCTCTCGACCTTTGCGAACCGCGAATTTATATGTGAGATCGACGAATTTCGAGCAAAGTACGCAAAGCCTCCGCTCCTCGAGTATTTTTACCGGTACATGCGGACTCGTACTGGGCTCCTCATGGTCGATGGGAAGCCTGAAGGGGGAGCTTGGAACTACGATCACGAGAACCGAAAGTTTGATCGTACGCATACTCCCGCTGATCACTGGCAGCCACCCGAGACTCCCGAGCTCCGTGAGGCGAGAGAGTTTTATTGCTATACCTGAGCTTGTATTTTCCCAACTTCTCGGAGCGCTGCGCTTGAGCTTTTTGCTGATTTTCTCGAGCGTCATCTCGGGAAATTTGGGGATCTCGAGGACGCTATGTATCAGGGGGATGATCTCGTGCATCATTCACTCATATCTACGGCTCTGAGTATGGGACTCCTCTCACCTCTCGAGGTATGTACTCGGGTCGCAGCTGCCGTTGCTCCACTTGCGGCGAGAGAAGGATTTATCCGGCAAATCATCGGGTGGCGAGAATATGTACACCAGTTTTTTGAGTTCTACCAGGACGACATCCATACAGTAAATCACTTTGCACACACCACTCCTCTCCCGAGCTTTTTCTGGGGGAAAAGGTATGGCGCAGAGGCCTCTCCACTTGGCATGAAATGCGTTGACAAAGTGATCGAGCGAGTCGATAGACTCGCGTACTCTCATCATATCGAGAGACTCATGGTGATCGGCAACTTTACTCTCCTCTCGGGTCACGATCCTCACAGCGTAAATCACTGGTTTTGGGAGCAGTACGCAGATGCCTATGAGTGGTCAGTAACTCCAAATGTGATCGCAATGAGCCAATTTGCCGATGGTGGACGACTTGCCTCAAAGCCCTATATCGCGAGTGCAAACTACATCGATAAAATGTCCGACTCTTGCAAAGGGTGCAAATACGACAAATCAGAAAAATATGGGGATACTGCGTGCCCTTTTAACTATCTGTACTGGAGCTTTGTAGATACGCATCGTGACGAGTTCATTCGAGGAAGACAGCCATTTATCCTCAATCAACTCCCAAAACTTGATCTCATAAAGCTCCAAGAGCAAAAGAAGATTTTTTTGGAGCGGATGTAGTAGAAATTCTACTTTCCAGACTGCACTCTTACCGAGATATGCAACTCTCGCAGCTGCTTCTCATCCACCTCAGTCGGGGCTTCCATCATCGTGTCCTCGGCTTTTCCTGACTTCGGAAACGCATAGATCTCACGAATATTTGCCTCATCTCGAAGAATCATCAAAAACCGATCGAATCCAAATGCAAACCCGCCGTGTGGAGGGACTCCGTACTGAAATGCATTGTACATCGCTCCAAATTTTGCCTTCACTTCAGTCTCTCCCTTCCCAACTATCTCAAAAGCTTTCACGAGTGCTGCTATATCATGATTTCGCACTGATCCTGAGAGGATCTCATACCCATTACAAGCGAGATCATACTGGCATCCATAGATATCGAGTGGGTCTGGTGTACCGTCAAATGCAGTCGCTCCACCATGTGGCATCGAGAATGGATTATGTTCAAAGTCATACGATCCATCGTCTTTTAGCTCGTACATTGGGAAGTCAGTAATCCATGTAAACGCGAGCTCACTTGATTTTGCAAGTCCAAAAGTAGTACCTATTGCAGAGCGTACTTTCCCGAGGACTTTGTTGACAAGTTTTCGCTCACCTGCTCCAAAAAATAAGACATCTCCCGGTTTTGGAGCAAATCTCGCCTCGAGGGCTGCGAGCTCACCTCCTGCAAAAAACTTGAGAATCGGAGACTTTGGCCCCTCGGCCTCATAGATAATATATGCAAGCCCCTTTGCCCCTTCTGCCTGAGCAACTGCAGTAAGAGCGTCTATCTCAGAGCGAGTGAGAGACCCCTCTCGTCCTGCAAGTGCGTCGAGTTTCATCGCTTTGACCACACCACCATCCGCGACTGCACTCGCAAAAACTGAGAATCCTGAGCCTCTAAAATCCTCACTCATATTCTCAAACTTTAGCCCAAACCGGAGATCGGGCTTGTCCGATCCGTACTGATCGAGTGCCTGAGTGTGCGTCAGTCTCGTAAACACCGGAGTTACAACTGTTTTCTCAGGTGTGAGATCTCGTACGAGATCAAGCGCAAAGGACTCAGCAACTGCGAGTATATCCTCCTGCTCAACAAAGCTCATCTCGCAGTCGATCTGGTAGAATTCACACGAGTGACGATCTGCTCGGGGGTCCTCATCACGAAAACACGGCGCAATCTGAAAATACTTGTCGATCCCACCAACCATGAGGAGTTGCTTATACTGCTGAGGAGCTTGTGGGAGAGCGTAGAATTTCCCATGATGAAGTCGCGACGGAATGAGAAAATCTCGTGCCCCCTCAGGAGAGGAAGCTGTAAAAATCGGAGTTTGTACTTCGAGAAATGAACGACTACTAAACCAGTCTCGAGTATATTTATTCATCCGAGCTCGGAACTCTATTGCCTCGAGTACAGGACGACGCCTGAGGTCGAGATAGCGATGCTTGAGGCGTATTTCCTCGTTTGCGGCACTGGTATCCGAGATTTCAAAAGGTGGGAGTTTGGACGCAGAGAGGATAGTCGCCTCGGTTACGAGGACTTCGACCCCCCCAGTGACGATCTTGTCGTTGAGTTGACCTGCTGGACGGGCACGCACAATTCCTGTGATATTGATCACAAATTCACTCCTGTATCCCTCCGCGAGAGTTGCAGCTGCGGGAGTAGTTCCCTCGGCAGTATCGTAGACTGTTTGAGTTATGCCGTAGCGATCGCGCATATCGATGAATACGACTCCGCCGTGGTCGCGACGATTGGCGACCCAGCCAGAGAGGATAACGGTAGTTCAGATATGGGCGGTGGTAAGTTGTCCGCAGGTATGAGTTCGATGCATAAATAGGGGGGAATAAAAAAACACACAATAACTTGCGTGCTTCGGTCTCCGTGAGGAGAAGGTGCCACCGAGGCTCATACTTGTATACTCTGTAACGGGAGTGCCCGGGAGAATCTACTTGAGCTTTCGCCTTTTCTCTCTCCAGCTCGCGGGTGTTGACCGCTCAAGTGCTGTTGTGACTCACCTATCATATAAAACTCGTACATATTTGCAAATCAGACCCCCCATAATACAATCAAAATACTTTTATCCCATTTTATGCCCGTTTTCCTCAAACAGTATCTCCTCTCACTCGAGCTCATAGGACGAGATATACTCACCCTCTATCGCAACTTTTGGCACTGGAATCTCTCTAAGATCGTTATCCTCGGAGCCTGCACACTCCTCGCCACCCTGCTTTCTCTCCCATTCATCGGGATCATCTGGTGGCTCGTAACACGTCTCGTCGGATCGCTCGATACCAGTGTGATAGCAAGGCTCATGAGCGAGGGAACACTCGATCCTGAGTCACTTACACTCCTCATGAATCATGGCTGGACACTTTTTGGTGTCATCTTTGCTAGTGCTATGATACTCGGGGTATTTATTCTCCTCCTGAGTTATGGATACTTCCTTCTATTGCGAGTATACAGTAGCTACCTCGAGGGGGTGAGACTTCCTCTCCGAGCAAATATCTACTGGAAACCTACGTACATCGCTAAATTCACTACTATTTTTGGTTGGACAACGCTCGCTATCCTCATACCCGGGACTCTTTGAGCGCTCTATTTCTTTGGACTCTTTACTCTTGAGCAGACGGGTATCATAGATGTCAAAAACGATCTCCACAAGCAAATTCTTGGCGTCCTCTCGCTAACTGGGCTTATTGTTACACTGACGGCGATAGTGTATATGATCGTGCGCACGATGATGGGAAACATGTATTTCACCCTCTGGGATGGAAGTAAAAAGCCTGTAAGCACTGGACTCTCATTTGTAAAGGCCTCATGGGAACTCACTCGTGGATCAGTAGCTCAGATTATTTGTCTACTCATACCAGCTATTCTCATTATAAGTACGATCACTTACGGGCTCGAGCGAATACATATCGAGCGCGATATCGCGAGTATCGTAGAACGCACAAATGCAGAGCTCTCTCTCCCTAGCACAAAATATAAAAGTGATCACGAATACGTAAACCTTGTCCTCGCGCCATGAAGCGAACTTTCAAGAGCAAGCGAGTATGCTCGGGATAAAATTGCAAGCAACTTTGCTCAATCTAAGCTTACGGCTGATGTGGAGTATATCCGCAGTATATACCCATTTGTACTTGAAGCAGGGTCTCTCGATAAGACATCAGATCTCGCTTGGAATATTGGCATGGGGATAGTTTCATTCTTTCTTTTAGAGGGTGCTATGCTCATGGTATACTTTAGTATTTTTCATATCCTACGAGCAAATCAGTCGAAAGTGCCTCGTACTACAGAGTCATCTAATAGACGAGAAATACCAAAAAAAGCGCCAAAAAAAGTAATGGCCAAAGCAATCGAAAAAAAAGAAGCCTCAAAAGTAAAAGCTACTCCAACCAAAAAGACTCAAGTCTCTCCGCCAGAAAAAGCACCAAATAAACCAAAAACTCCCGCTAAGAAGAAACCTATCGCAAAGAAGGTTGCAAAAGTAAAATAACCTCACAAGAAAATCCCCCTACGTGCAGGGGGATTTTTTATACGCTAGACCTACTTTATCATAGCAGGCATAATAGAGACTGGCTGATCTGCTCTTGGTGAGAGTTTCACAGAGCCTTTGGTTACTAGTCCAGTATCGAGCGCCTCGATCTTTGCCCGTGAGAGTGTGTAGACTCGATCTCCCGCGTATGCTACTCGATCGATGAAGTTCTCAGACTGATTCCAGAGATTCTGCATCTTATATGCTCCAAGTCCAGCATCAGCGTAACAGTAGTTTGGTATATAGCTCGGTTGCCCATCACTACATACTTCCTCTCCACTGATAAGCTTACGACAAGTTCGTGCTACTGGTTTATACTGGGCACATTCTTTATCGAGTGCAGCTTTGAGAGCTGTGTCATCCCAGACGAGATGGCTTGTACGAGCTATCTCGCGGACTACTCATTTTGCGTCACCAGACTTGATCGAGAGTGCAACCATACCCTGAAATACATCTTTGTAGTTGTATGGGTCTTTAGAGTCTACAGGAGTGTTGATCTGCATTGGGAGGTAGAGTGTGTTGCGAGCTGCGTTCCATACAAAGAGTCGTGGATTATTCAGAGCTTCACTAAAGCTCCCTGCTCCTCCAAGTGTGAGAGTCCCCTCTTGTTTTGGATTTTTTACATCCGATACATCATAGAGATCTACCTTTACCCCACCATTCATTGTCCCTCCCCAACTTGCGGACACGGTATCATACCCGATACCGATAAGTCTATTTGCGTCATATGGATGGAGGTAGGTCGAGTATCCTGGGATTTTGAGCTCACCGAGAATCTTTGGTGACTTTGAGTCAGTCAAACTCACGACATAGAGAGGATCAATCTGCTGAAATGTTACGAGATAGAGACGATCTCCGATAAATCTCGCTGATTGGAAATTCTCCCCCACTCCAAGTCCCTTGAGTTCACTCACCTTTGCAAAAGTCGGTGAGAGAATAGAGAGAATAGACTCTTGCTTGCTACGATTCCCGGTTGTTTGAGTCACAGTGCGAAGCTCTCCATTTGCTGCCTCATCGATCGCGTAGTCAGAGATGAGCGTCCCAGTTACTACGGTAGTTCTCAGATACTTTGGTCGGAGAAACTGTGTATCAAACTGATGGATCACCGTCTGAGATCCTGGCTCCATAAATCTACTCATACAGCTCACTGCTGGGTCCATAGAACAGTTCCATCCAGAGTTCGAGTAGAGAGAAGACGCGAGATAGAGTTTGCCACTTGCAGCGAGGTACGCCTTACCGACATCTCCAAACATGAGAGTAGATGCGGCTCTCGCTGTAGCACTGCGAGTATTGATCCGAGTGATAGCTGTAAAACTCGGAGTAAAGTTATAGTTTGCAAGAGTATTTACATCCGGTAGTACGTAGCTAATAGAGCTACATCCTGCAGCATCCACTTCTGAGAGCCTACGCATATCTCGTGCAGCCTTGATCGCTGTATCAACATTTGCGGTATTTTTACGAGCAATAAAATCTATCCGCTTTGGGAGTACATTCTCTGTACTAAAGTCCGCAGAGAGCTTGTCGAGGTCAAGCTGGAGGCTGTCTCCCTGTACCTTTGGGAGGTATCGGTCGTATGGAAAATTAAAGCTCGTATTGGTCATGAGTGTCAGCTGACCATCTACCATACGAGCTTCTCGCACCATTCCATCGATCTGCGTATATCGCTCGATCACTGGCTTTGCTCGATTGGAGATATCATAGACTACGACAATAGATTTATTTGAGCGATCTATCCAAGCCATTTTAAAGCTCTCGCGATAAAAATACTTTGAAGCAACTGCGATCATGCGATTCCCATCAAGAAATAACTCAGCCGAGTTAAACTCACTCGGAAGAAGAATCTTGCTCACAAGCTCAAGTGAATCGTTTGCACGATTTATGTAGATCGCCCCGTCCTCAGATCGTGCAGTATAGAGATATTGCCCATCGGTCTTTACCTTCTCAGGCTCATCCACGCCGAGTGTCCGAGTATTTGTGGTAGAGTAGTCTCCACCACTCCTTGCAACAGTAGACTCAGATTTAGAGCTGGTAGGTACCATAGCAGCAGTTGGTACCGCCATATCTCCCTTGATCATTGGACTAAAATACTGATTGCGCCCCTGTTTTTCATAGTATGACTCCATAAAGTCTGCCACCTTGCTGCGCATATCACCACAACTTTTAAAAGTCTGGAGTTTAAAGTCTAGAGCGGCACTCGCAGGCTTTTTAGTGATCAGTGAGTCATCTATCGTCAGAGCACTCACACTCGAGGATACAGACTGGAGTACGAGACTCCCGATGAGAAGTCCAAGGAAAAAATAAGAAGGTGTTTTCATAGAGTAGGTAAAAAAATATTACCCAATCATCCTATGAGACTTGATACCAACTTCAAATCCTGGAAGTAAAAAATATGTGACGACTCAGTGATGCTCAAGTGAAGACCCTCTCTCAGGCACAGCTCATGGGCTATTCTCCAAATACTTGTACGAGGCTCGTCTTACCGTTACGGATAACCGTCCCTATACCCACCTTTCCCCAAGTTGGCTTGAGCATGTTCAGACGATGCCCTCCTGAGAGCGAGAGACCCGCCTGGAGATATGCAAAACTCACCGTCCCCCCTGCAACATTCTCTCAAATTCATCACTTGAGAGTGATCCCGAGTCGCTTTGCCATAGCATCGATCTTATTACCACTGGAGTCCGTGTGCCCAACATAGTTATTTACTGCCATATCATCAGCCTTGGCTTGCGCAAGACGAGTCAAAGTAGGATCGAGTGATAGTCTCCCCAGGGACAGAGCAGATCGCAGCGTGTTGATCTCTGCGAGAGTACGCTCAGCAACCTGGAGTGTACTTGCCTCGACTTTTCGTGAAGAAGTATCGAGTACATTTGAGAGGAGCGTGAGAGGA